>CADBQR010000104.1 GCA_902796945.1 uncultured Acidaminococcus sp.
ACATGAAAAAGCAGGCACCCCTGTGGGAACCAAAGTACAGAATAGAAATGGCCTTCCGCCGGCGCCTGCTGGCTATCGTGCGGAACTACATCATTAAGCAGGTCCGTGAAGCTAGCACCCTCGATGAGATTATAAGTGTTCTGCAGAAAGCATCGGAGACAGAAGAATACAGAAAGCTATGCGAGGCCGCGGCCATGAAAATGGTCTCCGGCCTTTTTTCTGACCAGGGACACACCTGGCGCCAGGCCGCGGCCATCAACGGGAAGGGACGGGAAATGTACCGCCGGATCCAGAGAGAGCTCCAAGGAGAGACCAAGAAAATCTTCTGGAACCTGGTGGACGAGGCGACGTACAGAATCGTGACACTACCGTCCGACATTGGCCATGACGTAGCGGACTATATCGCACGGGAAGCCCTGAAGGGCCGCAGAGCCTCCGACCTGGAAGCGGAGATCCAGAAGATGTTCCCGGAGAAGACGCAGGCTCGGGCAAAGCTGATCGCACGCACGCAGGTATCCATGACGTCAACGAACCTGACTCGGCAGCGGGCCGAGAGGTACGGTATCAACTGGTATATCTGGCGCCCGGTAGGAGGAGCTGCCGGCGACGGCCGGACGCGGTGGAGCCACCGACAAATGTCTGGCGTGATCATAAACTGGAACGACCCGCCGGCCCCAGAGGACCTATTCCCGATCTACGGGCAGAACGGGAAGCCATACAGAAATACCATGGGCCATTATCACGCAGGCTGCTGCCCAAACTGCCGGTGCTACCCAGAACCCATCATTGATCTAGAGCAAGTGACATTCCCGGCCAGAGTTTTCTATGGTGGAAGAATTATGCAGATGCAGCGGCCAGACTTTGAGAGGATAATGTAGAATGCAGAAAGACGCAAGAAATAGTATTCTAGCAAAATTGATGATCACGAAGCTGCGGTTGACGCACGCCGTACTGACCATGGACGCAGACTATCCTAAAGACCCAGATCCAAAAAACTGGCGAACAATCGAGGGATCCCACGTCCATCTAACCAACGGCAAGATTGATGGTGGAGCTGGTGGCAAATTTTCAGGGCATACATGGACCGGAAGGGAAAAACACAGCTTCATCGGGCCAAAGCTGCCAGGACAGATGGAAGGAGCTCCGGTAGAAGGGTGGCGGAACGCCTCGGTGCCAAAACCACCGAAACCGGCTCCACTTCCGAAACCGGAACCGAAGCCGGATTCGAAAGTGGAATCGAAACAGAAAATCAAGCTGGAAGATATAAACAAACTGATCGAAAAGCTAAAACAGACGAGGAAACTATACCAGCTCAACCGTCGACCAGATTTGAGAGATAAGCTGCACGACGAAATATTCGATATCCAGTATCATCGCATCAAGCCGATTACAAATCCTGATGATTATAAATAATTTGTGAGAATGTGTATTGATTATGAATATGGCCTTTCAAGCCCGGCAGAATTTAAAAGAGGCTTAAAGGATTTCGTGAATAGGGTAAATGGAGTAAAGGAAAATCAAAAGAAAGGACACTCCATCAAAGCCCTGGCAGATGAAATACAGAAGCTACGGTCTCGGGTTCATATAAGCTACCTGGAAGACAAAGAGTCAAATGAAAAAGTAAAAGAAGTTCAGGAAGAAATGCGACCTCAATTCGAATCTTTCCTGACCGCAAACATCGCGATACTTAACGTGGTCCTTGAAAAATACATGAGAAGGAGGCCCTTCTGGGAAATAAACAATGTAAAGACTGTCATGAAGACGTTGAGGGATACGTACAAAAATTCAAACCCAGAAAGAGATCAGCATGTCGATCTTAAAAGCATGTCAAATGGCTGCGCCTACGTTTTGGCAAGGTGCTTGTCAAAAAAGTGAAATACAGGCCAGTAGAAAAGCGTGAGGATCAAATCGCGGCAGGGAGCAAGAGAGAAGATGAAATCATAGAAGATATCGCAGGACCGGACCAGACTAAAGGGTCCTGCTCTTCCATGGCGCTCACGTTTATCGCGAATTTGGCTGGGTACAAAGTGTACGACTTTAGAGGAGGATTAAGCCTAACTATATTTGCAAAAAATGACACCGTGCAGAGTATAGGTAAAATAGCCGGCGTAAATGGAATCAAGGAAGATGATGTAACCTTAGAGCAGGTGGCAAGAATGCTCAAAAAATTGAAGCGTGGGAAATATTATGATTTCACTTATGCAAGACACGCTGCCGTGGTGAGAAATACAAAAAACGGGCCGGAATATCTGGAGCTACAGGGTGATAGCTGGGACAATAAATGGAAGCCGTTTGTTAACGAAAGAGAGGAAATCCCAACAATCGAGACCAGGCTTGTAAGAAGATTCGGAGCAAAAGAGCAATATTTATGCACGGCTACGCTTGTTGACGCGGAAGAGCTCGCTAATTCGATTGAATTTCGTGAGATTATGGGATATATTAATAATGCGAAAGAACTCCAGAAGAAGGGCGAAGGAGGCGGCATAAAATGAAGAGTCTGTGGTACAAAAAGGATCCGAAAAGTAAAATCTGGTGGAAAGATATCCCGTACATTGGAGTGCTCGTCTTTAGCTTCGACAGGAAAAAGGAAATATACTTCTTCCGCGATTACCCGGAAGCGTTAACTCCGGAAGAAAAGGCAATCTTCGATAAAGAGGAACCGGGCCTTGCAGAACTTAAGAAATAGAGCTGTAAACCGCTTACGTGCAGACGTGAGCGGTTTTTTATTGTCGGTATTGATAACCCCGCGCTATGCGTGGGGTTCCGGAAAGCTTTTAGCTATACAAAAAATCTCCTTTATTTAAAATGGATGTGGCCGCAAAACCGCACACACTAAAATAAAGGAGGTCCATTAAATGGATATTAATAGTCTGTCACACACAACATGGCGTTGCAAATATCAATATTGTGTTTGCACCAAAATATTGTCGTCAAATCATTTACGGTAAATTAAGGGAAGACCTAGGAAGAATTTTGAGAGATTTGTGCAAGCGTAAGAATGTTGAAATTATAGAAGCTAATGCTTGCAGAGACCATATCCATATGTTGGTAAATATTCCACCCAAACGATCGGTATCAGAATTTATGGGGGTATTTGAAAGGAAAAAGCTCACTGCTCATATTCGAACGACATGCCCAGTTAAAGTACAAATATGGAAAAAGAAAATTTTGGTGCAAGGGGATACTATGTTGACACCGTGGGAAGAAATGAGGAAACAATACGGAAATAGATACAAGACCAACTGCGTGAAGACATGATGGATGACGAAGTATCTCTGTTCGAAACAGTAGATCCATTTACGGGAGAAAAGTACAAAAAATAAGCCCCTCGGTTGAGGGGCTGCCAGAGAGTGTAGTGCGGTTGGCGTGTTTTTTATCTAAGGGCTTTAGCCCAGGCAGGTAATGCGGCTTCCAGCCGCTGAGAAAACTACCCGTTATACGGGTAGTTTTGATTAGTAGCTTTAGCCGGTCGAGCTTTGCGACCGAATAGGGAGCAAACGAGACAAAGAACCACCTGCTATGCGGGTGCGCGTCGACCGTTATAAAAAAATCATCCCATCCAGGTATAATACAGTTACTCAAGCCGTATTGTACGTTAGAAAGGATGATTCTATGGGTATGATGACAAATAGCCTTGCCCATACTAAATGGTTTTGCAGATATCATATCGTGTTCTGTCCAAAGTATAGAAGGAAAGTCGTATATAATCAATACCGTGAAAGTCTGAGGGATATCATACGAGTCCTTTGTAAATACAAAGGTGTTGAAATCATTGAAGGACATCTTATGTCAGACCATGTACAAATGCTGGTATCTATCCCGCCAAAATATAGGGTAGCACTATGGAATATCTAAAAGGGAAAAGCGCCCTGATGATGTTCGATAAACATGTAAATTTGAAGTATAAATTTGGGAACAGGCATTTTTGGGCAGGAGGATATTATGTAAGCACAGTGGGAATTAATGAAGCCACAGTAGCAAAATATATCCGAGATCAAGAAAAACGCAATATTGCATTAGATAAATTGAGTGTAAAGGAATACGAAGACCCCTTCAGGGGTTAAGGCAAGTAATACGAATTAAAGGGTAGCTACGAGTCAAGGGCAATACGGCTTGAGTCAAGCCAGCGCCTTGAGACGCAGCCGGTAATAGGGACTTATAGCCCCAGAGCAAACCGCCCGTTTTACGGGGCGGTGCTGATTTTGTGCTTAGGACCTGCCTGTAAAAAATCCCTTCTTTACTGGCCACCCGGAAAAGAAGGGATCAATATGGATAGGCAGGGCTTTGTGTTTTAGCCGGGCAAAGTGGTATGAAGTCGCACGGAACCGGAAACCGGGGGGATGCAAAAATTATATCCCGGGACAGGACCCGATGGTCGCAAAAGCAAGCCTGTCGTTTCGCTCCTAGAGCCTGTCCCTGCTGGCTGCGATGTGCTCCAGGAATTCATGATATAACGCGGACAGAAAGAATCCTTTTCGGTATGCTATGACGACCGGCAAATGATAGCGTTCGGGCAGTCGGTAATAGTCCAGGGAAAGCTCATTTTCCAGGACCTTTTTAGGCAGATCACCGGCAAAGGTCACGCCAATCTGTTGGGCACAAATCCGCTCGGCAATTTCGACGGCTCCAACTTCCAATACCATTTTACTGTCCAGCCTATAATCCCGGAGAATCTCTGAGGTGATTTTCCGCAGCCGCTGCCCCTTATGAAGTGTCACAAGGGGCAGGCACTTTTCCCTGAGCTGCGGGAGCACCTCCGTAAAGCTTTGTCCCTTGGGAACCGGGAGATAGCCAGGAGGTGTACAGAGGTAAAGCTGTTCAATGCTGATAGGGCGGTAAACAAGGTCCGGATCCTTTCCCCATAAGGTAAAAATGGCAAAATCGATGGAGCCTTCCTTTAACTGCAGGAGCAGGCCACTCGTATTGTTTTCCTGGAGCTTGAAATCAACGTAGGGAAACTTTTTCAGGAACCCGGGAATGAGGACCGGCAAGTAGTAATGTGCCCTGCTGCGCGTGATCCCAAGCCGAATGGTCCCTGTTTTTACCTTCAGCATATCATGGCATTTGGTATCAAATTCAAATAATAAATTATTGATCCTGCAGGCCGTATCGATATAATTTTTCCCCAGTTCCGTAAGGCCAATGGGACTTAATGACCGGTCAAAGATCTTGCCGCCTATGGTATGTTCGATGTTTGCAATGGTCCTGCTCAGCGATGGCTGGGAAACATGCATGATATCGGCTGCCCTGGTGAAACTTTTTTCTTTATATACCGTCAGTACCGCTTCGATTTCATAACTGTTCATATTTCCTCCATCATAACATTTAAGATATGACTTTATACCTATAATTATCTTTTACAATATCATACCACGGAATGTATAATTCAAATAGGAAAATCCTGTGATGTAACCGGTTGGAGCATTGGATTGGTTTCAGGATAAGGAGAGGACAGTGAAGGCTTATGCAGAAGGATGCGTTCAAAGTATTGGTGCCAACGGGAATGCTGGGTTATGGCTTTCCTGAAAAGTGGTTCCTGGAAGGACTGAAGCGAAACCCGGATATGATTTCGGTTGATTCCGGTTCAACCGATTCGGGACCGCAAAAACTGGCTTTGGGGGAAATGACCTGTTCAAAGGAAGCGTACTATAAGGAAATCAGGTTCCTCGTCACGGAGGGGAAAAAACATCATATTCCGGTCTTTATTTCATCGGCCGGTGGCGATGGTACCAATGGCCACGTTGACTTATTTGTTGACCTGGCGAAACAGGCTGCGGCCGAAACGGGGCTGAAATTGCGCATCGGGGTTATCTATGCGGATATCGATAAAAACCTGATCCTGCAAAGAATGAAGGAAGGGCGCGTCAAACCCTGTGGCGGAAATGTTCCGGAACTGACGGAAAAGGATGTCCATGACGCGGTCGAAGTCGTTGCGCAGATGGGAAGTGAACCCTATGCCAGGCTGTGGGATCGGGAAGGCTATTGTGACGTCGTTATTTCCGGGCGTTCCTATGATCCTTCTCCCATGGCGGCCATGGCCATCCATGAGGGCTTTGACCCCGGACTGGCCTGGCATATGGCCAAAATTGCCGAGTGCGGTGCCATGTGCGCTGAACCGATGTGCAAGACGCTTCTGGTTACGTTGAAAAAAGATTGTTTCTACCTGGAGAGTATGGATCCAGCTGGATATTGCAGAACCTATTCCGTTGCTGCCCATACCCTTTATGAAAAATCCCATCCCTATCTGCTAAAAGGACCGGGTGGTACCCTGAACCTGAAGGACTGTGTCTTTGAACAGGTAAGCGACCGGGTCTGCAGGGTTTCTGGCTCCCGGTTTATTCCCGATAAAAAATATACGGTAAAAATGGAAGCCGCCTGCCCTGTTGGATACCGTTCCATTTGTGTCTGCGGAACCCGTGATCCCATCATGATTGAGCATATTGACAGTACGCTGAAAAGTGTACGGAACATGGTAAAAGAAACATTTCCTGAAGAATATGCCCAAAGTCAGCTGATTTACCACGTCTACGGCAAGAATGGCGTTATGGGAGAATTGGAATTTACCCATCAGGTGGCCCATGAACTATGCATAATTATTGAAGTGGCTTCCCCGACCCAGGAAATGGCCAGGATCCTCTGCAATAAAGCCCGTACGACGCTTCTGCATTTTCCTTATGAAGGCCGTATTGCAACGGGTGCAAATATCGGGCTGCCCTTCACACCGCTGGAGATTCCCCTGGGAAAGGTTTGCAAGTTCAATATCTACCATCTGATGGAATTGAATGATCCCTGCGAAGTGTTTCCTTACAAGGTGATGGAGGTGGAATAAATGAGAACGGTGATGGATGTAGCCAAAATTGTCAGGAGCAAGAATTCAGGCCCCTTTGAAATCACGATGGACATTATCTTCAAGAATTCGGAAGATTATCACCGCTTCCTGGAGTCCCATGTCCTGACAAAGGAATGGATCTGCCGGACGTATCATGTGACGCCGGAACAGGTCTATTGTCTCGAAAAATATGATGCTGCCAATGCAATCAAGATTACCCTGCCCCGTCCGAGAGCCCAGGGTACTATTGGGGAAACGGATATGCATGCGGCACAGCAGCACGTTCCGCTGCTTTATCTGCCCTTTCCGGATTGAGCATCTGTAAAAAACTGTGAAGAGATGATTTTTCCTCATTTCTTCACAGTTTTTTTCAATCGGTTTATACAAAAATGGCAGGGCGCATGGTAAATCCACCAAAATAATGATTGGGCCATAAGGCCGACGTGGACGGGCGGACCGGGCTGCTGAAAATACTCCGTAACGGGCTGCCCGGCCAGTCCTGCGGTTTTACCCTCAGGCGTGCATGGCGAGTCCTTTTGTGATCCGGTCCAGAGGATTTCTTTTTCCGCGGATGGCAATACCTGCCAGATGAAGGTCATCGGTGCCAACCTGTTTGACGGCAGCCCGGTTGTCTTCATCATTGAAGGTTTCAAAGAGCTCTTCTGTATAAATGGCAACGGCCATATCTCTTTCCTTTGCTTTTTTCATAACTTTAAAAAGCGTTTCCCCGTCCGCCGTCAGGATCACGATCGGCTGCTGGGACATGGGAAGATAGGTTACGCCATCTGCGTCTTCGTAAGGCTGCCCAACAATGTCCTGCGTGGCGGCAATCCCGCTCATCAAAAAGGCTGTCACATTCAGTTCCTGCCAGGATTTCAGGCCTTCGCGCAAAATGATCTTGATTTTCGTATCAAATTCCATTTTTTCCTCCTTGTATAACTCCAATGGTATGGTGTATTATAATCCTGTCAAGTTTATTTGGTCAAATTGAAGTATTTATAATATATTTCAATAATATTGAAATGAGAGGTTGCCATGGAACTCAAATATCTGTTGACCTTCAGAAAAATCATCGATACTGGCAGTTATCAGCAGGCGGCAAAAGAGCTGAATTATGCCCCTTCCACATTGACGTTTCAAATTCACCAGCTGGAACAGGAATTCGGGGTCCAGCTCTTTGAAGGAAAGAATGGCAGCAAGACACTGACTCCCGCTGGCCGGGAACTGCTCCCTTTCATTGACCAGGTGCTGGACAGTGCGGCTGCCCTCACGACCTACTGCAGGCAGCGGGACCAGCTGCAGGGAATCCTGACCATCGCCGCTCCGGAGTCCCTCATTACCTACCAGCTTCCTCCCGTTTTGAAGGCGTTCAGGGAAAAGGCACCCCATGTCGAACTGCGGCTGCAATGCCTGAATTGCTTTGAAATCTTCCGCAGGCTCTGTTCCGGCAGCCGCGAAATCGACATTGCCCTTCATTATGATGTGGGAAATTATCCCAAATCCATCGAGGTCATGCCATTGTGTGAGTTTCCCTTGGTGCTGGTCGGCGCGCCGGCTCTTTCCGCTGATGAACGGGATTTCATCACACCGGGAAGGAAAAAGTACCTCTGTCATATCCAGAATGACCCGGATGCCCTTTCTCTTGTCATGTTCCAGGAATATCTGGAAAAAAAGAAAATCCAGCTGGATACGCCCTTTGAGGTCGGAAGTATTGAAACCATCAAGCATTGCACGGAAAATGGACTGGGAGTATCCTTCCTCCCGTATTTTACCGTAAAAGAGGAACTGGAGCGGGGGAGCCTGGTTTCATTGCCGCTGGACCTGGTCAAGCCCCATATGACTGCCATTGCTGCCCGGCAAAAGGATCGTTGGAAAAGCCCTGCCAGCGAACTGTTCCTGAACCTGCTCAAAAATACAATGGGGGAAATTGCCGGGGGCTGACGCAACGTCAATTCTTTTGGATAGGAGGCAATGCCCTGTATGGGAAAAGTGCATGGCCGGCGACTTTGGCGAATGCCCGGGCACCCGCTATAACGAAGCTGGAACGCCATCGTTGAAAGCGGCATAGGAGCCAGGGATCCGGAGCTGAGCCAGCTTGTCAAGGAGTTCTCTCCTGAACTGAAATACATCCGTGTAGATACGATCGCCCGCGACCGGAATGGAAATCCATCCATTGAACGTGTCCGCGTCAACGAAGTCAAAAAATAAGATTGTTTCGGCTGGTGGTTCCTGCTTTCCACTGTGCTTTCCCCTTATTGCTGAAGAGGCAGGAGTTCCCCGGGGCGATGATACAAACAAGCCCGCCCATAAAAGGACGGGCTTGTTTTTGCTGTCGGAAACCCGTAAGGTTTTCAGGGAATCCTTCCGTGGCCCCGGTCCCGTCCGGCCATGATTTATTTTTAGGTTCCTGAAACCGGCTTTCCCGACCTCCCGGCAGGACTACCCAATTCTTCTGCTTTGGGGTATAGTATTGGATGGTACACAATGATAGACCAGGAGATGATTGATGATGTTTCTGGATCGTGCCCTTTCGGAAGAACCGAAAGGCCTTCAGGAAACTTTTTCCATGTGGTATTCCTTTATGGAGGAAAAGATCGAATTCGGGCATTTCGTGAGCATTCTCCATACCAAGAGCCATTGTGCCCGGGTGCTGCTGTACTGCCTGAAAATTGCCCGCATGGCCGGGCTCAATGATGATGAGACCACCGTGCTCTGCAAGGCCTCCATCTTTCATGATTCCCGCCGGCATGATGATACCCGGGACGTGGGTCACGGAGCACGGGCCGCGGAAAATTTCCGTCGTTTCAGCAAAAAAGGGCTGATTCCTTTTGATGAGCGGGTGTATCTCATCATGGCTTACCATGACCGGGATGATGAACTGGGAAAGGAAAAATTCCGGGAAAAGGGGCTTGCCGCTGCCATTCCTCTTTATGATATCTTCAAGGATGCCGATGCCATTGACCGCTGGCGGATTTCCCCGACGGCCCTGGATGTGCGGTATTTGCGGACGGACTGGGGCCGTTCACTGGTGGAATATGCCAGGAACCTGGTCCGGGAAACGACCTGACCGGGCCAACATGCCTGGATAACCGGGAAAGAAGATCGCTTCTTTCCAAACTTACCGAAAAGCGATAAGAAAGAGAGCCGATGTAATGATAGAAAAGAAACTTCAGATCAATAGCGAGGGGTATAGCATTCGCTGTCGCTTTTTTGCCGGGGATCATGCCAGGGGAGCCCGCGAATTTGAGCATGTGGTGATCATGACCCACGGGTTCGGAAGCAGCAAGGATACGGCTGGTACGACAAGCTTTGCAGAACATCTCCTTTCCAAGTACAAGGATTGGGCTGTCATCGCCTTTGACTGGCCCTGCCACGGGGAGGATGCCCGTAAGAAACTTACTGTGGAGGAATGCCTGACCTACCTGACAATTGTCACGGAATACGCCCAAAAGACCTTGGGCGCAAAGGCGCTCTATAATTACTCCACAAGCTTCGGCGGCTATCTGACGCTGCGGTATCTCATAGAGGTAGGAAATCCTTTCCGGAAAATTGCCCTGCGCTGTCCCGGGGTCAATATGTATGAATCCATGTCCAACCACATTGACGCGGTGGGCCTGAAAGCCCTGGAAAAGGGCAAGGAAATCCAGGTCGGTTTCGAACGGAAAATGAAAATCGATCACACCTTCCTGGATTCCCTGAAGGCTTTTGATGTACGGCAGCACGAGTATTTTGATTTTGCTGACCAGATGATCATCCTTCACGGGACCCGGGACGAGATGATTCCCATAGCCTGTACAAGGGAATTCGCGGAAAATAACGTCATCGAGTTTATCCCCGTGGAAGGAGCCAACCATCCGTTCCAGAATCCGCAGCATATGGCCCTGGCCATTCATACCATTGTGGAGTTTTTTGGAAAGCCATAAATCGTGAACCGCAATAAAAAGACCGTGAAGAAAGGATTATTCCTTTTCTCACGGTCTTTCCCATATACCGTCACAAATTTCTGCCCCGTAAAAAGAAAGTGCGGACTCCTCCTGCCATCGCTGGACGGCCCGCCCTTATCCCGGAGCACCGCTTAAAACCGGTTTTCCTCCTTTGCACAGTAGTCCCTCAGTTCCTTGATAAACTCCTGCAGTACCGGGGTCATGCGCTTGTTTTTCAATATATTCAGGTAGGTGCCGCGCCTGGCGGCTTTTCCGTTCAAAGGGAAGAACAGGGCGTCACCGGGTTTCCCGAGTTTGCGGATGACATAGCTGCCGACGATGGTGGCTCCCAGTCCGGCTCTCGCCATGGGGTAGAGGGTCGTTGTTTCGTCCACTTCCAGGATGACCGGGGGATGAATGCCGGCTTCCTCAAGCAGGCTGTCGGCACTGTAACGCAGGTTGTTCCCCGGGTGAAGCAGGAGAAAGGGAACGGAAGCAAACTGGTCGAGGGCAATCCCCTTTGTCCGCAGTTTCTTTTCCCGCCCAATCTGGTCGAACGCGATGCTTTGCCTGGGCGACAGGGTGGGAGGGCAAAGGGCGGGAACGACCATGACGTAGAGGTAATCGGGAAAAAGAAGAATGTTGCGGTAGCGATCCTCCGTCTTTTTCGTATTGGATACAATGAAATCGATAAATTCACTGTCAAGCTTCTTTTCGAGCTCCGGCATGATATGGTCGAAAAGCTCGATCTTTACATGGGGATAGGTACTGCGGAATTTTTGAATGGTCCGTGTCAGCAAATGGGTCGAGAAGAAACTGCTGGCGCCGATGGCGACCCTTCCCCGCAGGGCGGCACCCATTTGGCGAATATGCTCTTCCAGGTCCGTTTTCAGGCCGTAAATGGTTTTTATGCTTTCAATATAGGCCATTCCGAACTCTGTCAGGGAGATGGGTGTTGTGCCGCGATTGAAGATCCTGGCACCAATTTCCTTTTCGGCACGCCCAATGGTGATACTCAGCGATGACTGGGAAATATGCAGCTTCTGGGCAGCCCGGCTGAAGCTCTTTTCCTCATAAACGCTATAGATATAGTCCATATAGCGGAACACGAAATCATCCCCTTTTCCCCTAAACATAAAAAAAGAACCTTTTCCCCATTATACAATGGGAAGAAGGTTCTTTGCCAATCTGCTCAGGCGATTTCTTTTGCTTCCGCTTTCATTTCTGCCTTGCCGACGATGATGGTGCCCACAAGGTCACCCACGCAGTTGTTGGTGGTGGTTCCCATATCAAAGAGGCGGTAGAAGGCTGCAATGACACCGACGACTTCAATGGGCAGGCCCACCGCTTGTACGACAACCATCAGCTTCACGATTCCACTGCCGGGGATGCCACCGCCGCCCATGGACATGATCGTGGAAATGAAGATGGTATTGATCAGCTGGGGCAGGCTCATGGGATGGCCGATCATCTGGCTGATGAACAGAATGACACAGGCATAGAGCAGCACGGAACCATCTGTATTCATCTGGGAGCCCAGGGGAATGGTGAATCCGGAAATCCGGTCCGGAATGCCGAACTTTTCCTTCGCCACTTTCATGTTGATCGGAATGGAAGCAATCGAACTGCACGTTGAAATGGTGTAGATCCAAAGCTCAGCACTGTCCTTGATGAAACGGAAGGGATTCATATGGGCAAAAATCATGAGGAACCCGCCATAGACGACGAGGACGTGGGCCAGGCAGGCGGCATAATAGGTGCCAACCAGCACGGCCATACTGGTAAAGATACCGGCGCCGTATTTGCCGAAGGAACTGCCCATCAAAAAGAAGATGCCGATGGGGGAGACTTCCATGATCATTCCGATGAGGGAGAAAATCATGCTGTTGGCAGCCTCAAAAAAGTGCTTCATCGTTTCCTTATGGTCAGGATTCTTGATTTTCAGGATGGCAACGCCCAGCAGAATGGAAATGACCAGGGTCTGGACGATATTGCCCTTGGCAAAGGTCGCTACCATATTGGTGGAGAATAATCCCTTCAGGAACCCTGCAAAGGTCACGTTGATATCACCGGTTACCTTTTTGGCCGCAAGGCCTGCAAAGTTGGCATAATGGCCAGGCTGCAGGATGCTTGCCACGGTAAGGCCGACGATGCAGGCGAGGATGGTCGTGATGACATAATAGGCGATGATCCTGGCACTGACCCTTTTCAGGGAAGTCAGGCTGTCCTGGGAGATGATGCCGGTCACGATCGTGCAGATGACCATGGGAACGACAATCATCTTGATGCAGTTCAGCCAGATGTCGCCGATAAAGCCTAATTGAACCATCGTTTTCCCCGCAAGGAGGCCGGCAATGGACCCCAAAATCATGGCCGTAAAGATCTGTGTTGTCAGAGAGATTTTCTTCCCGTTAATAACCATCTTTTTCCCTCCCTATTTTATAGTTCCGCGTCGATTTCACGGATAATCCGGGCGGCTCCTTCCGCATCCGCTGCGGTGATCCCTTTATAGAAGACAAGGCGCACCCAGGTATCGATAATGGGCCGGATCAGAAGTCCCTTTTCGCGGGCCCGGTCACAGAAAGCCTGCGGGGTGATTCCCGCATCCTTCATATCCAGCATGAGGATGTTCGTTTCAACCTTTTTCTGGATCCCGATTTTTTTGAGCCCCTGGAGAAGTTGGGCACAGCGGGCGCAGTGATCGTGGTCCTCCTGCAGGCGGGGAATGTTATGCTCCAGCGCATAGAGTGCCGGTGCCGCGATGACGCCGGCCTGACGCATGGCACCACCCATCAGTTTACGCGTCTGCTTGGCTTCCTGAATGAAATCCCTGGTGCCGCAGAGTACAGAGCCAATCGGAGCACCCAGCCCCTTGGAGAAACAGAACTGTACGGAATCGACGTAGCGGCAGAGTTCGGAAGCCGGAACCCCCAGATAGATGGCGGCATTGAAGAGCCGGGCCCCATCCATATGGACCGGAATGCCATACGTTTTGGCAAGTGCCGCGATTTCCTTAAGGGTTGCGACAGTGATGCAGGTGCCGCCGGAATAATTATGGGTATTTTCGAAGCACAGCAGCTTGATGTTCCCGGTTTTGAAAGCCGCTTCGATTTCCGTAAGGTCCGGCTGGAACTGGTCATCCAAACGGTACATTGCTTTACGGAGCTGACCGAAACGCGGGTCAAAGGCTGTTTTTTCGCTGCGGTCAAGATGCTGCCTGTCATTGATCAGGACCGTATCCCCGGGACGGCACCAGGTGAGAACCGCAACCTGGTTGCCCATGGTGCCGGAAGCACATAACAGACCAGCTTCCTTGCCAATCAGGGCCGCCGCCGTATCTTCCAGCTTATTGACCGTCGGGTCCTCCCCGCGGCCTTCCGCGTCAAGCCGGCCATCATCGCCCAAAGGTGCCGTTAAAATGGTTTCCAGCATGGGTTTGTCCGGTATGGTCAGGGTATCACTGCGCAAATCAATCATGAAATCCCCTCCTTGGATATGGAAAATAAATTAAAATTCAATATATATATTATATAAAAAAATCAAGCAAAGGGCTAATATACATGCGTAAAAGAGGGGTATTGATGGAAAGCAATGAAGAAAAGAAGCGGAATCAAGGACGATCGGTGACGAACAGCCCCTGTGAAAAGAGCGGAGAAAGGCCGTATGCCGAATGGGTTTATTTTGAACTGGAGCGGGTTTTGCCGCAGCGGAAGAGGCATTTTTCAGCAGGAAATCATTGATTTTTATAGTTGATTTACAACTGTAAAACAGATAAAACAAGTATTTTTAATCTGATTCATTTTCCACTATACTTAGTGACGTTGATAGAAGCACTGAGGGGGTTTGAAAATGAGTCTGTTTGCATTACCGATTGTCGGCTTTTTGATTGGTCTTTTGATTATTTCTTTAGGCGGCGGGGGCGGTGGCATCTATGTAGGCATCCTGACCGCTTTCTTTAATATCCCGCCAGCCATTGCGGCTGCCACTTCCCTTGCCACGATCATCATCAGATCGATCTGGGTTTTGTCCGACTTCCCGTTGACCGTACGCTGTACCATGTCGTCGATTTTCCCCCTGAACGCATGGTGCTGGCAGGACTCCCCATCCTGCTTCCCAAAGGCAGCGGAGCGGCCCCTCTTGAAATATGCGGGCAGACACCGCTTCTGGTGCATCGCCGCTATGAGACCGTGGTCAGGAACTATGGAAGGGACAAACAGATTCCTTTGAATTTGTTCTGTGTAAGTGATGAGGTCCTTCCACTTCTCACCTGGGCCGGGAATGGTCTGGGAATTGCTGTTGTACCTGAATTTGCACCCCGCCTGCTTTCTCCGTCAACCCTGGAACACCGCGTCATTTCCCAACCTGTCGTTGATTCGTCCAGTGCCCTTATCTGGAACAAGGAAGAAGAGCTGCCGGCTGCGGCAGCCCATTTTGTGGAAGAAGTCATGCAGGAGCAGGGCCGGGAAGAATAATGCCCGGCCAGTAAAAGCTACGCCGCTGAACCTTTTGTACAGAAGTCCAAAGGTTCAGCGGCGTAGTTTTATATAACCGGACAGTGCCCGGGGCCTCTTTATAGCCATCATTCCTTCAGCAGACGGGCACCCAGGACCAGGAGCAGGGCAGGGAGCAGGATGGCCTTGTCGCCAACGGCCGTAGTCACCATATATCCCCAGGCGGATCCCAGGCAAAAGATTGCGTTGACCGCAACGTACATCAGGGCCTTGTTCCGGGAGGCCTTGCAGCGGTCGTTCAGATAGGCGCTGAAGGCTTCCACGGTGCGTTTCATGTTGCCCATGACCATGATGCTGGTATATTCGTGGGCTCCAATCCGATGAAACGTTTCCATCTGCAGGCCGGAGGATAAACCGAGCAGGCAGAGGGCCAGCCGCGTAGTGATGTAGGAAACGGGGAGCAGGGCGGTCACTCCCATGAGGAGGCTTTCCAGGAGCAGGACGGTTTTCTGAAAAGCAACTTTTCCGGTGATCCGCTTTTCCAGCTGCTGGGAGGCAAAAAGCCCTGCCATATAGGAGAGAACAGGGAAGAGAAAGGTCAGGACCTGGACGAAATGGCCGCTGGCGATCACATGTCCGGAGTAGATGATGTTGCCGGTCTGGGCAAAGGCAAAGACGCCGCCCCTGGCAAGAAAGCTGTAGGAGGCAGAAAAGCCGCCAACCGAGGTCATCAGAAAGAGCAGGGGCCAGGAGTCAGAACGCAGGTTCAGGGACGGGCTCTTGGTTTCCCTGTCGATGGATGGGGTTGCTGTACAGGTCGTCATCATGATGGCTCCTTTCCGGTGAGATGGTCCCACCTGTTGCCAGGGCTTTTGGCTGGTGGCAAAAGCGCTTTTGGCGTTTTTTCTTCATTCAAAAGAGGGGGTTCCTTTTTTGTGGTTTTAGTATAAAATGAAAAAAGGAATTTGTATAATATATTTTATCTGTAATGATATAAATTAAATCTATA
>CADBQR010000105.1 GCA_902796945.1 uncultured Acidaminococcus sp.
ATTTGTATAACAAATACCGCGCACCCGCATAGCGGGTGGTTCTTATTGAGTCGTCTTCGACGCCTCAACAGGGTAAACCCACAAAAACAAAAAAACGCGGCCGCAGCCGCGCTTTCTTATTGTCTTGCTAATTTATAGTATTTTTTCTTACCTTTGCGGAGCAGTACGCTCTCTTTGCCGCCAAACAGCTCCGGTGTCACTTCCGTGTTGACATCCGTAACCTTTACATCCTCAATGGTCAGGCCATTCTGCTGCATGAGCCGCCGGCCTTCGCTCTTGGTAGCGATGACTTTGAATTCTGCCAGGATGTCCAGCAGCTTCTTGCCCATATCAGCATCCGTCACGGGAATCGTGGGCACATTGTCCAGGTTCTCGCCGCCGGCAAACAATGCCTCAGCTGCTTCCTTTGCCTTCTCTGCTTCGGCTTCCCCGTGAACCAGCTTCGTAACTTCATAGGCCAGCACCACCTTGGCCTGGTTGATGGCAGAGCCCTGAAGGCTGCTGAGACGACGGACTTCCTCCATGGGCAGGAAGGTCAGCAGGGACAGGCATTTTTCCACATCCGCGTCATCCACGTTTCTCCAATACTGGTAGAAACCGTAAGGAGAAGTCTTCTCGGCAGAGAGCCAGACCGCACCGCCGACCGTTTTACCCATCTTCTGACCGGCACTGTTCGTCAGGAGGGTATTGGTCATGCAGTAAGCGGGCTGATGGTCCTTGCGGCGAATCAGTTCCACGCCGGCAATCATGTTGGACCACTGGTCATCCCCGCCTAATTCCATGACGCAGTTATACTTTTTATGCAGGGTATAGAAATCATAGGCCTGCATGATCATGTAGTTCATTTCAAAGAAGGACAGCCCATTTTCACTGGCCAGCCGGTTCTTGTAACATTCCGCGGCAAGCATGCGGTTCACGGAGAAATGGACCCCGATTTCCCGGAGGAACTGAACATAGTTCAGGTCAAGGAGCCAATCGGCGTTATCCGCGATAATGGCCTTGCCTTCCGACAGGTCAATGAAACGGCCGACCTGCTTCTTGAAGCATTCCACATTATGACGGATGAATTCCGGTGTCAGCATCTTACGCATTTCGTTCTTCCCGCTGGGATCACCAATCATACCCGTGCCGCCGCCCAGCAGAATGATTGGGCGATGGCCAGCGCGCTGCATATGGGCCATAACCATCAGGGCGATGAAATGGCCGACATGAAGGGAATCTGCCGTCGGGTCAAAACCGATATAGAAAGTGATTTTTTCCTTTTCGAGCAGTTCCTTGATTTCTTGTTCATGAGACAATTGTTTCAGGTACCCACGTTCCTGAAGCGTATCAATCACGTTCATGGGATGACCTCCTTGAAAAAGTTTAAAAAAATAAGAATCCATGCAGCAGTCCCTCATCTATGAACGGACTGACTGCATGGAAAAAACTCGGGCTCAGTGATTCTCCTGAGGAATATCAGACGTGCAATGAGGACATTTGGTAGCTTCCGGATCAATCGGCATCTTGCAGAACGGGCAAACCGTTTCCGGGGCCTTGACTTCTTCCTTCTTGAAGCGGTTCAGCAGGGAAACCATCATGAAGATGACAAAAGCCATGATAACAAAATCAAGGACCGTTGTCAAAAACTTACCATAGGCAATGACCGGAACCTTTGCCGCCACGGCTTCCGCCAGGGTATCCACCTTTTTATTGGACAGGTTGATGAAAAGGTTGGAGAAATCCACGCCTCCGATGACCATGCCAATGGGAGGCATCACGATATCGGAAACGAAAGAAGCTACAATCTTACCAAAAGCACCGCCGATAATGACACCAACGGCCATATCGACCACATTGCCGCGCAGGGCAAACGCCTTGAATTCATCCAAAAATTTAGACATCATAAATCCCCTTTCAGTTATGGACCGACTTTAAACGCTCACTAATTAAGCATTATAACATAGACTTCCCAGAATGAAAATCCCTGAAAGGCCTTCCGTTCCACCAATCAAAACGACCGCCGGACCCTGGCTGTCCTTCTGTAAAAGCTCCGGGTCCCCGGTTCGGGTTCCCTTATTGAAAGGATTCGCTCCGCGCCTTGAGTGCCTCATACATTTTTTTGATAAGGGGACAGGAATGCCCAGGGTTTCAGCCTTCTTCACGATATACCCGCTGAAGGTTTCCAGTTCGTTTTGTTTCCCTGCCATGAAATCAAGGGCCAGGGAACTGTAGACATCCTTATTTTTCTGTTTCAGGATGCGTCCAAGGATCACCTGGGGGGCGTCGCTTGAAAGCGGAATGCCGCAGCCCCTGCCGACCCGATAAGCCTCTTCCAGGAGGGTCAGCAGCTCCCTCTCTCCTTCCGGGGAAGCCAGGATTTCGCCGATGGTCTTTTCATAATACGCCGTCAGGACGTTGTAGGCGCAATTCGTCAGGTACTTGTTCCACATCTCGACCTGGATATGATCTGCCCGATGGGCCTTGAATCCTTCATGGTCCAGGAGGGTAAAGACGGTCTCCGCCGCTGCCTTGTCTTCCGCCCCAATAAAGAGGATGGCAAACTTGCTGAGCTGGGAGATGGAATAGTCCTTCTCCGCCGCGGAATTGATATAAATGACCGTATCCACAAAACGGGTTCCTGGCGGCAGAATGGCTGCAGCCTTCTCCGTATGGTCAACACCATTCAACATGGGAACCACAATGGTCCCGGGTCCGACGCAGGCCTTGATCCCCTCAAGGGCCGAAGCCAGGGAATAGTTCTTTACGCAGACAAAGATTACATCCTGAATGCCCTCTGCAGCCGGGTTATCCGTGACCTTCGGGTGGGTCACCTTCTCGCCGATCATGGCACTGTGCAGGACAAGGCCATTGGTAAGCAGCGACTCCTTCCGCCTGCGACGGGCTACGACCGTCACCTGGTCAGGATAGTTCAGGGTAAGAATGGACGCCACATACCCGCCAATGGCGCCGATACCGGTAACCATGATTTTCATAGACAGCCCTCCTTGGTGGCTTCCTCAGGAAACAAACGAAAATGAACGTTCTCGAATCAATCCTGCCTGTGCTGATTCCGTCCACGGACGGATAAAAAAAGACTGCTGCATGATTTCCACACAGCAGTCCCTTCCCTTTGATTAAAGAGCAGCCTTAGCGGTTTCAACAAGCTTTGCAAAAGCAGCAGCATCGTTGACAGCCATATCGGCCAGGACCTTGCGGTCCAGTTCGATACCAGCCTTGGTCAGGCCGCAGATGAAACGGCTGTAGCTCAGGCCATTTGCACGGGTTGCCGCATTGATGCGGGCAATCCAGAGCTGGCGGAATTCGCGCTTCTTGGCTCTTCTGTCACGACGGGCATACATCAGGCCCTTCATGACGGTTTCATTGGCTTTCTTGAAGAGCTTGCTCTTGGATCCTCTGTAGCCGGCAGCCAGCTTCAGAATGTGTTTATGACGTCTATGGGCAGTCACACCAACTTTAATTCTTGCCATTGTCTAATATCCTCCTTCAGTCTTTCTTCGCAGTCTTATGCGTAAGGCAGCATTTTTGCTACGCGTTCATGGTCAGTCTTGTGTACCAGAGCGGCTTTACGCAGGTTTCTCTTGCGGGTAGGAGACTTATGTTCCAGGATATGGCTTCTAAAAGCCTTGGCACGCTTGAATTCACCGGTAGCAGTCGCTTTGAAACGTTTAGCCGCAGATCTGCGGGTTTTCATCTTAGGCATAATTGGACATCCTCCTTGTTATTTGGCACTCTTGGGGGCAACAATCATCACCATGTTGCGGCCTTCGAGCTTCGGCTTTCTTTCGACTACTGCAATGTCCTGCAGCTTGTCAGCCATTTTATTCAGCAATTCCTCTCCCAGTTCAGGGTGGGTCAATTCACGGCCGCGGAACATGATGGTGGCCTTGACCTTATCGCCGCCCTGCAGGAAACGAATGGCATTCTTGGTCTTCACATCGAAATCGTGTTCTTCGATGCGGATACGAAGCTTGACTTCCTTCACGTCGATGACTCTCTGACGTTTACGGGCTTCTTTTTCCCTCTTCTGCTGTTCATACTGATACTTGCCGTAATCCATGATGCGGCAGACCGGCGGTTTCGCTTTCGGTGCGATTTCCACCAGGTCCAGGTGGCGGTCAGCGGCCAGATCAAGAGCCTGGGACAGGGGCATGATACCGAACTGTTCCCCATCAGCAGAATTGACGCGGACTTCTCTTGCACGGATTTCTTCATTAATCCGTAATTCTTCTTTTGCTATGACGTTCACCTCCAAAAAGTACAATAGCAAAATAAAAACGGGCGAACCAAAGTCCACCCGTTGAAAATCTCCTATCCATTGACCCTGTCGAACGTTGCCGCAAGGTGAGAAGCAGGTGGCCTCTACTTGGTTACTCGGATATAATACTACAAAGCAATCCGTCTGTCAACTTATTTCTTTTCCTTGATTTCCCGCTGCAGTTTTTCAATGAACGCATCCACCGGCATCGCTCCGATTTCGCCTTCGCTGCGGCTGCGGACGGAAACCGTACCGCTTTCTACTTCCTTTTCGCCGATGATCAGCATATAAGGAACCTTCTTGACCTGGGCTTCGCGGATCTTGTAGCCGATCTTTTCATTACGGTCATCCAGTTTGGCGCGCAGGCCCAGGGCTTCCATTTTATCCGCCACGGATTTGGCGTAAGCGTTGAACTTATCCGTAATCGGCATGATGCGGACCTGTTCAGGAGCCAGCCAGGCCGGGAAGGCACCGGCATAGTTTTCAATGAGGATGCCAATGAAACGTTCGATGGATCCATACACAACACGGTGGATCATGACAGGACGATGCTTCTGTCCGTCTTCACCCGTGTAGGTCAGGTTGAATTTTTCAGGCAGGAGCATATCCAGCTGAATGGTACCGCACTGCCAGGTACGGCCGATGGAATCCTTCAGATGGAAGTCGATCTTCGGTCCGTAGAACGCACCGTCGCCTTCGTTGATGACATATTTCAGGCCGAAGTCATCCATGGCCTTCTTCAGGGCATTGGTGGTCATTTCCCAGGTAGCATCATCGCCCATGGAGTTATCAGGACGCGTGGACAGTTCCGCATGATAGCTCAGGCCGAAGGTTGCGTACACTTCATCAAAGAGGCGAATGGTTTCCTGAATAACGTCTTCGATCTGATCCGGCGTCATGAAGATGTGGGCATCGTCCTGGGTGAAGCAGCGTACACGGAACAGGCCGTGCAGGGCGCCGGACAGCTCATGGCGATGGACCAGGCCGAGTTCGCCGACACGCAGCGGCAGGTCGCGATAGGAATGGGGTTCATTGGCATAGACCAGCATGCCGCCCGGGCAGTTCATCGGTTTGATGGCGTAGTCTTCACCGTCGATCTTGGTGAAGTACATGTTTTCCTTATAATGATCCCAGTGGCCGGACGTTTCCCACAGCTGACGGTTCATGATCATTGGGGTCTTGACTTCATAGTAGCCATACTTTCTATGGACTTCACGCCAGTAATTGATCAGTTCGTTGCGCAGGATCATGCCGTTGGGCAGGAAGAACGGGAAGCCCGGGCCGTAATCGCTGAGCATGAAGAGGCCCAGCTGCTTGCCCAGTTTTCTGTGGTCGCGTTTTTCAGCTTCTTCCAGCATGTGCAGGTAGGCGTCCAGGTCTTCCTTGGAAGCGAAGGCCGTGCCGTAGATACGCTGCAGCATCTTGTTCTTTTCATCGCCCCGCCAGTAGGCACCGGCAATGCTCATCAGTTTGAAGGCCTTGACGCGGCCCGTGGAAGGGCAATGGGGGCCGGCACAAAGGTCGGTAAAATCGCCCTGGGTATAGGTGCTGATGACAGCATCTTCCGGCAGGTCCTCAATCAATTCCACCTTGTACGGTTCCCCGGCAGCCTTGAATTTATCCAGGGCTTCCTTGCGGGGAAGGACGCTGCGGACCAGCGGCAGGTTGGCTTTTACGATCCGGTTCATTTCCTTTTCAATGGCTTTCAGGTCTTCCGGAGTGAAGACATGCTCACTGTCCAGATCGTAATAGAAGCCTTTTTCAATGGCCGGTCCAATGGCAAATTTGGTACCCGGGAACAAATGCTGGATTGCCTGGGCCATGACATGGGCCGCGGTATGGCGAATGGCATGCAGCCCTTCTTCCGTATCCGGCGTTACAAATTCGACGGACGCGTCATGATCCAGCGTATCGGAAAGGTCTTTTTCCGTTCCATCGACTTTAGCCAAAAGAGCGGTTTTCCCCAACTTCTGGTTCAGGCTCTTGGCCACATCGGACAGTTTGACTCCTTGTTCAAATTCCCTTTTGCTGCCATCCGGCAGTGTTACTTGAATCATAGACATCTAAAAACTCCTTCTTTTATTGAAAAAAAAAAAAAAAAGCCCGTCCCTGAAATAGGG
>CADBQR010000106.1 GCA_902796945.1 uncultured Acidaminococcus sp.
AATCATCTCCTACTCATTCTGGTCTGGATTTCTGCATACCTTCTCTATCTTAACAAGAGGCCGGTAAGGAAAGCAAGTCATATATATAAAACTTTACCGTTAAAAACCGGGGCAACTCTTTTCCGCAATCCATACGGTGCCTGAAATACAGCCGCCGGTGGTAATAAAAAAAGAACCAAATACCGAAGTACCTGGTTCTTCCGTTCTTATAGCTTAGATGGCGCGGGTCACCTTGCCGGAACGTAAGCAGCGAGTGCAGACGTTGACGCTCTTTACTTCGCCGTCTACCACTGCTTTCACCTTTTGAATGTTAGGCTTCCAAGAACGTTTCACATGTCTATTGGAATGGCTGACATTGTTACCGGCCAGCTCACCTTTCTTGCAGATATCACAGATGCATGCCATGGTCCCACCTCCTTCTGGTTATAAGGCAATGCTTTTTTTAACTCAATGCTAGTATTTTACCACAGGAACTCAGGTAGATGCAAGAGGAAATTGACCCTGCGAGAAGATGCCCCTGGTTCCTTCTTCCCGGGATTCCCATCGGGCAGCCGCCCTGGGAGCTGTTATTTTTTATCGGTTACGGCACAGCCGCAATAGGGGCAGAAAAGGGCATCCTTTTGAATGACAGCACCGCATTGAGGGCAGGTCTGATGGGACAGATACGCCTCTATTTTCTCTTCCAGCCGCTTCATGAACTTCTCTGTTTCCCTGTTCTGGGGACGGAAGCTATATACTTCCAGGCGTTTTTTATGAATGTCAAGAATGACCTGGCAGCCTTCCTCCAGAGGTTGGACGGCAAAAGCCAGTTCCTTGCGTTTGGGATGCCCGAAGAGGAAGCTTTTTTCTTCCGTCAGCAGGGAGCCCCGCAGCAAATGTTCCTCATCATCCCGACTGTCTATATCAACCTGCATTTCCTCGGCAGTTTCAACGCCGAGCTTCCAGGCCGTTTCCACATCCAATCTGAATTTTTTCTCAACCAGGCTGCCGCCGCTGCCATTGATTTCCATGATCCGTTCCTCCGCTTATTGGCTGCAGGAAACACTGCACAGCGTGTCCTGTCCGGCCACTACATGGCTTCCCGGCTCTGCCAGCTTTTTCGAGATGGTGCCACCACCGCTGACAACGACGGGAGAAACAAGATTCAATCCGCGATCACGAAGCCGGTCCGGATCAAACCGCAGGATTACCTGTCCCTTTGCGACATGGCTGCCGCTTTGAACAAGCGCCTCAAAGCCTTCCCCGTTCATGCCCACCGTGTTCAGGCCCAGATGGACCAGGATTTCCGCCCCGCAGTCCGCCGTGAGTGCAAAGGCATGCTTCGTGTCAGGAATATACGAAATCGTTCCATCGCAGGGTGCCACGGCTTCCCCTCCGTCCGGTACAACAGCCATTCCATCCCCTAATGTGCCTTCCGCGAAGACCGGATCCGGCACATCGGAAAGGGAAAGGATGGTTCCCGAAAGGGGAGATACCAGTTCCACGCTTTTTTTCCTGCTGAAAAATCCCATACTTCTATTCCTCCTCCCCGCATTACGGGAATCGCCCGCAAGCTTCTGCCGCCGTTGCGGAACGGGCTTTCTGTCCGACTTTCC
This sequence comes from uncultured Acidaminococcus sp., assembly GCA_902796945.1. GTDB lineage: Bacteria > Bacillota > Negativicutes > Acidaminococcales > Acidaminococcaceae > Acidaminococcus. The sequence goes on from CADBQR010000106.1 coordinate 1,596, forward strand.
CTGAATCAGAAAAATAAGGGTATGCCTGTGCCACCATCAACAGCACCCCATACCCTTACTTTCATGGAATTCGATTTTAATCAGCGGCCCTGCAGTGCAGCCTTCCGGGAAAGGTTCAGACGGCCCTTGGAATCGATTTCAACCAGTTTGACAACGATTTCGTCGCCGACACTGACGACATCCTCGACCTTTTCCACGCGTTCCCTGGCAAGCTGGGAAATATGCACCAGGCCTTCCCGCCCGGGCATGAATTCTACAAAAGCGCCAAAATTCATGATCCGCGTTACCTTACCCGTATAGATCTTACCGATTTCCGGTTCCGCCGTAATGCTTTCAATGGCACTGATGGCCTTATCTGCCGATTCCTTGTCGGCTGCGGCCACATAAACGGTTCCGTCTTCCTCGATATCAATCTTGGCACCGGATTCTTCCGTGATCTTCTTGATGACCTTGCCGCCCGGTCCGATGACATCCTTGATTTTATCCGGATCGATCTTCAGGGTCGTAATCTTGGGTGCATGTTTCTTCAGTTCCTTGCGCGGTTCAGGGATGCATTCCAGCATCTTCCCAAGGATAAAGGCACGCCCCTTCTTAGCCTGGGCCAGTGCTCTTTCAAAAATGGACTTGTCGATCCCGTCAATCTTGATATCCATCTGCATGGCGGTAATCCCATTGGCCGTGCCGGCAACCTTGAAGTCCATATCGCCGTTGGCATCTTCCAGTCCCTGGATATCCGTGAGAATCGTAATGTTCTCACCTTCCTTGACCAGACCCATGGCCACGCCGGAAACCGGGGCCTTAATGGGCACGCCGGCATCCATCAGGGACAGGGTGCTGGCGCAGACGCTGGCCATGGAAGAAGAACCGTTGGATTCCAGGACTTCGGAAACCAGACGAATGGTATAGGGGAATTCTTCCTCGGAAGGAATGACCGGCAGCAGGGCCCGTTCCGCCAGGGCGCCATGGCCAATTTCACGACGGCCGGGGCTGCGCAGCGGCTTTGTTTCGCCAACGCTGTAGGGCGGGAAATTATAGTGATGAATGTACCGTTTTGTCAGTTCCGTTCCCAATCCATCAAGGGTCTGTGCTTCACGCAGCGGAGCCAGGGCGAGGCAGTTCAGGACCTGGGTCTGGCCACGGGTAAAGAGGGAGCAGCCATGCGGACGGGCAAGCAGTCCCACTTCGCAGCTGATTGGACGGATTTCGTCGAGGGCACGTCCATCAGGACGGATCTTATCCACCGTAATGATGCGGCGGAAGACTTTCTTGACCAGCTTCTGCACAATGTGGGCAATATCAATTTCATTATCCGGGTACAGTTCCGTAAAGTGTGCCATGATTTCATCCTTGGCTTCGGAAACCATCTTATCCCGGTGCAGCTTATCCGGATCCATCAGTGCGTCATGGATCTTCGGTTCACCATAAGCATTGATTTCATTGGCCAGGTCCTCAGGCGGAACGTAAGGCGTGAATTCCATCTTCGGTTTGCCTACTTCGGCCTGGATCTGTTCCTGGAAGGCAACCAGCTTCTTGATTTCCTCATGACCAAAGAAAATCGCATCCAGCATGACCTGTTCAGAAACTTCCCTGGCGCCGGCTTCTACCATCAGGATTGCATCCTTGGTGCCGGCCACAGCCAGGTTCAGCTCACTGATCTTGGCCTGTTCCACCGTGGGGTTAATGATGTACTGACCATCGATCAAACCAACGCGGACGCCGGCAATCGGGCCTTCAAAAGGAATATCCGAAATGGACAGGGCGCAGGAAGCACCAATCATCGCAGGAATATCAGGGGCGTTGTCCGGATCGACGGAAACGGCCGTAGCTACGATCTGCACATCGTTATGGTAGCCATCAGGGAACATGGGACGAATAGGACGGTCAATCAGGCGGGAAGTCAGGATAGCCGTTTCAGGCGGACGTCCTTCCCTTCTCAGGAACCCTCCCGGAATCTTACCAACCGCGTACATCTTTTCTTCAAAATCGACGGTCAGCGGGAAAAAGTCAACGCCTTCCCGGGGCGTGTCCGTGCCGGTAACAGCTACAACAACGGCTGTTTCGCCATAGCGGATCAGGACAGCGCCATTGGCCTGCTTGGCAATTTTACCGGTTTCGATGGTGAGGGTTCGGCCCCCCAACTCCGTGCTGAATGTATGCATCCTCTGCATCCTCCTTATAAACTCGTGAAAAGTACCATATGATTATACTACAAACGAAAAGGCTTTGTATAGAAATTTACGGATTTTCACGATTTATCCTCAAAACAGGGGAATCGAATGCCTTTTATGATCCATCTGCACGTATGCCGGCAGTCCTTTGCCATCGTTTCCACATAAAAAGGCCGCGGCATCAGCCGCGGCGCTTGTTACCGGTTCTCCTCCTTTTTCTCCAGTGCATCTTTCAGGGTATGCCAGGCCAGAACGGCGCATTTTACACGGGCTGGCATATTGGAAATATTTTTCAGGGCAATGGCATCTTCCAGTTCTTCCAGTTTCGCATCGTCCGTTTCCTTCCGTTTGATCATATCAAGGAAAAGATTGACCAGGCGAAGGGCCTCCGCCGTTGGTTTGCCCTTGATGAGGTCAATCATCATATCGGCGGAAGCCTGACTGATGGCACAGCCATGTCCGGTGTAGGCCGCATCCCTGACAATGCCATTATGGATATCGGCCTGGAGCGTGATATCATCGCCACAGCTTGGATTGTGGCCGTGTTCCTGGAGCGTAAAATCCTTCAGTTCATGTTTGTTGCTCAAATTTTGGTTGTGTTCCAGGATAATATCGGAATACAACTGATTCATGTCCATACTCATACAATCACCCGTTTAATCCTTGAATCCCATTTGTTTCCTCACAAGCGGCAGCTTGCTCAGGAAATAATCCACTTCCTCGATGGTGTTATAGATATAGAAGCTGACACGGTTCGATGCTTCCACGTGAAGATGATGTCCCAAGGGCTGTGCACAATGGTGTCCGGACCGAATGGCAATGCCGTAGCTATCCAGGATTGTCGCCGCGTCATGAGGATGGACGCCGTCGATTGTAAAGGAAATCACACCGACCTTTTCCTTCGGGTCCTTGCTGCCCAAAAGATGGATATAAGGAAGTTTCAGCATGCCTTCCATGCAATGCCGGGTCAGCTCATACTCATGCTGTTCAATGGCGTCAAAACCAATCGCTTCCAGGTAATCAATGGCCGCATGCAGGGCAACGGCACCTTCCACGTTTTCCGTACCGGCTTCAAATTTGAAAGGAACTTCTGCAAACGTCGTGCTTTGTTCCTGCACATATTCTATCATATCACCGCCGGAAAGGAAGGGTTCCATGTTCCTGAGCAGCTCCAGTTTCCCGTAAAGGACCCCGGTACCGGCTGAGCCAAGCATCTTGTGGCCGGAAAAAGCATAGAAATCACAGTCCCATTTCTGTACATCGGATTTCATGTGCGGCGCTGACTGGGCACCGTCCAAGACCGCAATGGCGCCAACCTGGTGTGCCTTTTTAATGATTTTTTCAACAGGCCGCTTCATACCCAGGACATTGCTGACAGCCGCAAAGGCAACGATCTTGGTATGATCATCGATCTTAGCCAGGTCCTCATCGGTAAAGTGCCCTTCCTCATCAAGATACATATAGACCAGTTTGGCGCCGGTCTTACTGGCTACCCGCTGCCAGGGAACCAGATCGGAATGGTGTTCGGAAATCGGAATGACGATCTTATCCCCGCTGTGAAGGTTGGCTTCGCCATAGCTGCGGGCCACCAGGTTCAGGGCTTCCGTTGTATTCCGGACAAAGATGATTTCATCGGCTGACCTTGCGTTGATAAAGCGGGCCACAGCCTGTTTGGCTTCGTCATACAATTCCGTGGCCTCCATACTCAGGGTATGGGCGCCGCGATGGGGATTGCCATTGTAATGTTCCAGCAGGTCCACGATGGCATGGATCACCTGATACGGTTTCTGGGTAGTTGCGGCGTTATCAAAATATACCAGCTGATGGCCGTTTACCTTTTTAGTTAAGATCGGGAAGTCTTTTCGTACATTGTTCATCGCAGTTTCCTTTCCGGCTGCAGAACTGCATTTTTTCACGTACAGCCTGGAGAGCCTTGTTTGCTAAGGTTTCATCGCCCAGTTGATCGATGACAGGACGGATATTGGATTCCACAATTACCAGACGGGCACCGGCCTCACTGAAGCCGCGGCTCATGAGGTAGAAGAGCATATCCGGGTCGACCTGGCCGGAACTGGAAGCGTGGTTGCCAACCACATCGTCTTCCTTGCAAAGAAGCAGGGGAACGGAAATGGAATGGACGCCTTTGTTCAGGAGCAGGCACGTATCTTCTTCGCTGCCGACCGCCTTTTTGCCGCCGCGAAGGAAATCAATCGTACCGCGGAAAAACTTCCTGCTTTTCCCCATAAGGGCCCCTGTTGTCAGGATATCCGTATGGGTCTTGCAGCCCTGGTTCGGCACCCAATAGGAATAATCAAAGAGCTGATCTTCATCACCAAGATACATGGACCGGCTCTCGAAGACCGATTCATCATGATTCAGTTCAGTGCGGCAATAAACCAGGGTCTGGTGCCCGCCGACCTCGGCCGATACAAATTTGACCCGGCTTCCTTTGCCATCCCGTGTCAGACGCTGATCGATATGGCGCACCCTGTTCCCATGGACCTGTACCTTGCTGATGGTGACGGAGGCGTTTTCCCCCGCCTCGACATAATGAAGAAGGTTCACAAGACCTGCCGGGGCATCGCCGTCAAAGAGGGTAAAAACCTGGAGAACACTGTTTTTCCCGGCCTGGATATGGAGCTGCCCAACCAGGTCCGGAACCGCTTCAGAGACGGTATAATGAAGCCACACGGAAGCCTTCTGCCCCTCCCTGACCGTGATCCCACAGTTGACATTTCCGCCGGCAAGGGCCTGGTTCAGGGTTTCCGGAGAGGCTCCTGTAAAATCAGGCACAGCCGGTACTTCGCTTCCTTCGTAAAACCGGACTTCCACGGAGCCTTCGTGCCGTTCTGCCACAGAAACCTTCTTCAGCTGCGGGGACTGCGGAACATCCAGTTCCTGGTGATTGACCCTCATCCAACGGAAAGTAGGACGAGGAAGTTCATTGAAATACTGTTTCATCGCTCCTACCTCCTCTTACATGGAACCTTTCAGTTCCAGATTGATCAGATTATTCATTTCTACGGCATATTCCAGGGGCAGTGCCTTGGAAACCGGTTCGACGAAACCGCGAACCAGCATGGCCCTTGCCTCATCCTCACTGAGACCGCGGCTCATGAGATAGAAAATGGCCTCATCGGAAATCCGGCCGATCTTGGCTTCATGGCCCAGGTCAACATTATCATTTTTAATGACAATGGCAGGAATCGTATCGGATTGGGACTGTTCATCCAGCATCAGGGATTCACAGCTCACATTTGCCTTGGATCCTTCGGCCGCATCGTTGATGACAACGCTGCCCCGGTAGATACAGACACCGCCATCCTTGGAAATCGATTTGGAATTGATATTGCTCGTCGTATGCGGCGCATTATGGACAACCTTTGATCCCGTATCCAGATACTGACCCTTACCGGCAAACGTCACGCCCGTAAATTCACAATGGGCGCCCTCCCCATTCAGGATGCTCATCGGATAGAGGCAGGAAGTATGGGAACCGAAGGACCCCGTGACCCAGTTGATCGTGCCGTTCCTGCCAACAATGGCCCGCTTCGTGTTCAGGTTATACATGTTCTTCGACCAGTTTTCGATGGTTGAATAGGTCAGCGTAGCCTCATCACCGACAAAAAGTTCCACACAGCCCGCATGCAGGTTGGCCACATTGTATTTGGGAGCGCTGCAGCCTTCAATAAAATGAACCTTGGCGCCTTTTTCGACGATGATCAGGGTATGTTCAAACTGACCGGCGCCCGGCGCATTGAGCCGGAAATAGCTCTGCAGTGGAATGGAAACATCAACACCTTCCGGCACGTAGACAAAGGATCCTCCGGACCAGACAGCACCGTGCAGGGCAGCAAATTTATGATCCGTCGGCGGCACCAGTTTCATGAAGTGGGACCGCACGACATCCTCATATTTTTTCAAAGCCGTATCAAAATCCGTATAGATGACGCCCTGTTTCACCAGCTCATCCTGAATGCTGTGATAAACCACTTCGGAATCGTACTGGGCACCCACTCCGGCAAGGGAGGTCTTTTCAGCTTCCGGGATTCCCAACCGGTCGAAGGTATCCTTGATATCATCGGGAACATCGTTCCAGTCCGCTTTCATCTGGGCATTCGGCCGTACATAGGTGACGATATGGTCCATATCCAGGCCGCTGATATCCGGGCCCCAGGAAGGGTAGGGAATCTGCTGATAGATATCCAGGGATTTCAGACGAAAATCAAGCATCCATTTTGGTTCATTTTTCTTTTCCGAGATTTCCCTGACAATATCCGGTGTCAGACCGGCATCGGTCTTATAGGAATATTTGAAATCCTTACGGAAGTTATACATATTACCGAGATCGTCCATCGAGTTGATGAGATCCTTCTCCTTCTCGAAAGAAACGCTCCCGCTTTTCATTTCTTCGTTCATTCTCTTCACCTGCCGATCAGTTCTTATAGGCGTCATACCCATTGTTTTCGATATCAGCAATAAGGGAGGCATCCCCGCTCTTGACAATGCGGCCGCCAATCAGGACATGAACAACATCCGGATGCAGTTTCTGCAGGATTTCACTGTGATGGGTGATGATCAGGAGGGAATTGTTTTCGTTATGATACTCATTGACTGCTTCCGAAACAATCCTCACCGCGTCAACATCCAGGCCGGAATCAATCTCGTCGAGCATGGTCAGTTTCGGTTCCAGCATGCACATCTGGAGGATTTCGTTCTTTTTCCGTTCACCGCCGGAAAAACCATCATTGACATACCGGTCGGCATAGGAACGATCCATCCGCAGGGCATCCATTTCCTGGTGCAGCTTCCTCCGGAAGGGCATGATCCGTTGGTTTTCCCCGGAAACCGTACTCTTTGCATTACGGATAAAATTTTCAACCGAAATGCCCTGTACCGAAATAGGGTTCTGGAAAGCCATGAAAATACCCGCCTTGGCCCGTTCGTTCACCGGCATATGGGTAATGTCCCTGCCTTCCAGGTAAATACGTCCATCCGTAACGACGTATTTCGGATTTCCCATGATCGCATTGAAAAGTGTGGATTTGCCAGCACCATTCGATCCCATGATGACATGGGTCTCCCCCTTGTTGATGACCAGATCCAGGCCTTTGAGGATCTCTTTTCCTTCCACGGATACTTTCAAGCCTTCGACACGCAATAATTCACTCATTTTCCTGACCTCTCTTATTTTCAATATGACGTGAAGTTTAATTCATATATCTTTACAATGAATTCTATATGATTTGAATCCATCTGTCAATATTAAAGTTACAGTTAATGAAAAAACATTAAAAAACTGCTGCCAGCAAGGGCGAGCAGAGGATTGGCACAGAAACATTATAATTCCTATGTGTTTACCAGGATTTATTATAGAACACTTTCCTGAAGAATACAAGATATCCTACTAAATTTAAGGGATAAATAAAACCATTGGCAAGATAACGATTTTCGTGAAACCGGAAATCGTAACAATCACATTCCCAGTTCATCAAAGGAAAAATTTCTTTTACCACATAAAAAAAGAAACCCCTGACCCGGCAGGAGTTTCGGTTCCCTGGTCCATCCCTTGATTTCTTCTTATGCGCTTTAACATTATCCTGACGCGATAGCAATCCGGTTCAGGCGGAATGACAGTACGGTAGATATCGTCAGGCCGATTCAGTCAAGGCCGGCCAACCTCCAGGCCTCCCCAACAAGGCAAAAGAAAAACACCTTACTGCACGCAGCGAGTAAGGTGTTCATCCAACCGGCAGCTTCCTATCCTCCCGGACCGT
>CADBQR010000107.1 GCA_902796945.1 uncultured Acidaminococcus sp.
ATCGATGTAGGCAACATCAAGGGCCAGAACGGCTTTCTTGTCGGTTCCTTCAATCGATTTTTCGAGCATGGCAAGCACGTTCCGGATATCTTCCGGGGTCAGGCTGTACCCGGTCGGGTTATGAGCCGGCGTATTGATGATGACGAGGATACGGTCCTGTTTCTTCAGCAGATCCTGCACCTTTTCCGTCAGCCCCGGCAGGTTGAACTTCTGATCAGGGGTCAGCATGTGATAGGTATCAAAATTGCGGTTCATATCGCGGCACATCGTCGAATAGGGACCCCAATACCAGGCTGAGGTCAGAACGGTGTCGCCGGGCATCGTGTAGTTCCAGATACAATGATGGACGGCGCCGGTGCCACCAGCGGTTGCAACGGCAGCTGTATAACAGCCTTCCGGGCGGGATTCCCCGAAGCAGGCATTCTGAACCAGTTCCATAAAATCGGGCAGGCCCGTAATCGGTGCATAGCGGAACAATTCGGTATCGGACAGGCTGTGGTATACCTTGCTGACCGTAGGCAGGCTGACAAAATTTCCATCGTCGTCCAGCATCATACCGATTGTGGAGTTCGTTACTTTTTCCGCTCCAATTTCCTGAATCCGTTTCTGGGCGGCTTCACCGGCACCAAAAATACGATCTTTTGCAGATTTTCCCTGTGCATGTGGAGCTACACAACTCGTCATAAAAAATCCTCCCCTCGGCCATTCCAGTCCAGGCGTACCAATAACGGTCCATTCCCGGGCGCAGGTCTGTCCAAATATAAAATAATAATAAAGAAATATCCATTGAACTCCCTCAAAGAGTCCTATTGTATATTATCTCATTATTAACGTTTATGGTCAATGAAAAGCCAATTTTTTTCATTATGTGACAATTTGCGTAGCAAAAGACACCACTTTTGTGCTGCATAGCAGGGATTTTTGGTCTTCTGCCAGGGTAATGACCGGGTATTCAAGGAATCCTGCCTCTGAGGTTTCCCGGATCAGGCGGGTAAAAAGAAGAAGTTGAAAATAGGACCCTTTGAGACGTACCGTGAAGGACTGCTCCCGGCAGAATCCGCGGTCCCTTACCTTATCCGGTTCCACGCCCAGCAGGGTAAGCCCGCTCTGTTCGGCCAGAAGGGTAATTTTTTCCATGGCAGCACCCGTAGAAAGTTTCTCCGGAATCTGCCGACGCAGCAGGGCCCGTTCCCGATAAAGCGCGGCTTCCCGTTCTCCGTCATAGCGTCTGGCAAATTGACGGACCTGCTGCAGGCGGGATTCCACGCGACGGCTCTCCCTGCGGAGGAAGAGTACCTGTTTGGCCGTTGGCAGTACATAACCGCCAAGAAGCAATAAAAAGAAAAGGAGATGCATTCCCAGAAGAAAATAAGGTTTTCCCCTGCGAAAGCATTCTTTACAGGATTCAGCTTTCATGGGGCACCTCCGGGTGGTATTCGATCCTGACTGAAAAATCGATGGCATTCCGACTGTTTTCCAGATTTTCTGCATCCTGCTGGACCCGTTCCACGGTCACACGGGCTACATCGGGCTGATGCTTCAAGGTCTCCGTCCATTGGAAAAGATGGCGCCGGCTGCGGGTTTTTCCCTTAAGCTCCACCCAGCGTTTCCCCTCAGCTTCTTTTGCTTCCAACGCAATCAGGCAGCAAGGATCCGGAAGAGTGGTTCCCAGCCTTGTTAGCAGGGCATACCAGTCCAGACGGCGGCTGCTTTCCCCGCGCAAAAACCGCAGGGCTTTTTCATTGCCCTCTGCCAGGGCAAGGGATTTTTCCCTTCGCTCAACCCAGGGAAGGAGGCGCTTCAAACTGTTCTGGGCAGAACTCAACTGGTTTTCCGCCCAGAACCGGGTCAGGGACGTGGCAAGACACATCAGGACAGTCGTCAGGCATACCAGTTTGCGGAGCGGTGACAGATAAGCCCGGGGAAGCCTGCTGCTGGTGGCAGCATCGGCCAGATTGAGGAAATAGGGCCGGATTCCGGGCAACAGACATCCCAGGGCCGAAAGCAGTTCCGGTCCGTCTTTTTCCAGACGCTGTGGCTCATACTTGGGGTGAATCGTGAACGGACCGGAGTCCGGAAGCAGGCGGCAGCAGGGCAGGTGGAGCTGCGCCTCCAATTCCGGCAGCCAGGCTAACTGCTGCCGGTCATTGCCAACCAGGTACACCCTGGAAAAGGATAATCCATCCTGCCGGGAAAGATATTCCGTCAGGTGAAGACAGACCCTGGACCAGGCCCGGGCTTTTTCGAGGATCCAACCCTCTTCATCCAGGTCTTCGCCAGGCGGCCGGTACATCGGCCGGTAGCTACCCCCTTCCCGGGGCAGTTCCTCCCAGCGCTGGCTGGCAACGGGCAGCCTTCCCTTATAGGCGTGAAGGGAAACCGCCTCCCCTTCCACATGAAGAAGCAGGCTGTTTTCCTTTTCCGGCAGGAAAGGCGCAAAGGAAAGAACCGCTGGCTGTGCCATAACCAGCTCCCACCCCAATTGGTCACATAGCCCCTGCCAGGCCTGGAAATGCGCCGTCGGGGTAGCAGCAATGAGCCCTTCCTGTCTCGTTCCACTTTTTGGCAAAGGTTCCAGGACGGAGGAAAATGTACCAGGCTCGTAAGGAACATACTGCATGGCTTCCCAAAGGGCTGCCTCCTTCCATTCCGACGCAGTAAGGTCCGGTAACGAGATATGACAAAGAACGGCATCCTTTTCCGGCAGGGACAACGCCACCTGGTTCCCGGAAATTCCCAGACGGGAACCGTTTTCCCGGATAAAGTCCGCCATATCCGAAACCGGCAAGGGCTGTTTACGAAAGGATTCGGGCAGGGGCACGATCCCGTAGGATTGCAGAAAAGGTTCAGGGGAATGTAGTTTTTCCACCTGAACCAGGATCAGGGCCGTATCTGTAAGGGACAGACCAATCAGTTTTTTAGGCCACGGCCGTAGCCAGTTCTTTATAGCGTTGGGCAATGTCAGCATATCGATTCTCCTTCCAAAAGAGCTGACTTCCAGGGAGGATTTCCCGTCCCTTTACCACAGAAAACGACGGGCCGCCTGCATCAGTGGTTCTCCCCACTGATACAGCCAAAAGGCGGCGCTGCAAAGGAACGGGGCAAAAGGCAGGGGCTCTTTCCAGGTCCGCCGCCCCAGGGCAATAAGGGTCAATGCCGTCATGCTTCCCGTAAGGGATGCAAGAAACAGGCACCAGAGCGCTTTTTCCGCGCCCAGCCACAGGCCGAGGACGAGGCAGAGCTTCACATCACCAAGGCCCATACCGCCCCGTGCCAGGAGATAGATGCCTCCCATCACACATCCCATTACGACAAACCCCAGGAGGCTCCACGGCAGGGCCGACATATAAAAAGCACGGACAAAGGCCACGATCATAAGGGGCATAAGAAGCACATCGTAAACAAGCTGCGTATCCCAATCAATCCAAGCCGCAACCAGAAGACCGGACAGAAAAACGAACGACAGGAAAAGGGGAAGATCGGGCGGCTTTCCCCAGCCGGCCGCCAGAAAAAGGAGACCCGTTGTCAGCTCCCGCCACAGGAACCGGGAAGGAATTGGCTGACCGCAATAACGGCAGTGACCGGCCGAAAACAGGTATCCCGCCACGGGGACCAGTTCCGGGACACCCAGGCGATGACCGCAACAGTCACAGTGGGAAGGCGGAAAAACCGGACTTTCCCCCATTGGCAGGCGATCGGCGCATAGCGCAAGGAAACTGCCCATGCACAGACCGGTCACAAAATAAACCAGCGTCCAGGTCATATCGCTTCCCATCCTTTCTGAAAAAATGTCCTGTCTTGGAGTATGCAGCCTGCGTCAGGAACCTGTTCCTGTGCTGCCTCCGTTTATTTCATGGCTTCCTCCCGGGTACGCAGCTGGATGGCTTCTCCCAGATGGATTTCGTCAATGATTTCACTGCCAGCAAGGTCCGCAATGGTCCGCGCCACCTTGATGATGCGGTCGTGGCTCCGGGCACTCAGGCCCAGTGCGGTAAAATATTTTTCCAGCATGCTTTCTGCCGTCGCGGTAAGCGGGCAGAAAGCCTTGACTTCCCGCCGTCCCATGGCCGCGTTGCAGAACAAATGCGTGCCTTCCAGGCGTTTGCGCTGGATGGCACGGGCTGCCACGACCCGGCTGCGGATGGCTGCAGAACTTTCGCAGGGCCGGGTTCCCTTGATTTCCTTATATTGGAGACGGGGAACGTGAAGTTGGATATCGATCCGGTCCAGCAGGGGGCCGGAAATCTTTTTCTGGTAGCGGTCTATATCGCCAGGCCGGCAGGTACAATGGTGAATGCCATCATTTTCACCCCAGAACCCACAGGGACAGGGATTCTGGGCGGCAACCAGGATAAAATCAGCAGGAAAGGTCAGCGTGGCCTGTACCCGGCTGATTGTGACAACCCGATCCTCAAGGGGTTGCCGCAGGACTTCCAGGGAACTGCGGGAAAATTCCGGCAGTTCGTCAAGGAACAGAACCCCGTGATGGCTGAGTGTCACTTCGCCCGGCTTGGGGATGGACCCCCCGCCGATGAGAGCGCTGTTGGAAACAGTATGATGGGGACTCCGGAATGGCCGCTCCATGACAATGCCATGTCGATGGGAAAGCAGGCCGGCAATGCTGTAGATTTTGGTTACTTCCAGGGCTTCCTCTTCCGTCATGGGCGGCAGGATTGTCGGAAGGCGCCGTGCCAGCATCGTCTTGCCGGCGCCCGGGGCGCCCACCATTAGCACATTGTGACCTCCGGCGGCGGCAATTTCCAGGGCCCGCTTGGCAACCAGCTGCCCCTGCACATCCGCAAAATCAACGGTTGCGGGCATTTCCTGTTCAGCGAAGGCAATCCGTTTGACCAGCGGGGTCAGACAGGCATTCCCCCGCAGATGTTCCACGATTTCCATCAGGGTTGACGCCGTATAGACATGGATTCCATCCACCAGTTCCCCCTCTTCGGCGTTGCCGGCGGGAATAAAGATGTCCTGGCGGCCTTCTTCCCGGGCCCGCAGGATCATGGGCAGGATCCCGTTGATTGGCCGCAGGCTGCCGTCAAGGGCCAGTTCACCCACAAAGACAGGCGGATTCTGTTCAGGCAGTTTTACGCGCTCCTGGGCAGCCAGCAGTCCCATGGCAATCGGCAGGTCCAGGCCCGACCCATCCTTTTTCAAGTCGGCCGGAGCCAGATTCACGGTAATATGCCGCTCCGGTACATAAAACCCGGTATTCTTGATTGCCGAACGGACCCGTTCCCGGGCCTCCTTGACCGCAGTATCGGCAAGGCCGACGATTTCAAAGGAATTGTTACCCTGCGATACATCCACTTCAACAACAATCATCTCGCCGTTGATGCCGCAGGTCGTTTCTCCCCATGTTCTTGCGTACATCTCCTGGTACTCCTTTTGCTGGATTTCCGGGTTGGCGGAAGCCCTGCAATAAAGGGTTTTCCTGCCTTCCCATGGTTTCATGGGTTCGTCTGGAATGCCAGATGAACCGAATTGCTTTTATTTGTCTAAAAATAGTGCTTCAAATGATTCAGGTGCAGGCTTCCAAAGAGCGTTATGATTTCGATTACGTCAAAGCGATAGGATTCCCCGGGACGGCGATAGCGATACAGAAAATCCCGGGCTGTCCGGCGCAGACGAAGCACCTTACGGGCATCAACGGCAGAAGCAGGACTGCCAAAACTGTCACTGCGGCGGCTCTTGACTTCAACGAATACGATTTCATTTCCTTCCCGGGCCACAATATCCAGTTCCCCATAGCGGCAGTGATAGTTGCGGGCCAGGATTTCGTAACCCTGATGGGTCAGATAGGCAGCGGCGGCTTTCTCTCCCCAGCGTCCGAACTGGCTGCGTTCATGCATGGCTATTTCAGCCGGATCAGCCGGTTTTCACTGATTGCCGGTCCCAGGTTTCCGGTTTCTGCCATGGATTTTACCGGTTCATAGCTGCGGCGATGCCACGGCGTCACACCATATTTCCTGATTGCGTCCATATGGGCCTGGGATCCGTATCCTTTGTGCCCGGCAAATCCGTACTGAGGGTATTGACGGTCCAGTTCCACCAGCATCCGATCCCGCGTCACCTTTGCCATGATGGAAGCCGCTGCAATGGCCGCACTGCGGCTGTCCCCATGGACAAGACTGGCAACAGGAAGACCCTCAATGGAAAGCGGCATGGCATCACTCAGGGCCGCCCCCGGTTTTACAGACAGATGGGTCAGGCATTGCGTCATGGCGTATCGGGCCGCCTGATAGATGTTCATTTCATCGATTTCTTTCGGACCCAGGACACTGATCGTGATGGCAAGGGCCTGCTGACGGATTTCATCATACAGCTCTTCCCGCCGTTTAGGCGTCACCTGTTTGGAATCGTTCAATCCGGGCAGGTCGATTTCATGGGGCAGAATGACCGCTGCCGTAACAAGGGGTCCTGCCAGGGGGCCCCTTCCGGCTTCATCCGTTCCGGCCACATGCTGAATGCCGTTTGCCCACAGTTCCCGTTCCGGACCCATAAGGCGCCAGATTCGTTCTGCCTCTTTTTGTTTTCTGGCAATACGAAGATCATAGGCCTTCAGCAGGTCCTGCACGCCCTTGCGGGAATCCTCGCGCCATTTTGCCAGTTCTTCTTGTCCCGGTTCCTGCTCCAGGGCTCTCTTGATTTCTGCGATTTTCATCGGATCCATACCCTCTTTTATGGCTGACTGCACCAGTTTATATGGTTTTTCTTTGATACGGTCCATTATACCATGCTCTTGCGCGAAAAAGGGCCTTTCTGAACAATCGGGTATTCTGTCACATATTCAGTATAAAAAGAGGGATAATAGGGATTCCTGTCCATTGCTGCCACGAAATGCCTGTCCCCGTCACGACCAACCGTTTTTCCTGGCAAGGCGGCGCAAAACGGGCACCGGCGAATGCCAGGTCCTGGAAAAAGCCCATAAAAAACGTTCCCTGTCCGGCATGGACAAGGAACGATTCATCAGGAGGTCTGTATCAGGATTTTATTTATACAGGAAGGAAGCCGTCATATTCAGGTATGATTCTCCCTGGTATGTCGGGAAATTTTCCTTCATGGTCTGAAGGAAGGCTTCCCGGTTCTTACAAGAATCGGCAATTTCCTGAACTTTTTTCAGGTAGGCAATCTTTTGTGCGACCGCCGGCTGTCCTTCAGGCTTATAATGGCTCGTCAGGATCAAATCATACCCTTTTTGCTGATATCCTTCCAGGGTTTCAATCTCCTGGCGGATCTGGTCCCGGCTGGCCAGGATGCTGTGAACATCGGACCCCATCATATGACGGTACACGGCATGGATTTGCGGGATCTCGACATCATAGGCGTCATCACCGGCTGCAACGATATGGAAGGTCATACCGGCAAGTGTCACGTCTTCCCCGGGCGTCACGATCTGCGCCTGTTTCGGCATCGAAGGATCCGCGGCATCCCCAAAGGACTTTGCCAGGTTTTCCACAATCGCATAGATTCCGCCCTGGGGCTGCCAGCTCTGGACGGCATTGCGGGTCGCATAGACCGGATGCTTCCCATATACGGCATAGCCATTGGGATGGTAGGACATGAGCTCGCCGACAATCGGCTGGGAGAAGTTCTGTACAAACTGGTTCCATTCGCTGATATTATTTTTCAGGATGGTTGATTCCAATAATACAGTCCCTTTGCTTGTTTCAAAAGCATAGCACTGATCATCCAACGGATCCTGCGTGCTGTAGGCATACATTTTAACAGGGCCATAGTCATAGGTTGTTACACGGCCGGCGCCAAGCTTCTGAACGGAAACGGAAGGGAAAGTCTTCTGCACCTGGGCAGTCTTCCCTGCCGTCGGCAGTGAATCGGCAGGCGCCGCCGCAGCCGCTCCCAAGGGCATGGTGAAAGCCAACATAAGGGAAAGAAGCATTTTTGTTTTCATGTTTGTTCCTCCAATCGGATTCATTTTGTTGTAAGTTTTATAATTACATCTCACGGTTGCACTATATCACGTTACCATATTGATATCAATATTTTTATTACATCTTTAGCAAAAAAAAAAATTCAGGACGCCCTTTTTCAGAAACGAGCGTCCTGATTGCATACTGATTGTTAAGGATTGCTTCGAGGACAGCCAGGCTTATGGCTCTTCCAATGTCATGGGTCCCAGTTTCCCATACTTGAAATCCCGCAGGAAAAGGTCAACGGTCTTCGGATAGTTGACTTCCCCGCCCGCCTTCAGGGCACCGCGGGCACGGCCGATTTTTTCTTCCAGCTGGCGGGCCGTATCATCGGCAGCCACCTCAATGCCGTAATAAGCGGACAGCTGCTGCGGATACATACGCTTCAGGCGCAGAAGGAGAATGGCCGCTGCCGTTTCGCGGTCAAAGACATCCTCTTTGACGGCACCGGTAACAGCCAGGTTGAAGCCCACTTCGGCACTTTCAAATTTGGGCCACAGGACACCGGGCGTATCAAGCAACTCCAGGTTCTTTCCAATTTCGACCCATTGGGTATTGCGGGTAACGCCGGGTTTGTTCTGCGTTGCCGTCTTGTTCCTGCCGAGAATCCGATTGATCAGGGTTGACTTTCCCACATTGGGGATCCCGACAACCATGACCCGGACGGGATGGTTGCGGACACCCTTTTTAAGCCATTTATCGATAACCGGTTGTCCCGCCTGGCGCATCGCTGCCAAAAGGGTCTTTATGCCTTTTCCGCGCTGACAGTCCACCTCGATGGCTGTATAATTTTTCTCCCGCAGGGCTGCCAGCCATCTGGCAGTGCATTCCGGGTCAGCCATGTCGATTTTATTCAGGGCCACAATCTTTGGCTTATTGCCGATCAGTTTTTTCAACAGTGGGTTGGCACTGGAACAGGGAACCCGTGCATCCAGGATTTCCACAACGACATCAACCATCTTGAGCTGGTTTTCCATCAACCGCTTTGCCTTGGTCATATGACCGGGAAACCATTGGATGGCAAAGGGGTATCCTTCCAGGAATTCCGTCATGGTCTCGCCCCCCTGTTATGGCAGAACCTTAAAGGCATTGAAGGGCCAGAAGACGATGGCAGCCTTTCCCTTGACAAGGCTCAGGTCAACAAATCCAACATCGGCATAGCGGCTGTCCTCTGAATTGTTCCGGTTGTCACCCATGACAAAGATAAAGCCCTTCGGTACGGTCACTTTCGGATAATTCGTGTGGAACGGCTCCTTGATATAGGTTTCATTGAGTTGGTCCCCATTGACAAAGGTCTTTCCGTCCTTGATTTCAATTGTATCCCCGCCGACGGCAATGACGCGTTTGATGAAGTCACGCCGGGGATCGCTGGGATATTTGAAGACGATGATTTCGCCCCGCTGCGGCTCACGAATGCGATAGACCAGACGGTTCACGATCAGGCGCTCCGCATTTTGCAGGGTCGGCCGCATGGAAGGCCCGGACACCATGTACGGTTCTACCAGGAACGTCCGGATAAACAAGGCCAGCCCGACGGCCACGATGATGGAAATCAGCCATTCACTGGCTTTATCCTGCCAGGATTTCGATTCATTGTTTTCACTCATGTTGGGTCACCTTTTATCATGGAAACTGCCGCTTTCCTGGCGGCAGCCGATTTTGCGAATTGACTGAATAAAAAAAGAGGACTGCAGGACAGCCCCCTTTCTGATTCCGATTAGCGGCGCTCTTTGATACGAGCAGCTTTACCGGTGAGTTTACGCAGATAGTACAGTTTTGCCCTGCGTACAATACCGCGATGGGAAACAACGATCTTGTCCAGACGCGGGGAATGGACAGGGAAGGTTCTTTCTACACCGACACCGGAAGCAATACGACGGACCGTGAACATTTCACGGACACCGCTGCCGTTACGGGAAATGCAAACACCTTCGAATAACTGAACACGCTCACGGTTTCCTTCGACAACCTTTACGTATACCTTCAGGGTATCGCCGGGACGGAAGTCAGGAATGTCGGAACGCAGCTGTTCCTTTTCAATTGCTTCGATTACGTTCATTACAAGTATCCTCCTCAGAATCCAAGACGTTCATGTGTAGCCACGTGCTAACAGCGGACCGCCCGTTAATGCATACGCTGTATTATACCATAAGGAAAAACCCAGCGCAAGAATTTTCCTGTTATTGACGGACATCGTCCTGCCCATCGCACGGACAGGGCCTGGTCCTTCATTTCTTCCCTTTTTCGCTTTCTTCCCGGAGCATTTCCAGGAAAAGGGTTCCGTCTCCCTGCTGCCAGTGCATTCGTCCCAGCAGTTCGGGGCGATATACATACGTGGACCGCAGGGCCTCCTTGCGGCGCCATCTTGCAATGGCCGCGTGGTTTCCTGAAAGCAGGACCTCAGGAACCAACTGTCTTTCATATTCAATGGGCCGGGTATACTGCGGGTATTCCAGCAGGGCATCGGCAAAGGAATCCTCTTCGGCACTCACCAGTTTTCCCAGGACACCGGGCAGGAACCGGGCAATCGCATCCATGACGCAAAGGGCCGGCAACTCGCCGCCCGTCAGGACAAAGTCCCCCACGGAAAGGCGCAGGTCCGCCTCGGCAAGAATGCGCTCATCGAATCCCTCATAATGGCCGCAGAGAAAAATCAGGTCCCGCCCGCTTTGGGCAAGCTGCGTGACCCGTTTCTGCCGCAGGGGTTCCCCCACAGGGGTAAGCGCAGCAACAAGTGCCTGCGGAGCCAATTGACGGGCCCGAGCAACAGCCTGACCGTAAGTTTCCGGTTTCAGGACCATACCGGCCCCACCGCCGCACGTCGTATCGTCGACACTGCGATGACGGTCCGTAGCATAATCACGGGGATTGATACAGTCCACCGATAACAGGCCCTGTTTGATAGCCCGGCCAAGGATACTGACCGAAGCAGCCTGCTGGATCAGTTCGGGAAAAAGGGTAATAAAAATAAACTTCATGATCAGATCCACTCCGGCAGTTTGACGACAACTTTCCTGTTTTCCCAATCAATGGAAAGGATGTTGTCTTCCACAGCGGCGACGAGGATTTCTTCGCCGTCTGGCGGCGCAATGACAAAAACATCCGTGGAGCCGGGCGTAATGACATCCTTCAGGGTACCAATCGGTTCCCCTTCCGGGGATACGACGGCAAAGCCAAGAATGTCCCGCACGTAGAACTGTCCTTCCGGCAGGGGAGGCAGTTCCTCAGGCAGCACAACAATGCTGCGTCCCCGCAGCAGTTCTGCCTCATTCATGGTCGTCACTTCCTTCGTCTGCATCAGATAGACGTTTTTGTGACGACGCAGGGAAAGAACGGTCAAAAGACGGCCGTCATCCAGGCGAACCTGTTTCATTTTCGTATAGCGCTCCGGTTGATCCGTAAGCGGCATGATACGAAATTCGCCCCGCACGCCATGCGGGGCGACAATTTTGCCAATCACAATTTTCTGTTCCATGGCATCACGCCCTGAATGCAATGACTTTGCCGTCTTCGACGACAATTTCAGCACCCATCAGGGCTTCCAGATCGGACCCGATGGTGATTTCCACAGAACGTTCCAATGTGCCGTGACCGATTTCACTGCCGATTTCAAGGTTTTCTGCCCTGCCGAGCTTATCTTTCAACTCCTGCAAGGCGCGGCCGCGCTGGCTCTTTTCATAAGCAATCTGTTCCCGCATGCCGGCCAGCATCTGCGGAGCAGCACCGGCGTGTTCATCCAGGGCTTTTTTGGCATCGAACTGGAATTTTTCAAACTCCAGCTCTGCGGCCTGGACGCGACGCTTCATATCGGAAATCAGCTGTGCTTTCAGATCCTCGGTCACCTTAGCTTTGATCACTACAGGCACTGTGACGATCATTTTATCCATGGGAAGCCCACCTTTAATCAATATCTACGATCACTTTTACATTTTCACGGGTGGCGGCGGCTTTCATGACCATGCGGATTGCTTTTGCAATACGGCCCTGCTTGCCGATGACCTTTCCCATGTCATCAGGTGCCACGTGGAGTTTCAGGACGACGGTTGTACCGCGTCTTTGTTCCTCCACCTGCACCTCGGAGGGATGATTGACGATAGCCTTAGCGATGACTTCAACTATCTCTTTCATAGGAATCCTCCTTATTTCGCAGCCTTGGCTTCAGCCAGCTTGGTCATCAGGCCCTGCTTGCTGAACATGGAGCGAACCGTGTCGGTCGGCTGAGCGCCTTTCAGCATCCAGGCCATAGCCTTTTCTTCGTCGATCTTGACGACGGCAGGATCGAGGGTGGAATCGTAGGTACCTACGGTTTCAATGATACGGCCATCACGCGGAGAACGTTCATCAGCGACAACAATGCGGTAGAAGGGGCTCTTTTTAGCACCCATACGTTTTAAACGAATCTTAACTGCCACAATTTTCACCTCCTTAAAGGATTTGATTTATTGCAGAAAAGGCAGCTTGAATCTGCTTTTTCGTGCATACTTGTTCATGCCTGTCATGGTTTTCATGAGCTTACGGCTCTCTTCAAACTGCTTGAGCAGGCGGTTGACATCCTGCACGCGCTGGCCGCAGCCGGCTGCGATGCGTTTGCGGCGTGACCCGTTGATGATGCGCGGGTTCGCACGCTCCTTTGGCGTCATGGAAGTGATGATGGCTTCCAGACGGCGGACCTCCTTGCCATCGAGGTCAATCCCCTCAAACTGCTTACTGTATTTGCTCATGCCCGGGATCAGGCTGATAATGGATTCCAGGGAACCCAGGCGCTTGACCTGTTTCATCTGTTCCAGGAACATATCCAGGGTAAATTCATTTTTCTTCATCGACTCGGCCAGTTTCTTTGCCGAATCGACGTCAATGGCTTTCTGTGCCTTTTCAATCAGGGACAGGACATCACCCATTCCCAGGATGCGGGAAGCCATGCGGTCGGGATAAAAAGGATCCAGGGCGTCAAGCTTTTCGCCCATACCGACAAACTTGACCGGGCAGTTTGTCACTGCCTTGACACTGAGGACGGCACCGCCACGGGCATCACCATCAAGCTTTGTCACCACAAGTCCGGTAATTCCCAGGGCCTGATTGAAAGCATCCGCCACGGTCACGGCATCCTGGCCAGTCATGGCATCCACGACCAGCAGGATTTCATTGGGTTGGACCGCTGCCTTGATGTTCTTCAGTTCATCCATCAGCTTTTCGTCCACATGGAGACGGCCGGCGGTATCGATGATCACCGTATCGCACAGGAGGGCATTCGCTTTTTTCAGGGATTCCCTGGCAATTTCCACGGGCGATACCTCGCTGCCCATGGAAAACACCGGCATATCCAACTGCCTGCCAATCACCTCGAGCTGGGTAATGGCAGCGGGACGGTACACGTCGCCAGCCACCATAAGGGGCTTCTTGCCGTTCTTTCTCAGGTAATTGGCCAGCTTCCCTACGGACGTCGTCTTACCAGCGCCCTGAAGACCTACCAGCATGATGACGGTGGGAGGATTGGCTGAAAAATTCAGTTTGCTCTGTTCTCCGCCCAGAAGCTTGATCAGTTCTTCATGGACAATTTTGACAATATATTGACCAGCCGTCAGGTTCGGGTCGACTTGCTGTCCCTGTACCCGCTCCTTGATGGCTGCGGTAAATTCCTTTACAACCTTAAAATTGACATCGGCTTCCAGCAGGGCCAGTCGGACTTCCCTCAGGGTTTCCTTGAGGTCCTGTTCGGTAACGGTCTTTTGGCCGCGGATTTTTTGAATGACCGCTGTCAGCTTATCGGTCAGCATTTCAAATGCCATAGCATACCTGCTTTCTTTCGTAGGTCCACGGTCAGCAAAAAGGATATCTTTTCTGCCGACTGACATAGTATATACAACTCGCATCAGCTTGTCAAGCATTTTTACTTGACAAGCTGAAATTTTGGGTAAAGGGCCCTTGCCGGGAGCTTCAGACCATGTTCAGCACTTTTTTCAGAATCTGCTCTACCTTTTCCAGTCGCGGATCCGTGCTGTCCTCCCGACGGCATGTTTCCAAAAGCTGCAGGGCCCCGCGCAGTTCAAAGTGAAGATTTTCCTCCTGCTGCAGGATCCGGAGTTTATCCTCATATTTTTCAAGGGTCTGTTCCACCCGTTTCAACAGATCATAGACAGCCTGGCGGCTGATTCCGCTCGTTTCGGCAATTTCCCCCAAAGACAGGTCATCGTAGAAATACTGCTCCATGATCTTCCTCTGTTTATCCGTCAGCAGGCTTCCGTAGGCATCATAAAGCTGTCCGACACGAAGCCGCTTTTCAAACAAATCATCACCCTGCATGCTCTCACCTGATTTTCCGTTACCCTTTCTTATTTCCCGTTTTTTCCATCGAAAAGATTTTCTTCCAACGGCGGTGCTTCCGGCCTCCGGGGACCCAGTTTACGGCCTTTTCCCCGCTGCTTCTTCGGTTTCTGCGCGAAAAGTCCTGTCTCTGCGTAATCCTTTTCGGATTTTCCGGTCCGTTTCTTCTCGCCGACCTGATCCCATCTTACATAATGGCGGGTGTACCTTTTCAGGAGCGGACAGTCCGGCTTCGTTTCCTTTGACAGGTTTCCCAGCCCATAGGCTTCGCTGATCATCTTTCCCAAGGCGGCATTGACACTATGGGCCGAATACTTTTTTACAGCAGCCCGGTACTCTTTTACCAGTTCCGGGTCCCGTTCCAGGAAAAGGAAAATTTCATCCGTTATGCGCCGTGTAAAGGCGTTAATGACCTTGCGTCCCAGCTTTTCCGCTTTTCTGTCCTCTTTCATTGTTCTTACTCCCTTTTCCGGGCATGTACCTCATATTGGGCCTTCATGTTCCTGACGGCATCGGCAATGTTCCCAGCTCCCAGTATGGAACTGATCATCGCACAACCATGGGCACCGCAGCCGATGACGGTTCCATACTCTCGGGGACCGATGCCACCGATACCAACGACGGGGATTGAGACGGAACGGATAATTTTCCTGAACAGGTCCAGGCTCAGGTCCGTCGCATCCTTTTTGGTATCCGTAGGGTACAGGGCCCCTACACCCAGATAATCCGCACCGCCGGCCTCAGCTTCCGCCGCTTCCTGAAGATTATGGGCAGAAATGCCAATGACAGCATTCTTTCCCAGTTCCCGCCGGCCTTCCTGCAAGGCTTCATCGCTTTGCCCCAAATGCACGCCCGCAGCGCCGATGGCCTTGGCGCAGGTCACGTCATCATCAACCAGGAGAGGCACGCCATAACGATCACACAGGGCCTTGAGTTTTTTCCCTTCTGCAATCCTTTCTTCCGTGGTCATCTGTTTTTCCCTCATCTGGACCAGGGTAACCCCCGCTTTCAGGGCCTCCTCCACGGCCTCGTAAAAATCCCGTCCCCTGGCTTCGCAGACCTCCCGATTCGTCACAAGATAGACACTGTAATCAATGTTCATGGTTCTTTTCTCCTTTTTATCGAACTGGCTGCGGCAGGCCAGATTCCCATGACCTTACAAACGCTTTCCTTTAAAACGGGCCGCCAGCGTTGTCCCGTCATGATGGCTCAGGGCATCCATCAGGCGGACCCGGAACGTACCGGGACCGGGGCAGTCTTTTTCAGCTTCCTCAGCCGCTGTGTTCATACAGGTAATGGCCCATAAGGCCGCCATGATCCCATCCTGACAGACCGCAGCAGCGGCTCCCATCAGGGTACCGGTCATACAACCGGCTCCAGTGATCCGGGACAGGTACGGGGTTCCATTCATTCCCAGATAATGCCGCCTGCCGTCACTGACGGCATCGACGGCCCCCGTAACAACGGCCGTACAATGAAAAGTTTCGGCCAGGGCGGCAGCAATTTTTTCCGGGTGGGCATCGGAAAGGGAATCAACCCCCTTGCCCGGCCCTTTATCCCAGCCAAGCAGGGTGCGCCCTTCTGAACTGTTTCCCTTCAGGATCGTAATGACCCCGCTGGTGAGCAGCTGCTGCGCCGTTTCCAGGCGCAGTTGGGATGACATGACCCCTACCGGATCAAGGACCACAGGGGTTCCCTTGGCATGGGCTGTTTTGGCCGCCAGGAAAAAGGATTCCTGCTGGCGTACGTTAAAGGTGCCCAGATTGCAGACAAGCGCGTCAGACATCCCGGCAATTTCCCCCATCTCAGCCGGCTCATCCGCCATCATGGGAGAAGCTTCGATGGCCAGTGCCGCATCGGCACAAAATCCGGCCGTTACGTAATTGGTAATATGATGGACCAGGGGATGCTGCTGACGGATTGCCTGGCTGATGGCGCAAAAAGGCTTTTCCAGTTCAATCATACGTTCACCCCACCCTTCCGGTATAGTTCCACAAAATGGTGAATGGGGCCGTGTCCGTGCCCGACAGGAAGGCCATTGGCAATGCCCAGGGCCACATAGGCCTTGGCAGCCCGGACCGCTTCAGTCAGTTCCATTCCCTTGGCCAGGTTGGCGGCCAGGGACGAAGAAAGGCTGCAGCCAGTACCGTGCGTATTGGGATTATCGATCCGTCTGCCTTCAAACCACTGCACAAGTTCAGGGGTCATCAGCAGGTCATCGGCCGTCTGGGCCAGGTGCCCGCCTTTCAGCAGGACGCCCTTGATTCCCCGGGCAAGAATGTCCGCGGCAGCATCCTCCATTTCTTCCCTGGAACGGATCGTTTTCCCGGAAAGGACCTGTCCTTCCATCAAATTCGGAGTAATGACCGTTGCCAGCGGAAGCAATTCTGACATCAGGACACCGCGGGCATCCGCTTCCAGGAGATAGGCGCCGCTCGTTGCGACCATCACAGGATCGACAATAAGGATCTGCGGTTTCCAATGGGCCAGTTTTTTGGCAATGACCCGGATGAGGGGTGCCGTGGAAACCATTCCCACCTTGACGGCATCGACGCGGATATCGGAAAAGACCGCGTCAATCTGGGCTTCCACGACGCCAGGGTCGATGTTCTGTATAGCGGTAACACCGGTGGTATTCTGCGCCGTAACGGCCGTAATGACACTCATGCCATAGCTGCCATGAGCCGCAAACGTTTTCAGGTCTGCCTGGATACCGGCACCGCCTGACGAATCAGACCCGGCGATTGTCAGTAAATGTTTCATGTTTCCTTCCTCCTGCAAGGGAAAGTTTTTCTGTCCGAAAAGGGGCTTTCCTGTTATGAAAAGGCCCTGTCCCGACGAGCAAGACAGGGCAATCAGCCATTTATTTCAGCTTACGGACCATTTCCACGACGTGATCGACAGTAAATCCATATTCCTTATAAACCGTCTTGCCCGGAGCGGAAGCGCCAAACCGATCGATACCCAGCACCCGGTCCTCACTGCCGGTATAGCGGGCCCAGCCGGTACGGACACCGGCTTCCAGGGCGATGCAGGGAACTCCTTTCGGGAGGACCCGGCGTTTATAGTTGGCACTTTGTGCCTCAAACCGATCCCAGCTCGGCATGGATACAACCTGCACCCCAATGCGGCGTTTGGCAAGGGCCTTCTGTGCTTCCAGGGCCAGATGGACTTCGCTGCCCGTGGCAATCAGTACAGCCTTCATTTTCTTTTTCGTGCAGGGGCTCAGGACATAGGCACCTTTGGGAGCGCCCTTGGCAATGACCCTGGCATAATCGTGAAGGACCGGCATTCCCTGACGCGTCAGGAGCAGGCAGGTCGGCTGCGTCCTGTTTTCACAGGCGGCCTTCCAGGCCACCGCGGTTTCCAGTGCGTCAGCCGGACGAAACACGGATACATTCGGGATCAGGCGCAGGCTCATGGCCTGCTCAATCGGCTGATGGGTCGGGCCATCCTCACCGACAAAGATGCTGTCATGGGTAAAGACAAAATTGCTGCCAATGCCCATCAATGCGGCCATACGGATGGCGGGGCGCAGGAAATCAGCAAAAACAAGGAAGGTGGCACCAAAAGGCAGTATCCCGCCATGGAGGCACAATCCGTTGACAATACAGCCCATCGCATGTTCCCGGATCCCAAAATGGATGTTGCGGCCCTTCCGGTCTTCTGTCGAGAAGAATCCCTGACCTTTCATTTCAGTCTTATTGGAAGGTCCCAGATCGGCACTGCCGCCGGTCAGGGCAGGAATGGCAGCAGCCAGTTTCTGCAGCAGGGTACCGGAAGCAGCACGGGTAGCGACATTGTCCACCCCATCAAAGGCAGTCATCAGGTCTTTCAGGTCCAAGCTGACCTTGCCGTCAATGCGGTCCTTCAATTCGGCTGCCAATTCAGGATAAGCCTTCGTATAACCGGCCATCAGGCGGTTCCAGGACGCTTCCGCCTTTTTACAGGTTGCCTTTTTGTCAGTGAAATGTTTTTTCACGCTGGCCGGCACATAGAAGGATTTTCCCGGATCCCAGCCGGCAGCCTGCTTCGTTGCCGCCACATTGTCGGCGCCGAGCGGTTCACCATGGGCACTGGCCATGTCCTGACGAGGGCTGCCAAAGCCGATATGGGTCGGCACAATGATCAGGGACGGATGCTTCGTATCCTTCTTGGCCGCTTCAATGGCTTTTGCCAGTTCATCGACATTTTCAGAAGTGGAAACGCGCAGTACCTGCCAGCCATAGGAAGCAAAACGGGCACCCACGTCTTCCTTGAAGGCAATTTCCGTGCTTCCTTCAATCGTAATCTTATTATCATCATAAAGGAAAATCAGTTTCCCCAGGCCCAGTGTCCCTGCCAGGGAAGCCGCCTCAGACGCGACGCCTTCCATCTGGTCGCCGTCGGAGGTGATGCCAAACGTATAGTGGTCAACAACGGGATACCCCTTTTTGTTATAACGGGCAGACAGCATGGATTCGGCCATAGCCATCCCAACAGCCATGGCAAACCCGTGGCCCAGCGGGCCTGTAGAAACATCGACACCCGGTGTCACTCCATATTCAGGATGCCCCGGCGTAAGGGATCCCCATTGACGGAACTGTTTCAAATCGTCCAGGGAGATGCCATAACCGGCCAGATGGAGCATGGCATACAGCAGGGCAGAGCCATGACCAGGGGAAAGAATGAAACGATCCCGGTTGAACCATGCCGGGTCAGCCGGATTATATTTCATGAAACGGTCCCAAATCGTATACATCAAAGGTGCCGTCCCCAGCGGCAGTCCGGGATGCCCTGAATTGGCGGCCTGGACTTCATCGATGGATAAAAAGCGGAGCGTTTGGATGCTTTCCTGATCAATCTTCTTCATGAAACGTTCTTCCTCCTATTAAACATGCGGATGTTTGGTTTCAAAGACTTCCAGATACGATTATAGGCTATTTAGGGGCATTTCGCAAGAAAGGGGCCTTCGCTTTTGCGAAAGCTCCTTTCCCGCCGTACAGGCAGTTTTATGCGCAGGGCAAGGCAGTGGAAACGGGGAATGGATACGGCGGGACCGTGGCTACCTAAATGCTGCCCGTTTTTATGTCCAGCCATAGGGTCCGCCTGAGATCTTTACGGGCCACCGCCCATTCCCCCTCCGCCCTGTTTTCACTTACAGATCTGGTCAAAGATATACTGCAGGGCTTCCTTTGCCTGGGCAAAGCGTTCGTCCGTGCCACTCAGGATGACACTGTTTTCACTTCCCCGTTCCGCTTTGTCGCTGCCTACGCTCAGAGGGCTGTTCGCCGTTTCAAATTCAATATAGCCGTTCAGGATGGTCGATTTCAGCTTAGCCTGGATTGCCACGATGGACTTAAAGGGAATGACCTTGAAATTGTTGTCCCCCACGTTCCACAGGCCACCCCCGGTCTTATCAATGACCACTGCCTTTTCATGGACATACAGATTGGCACCCCGGCAGTCAATCGCATAGAGTGCTTCCCCCAGGAATTCCCGTGCCGGGCTGGGGCGCATACCCTGCGAACTTGCAGCCGCCCCTTCCTGAGCCAGGTTTTTCATTGAATCCAATAATCCCATCTTCGTGTCCTCCTCTTTCCAGTAAAAACATTCCTTGCTATTCTACACCCCAAAACCCAGGGAGACAATGAAACCGGTAAAACTTCCAGGCCCGCACCCCCCTTAAGGGAAGCTGGGCATGCCATCGTTTTAACACGGCAGGAAGTCCCACATTTTGCCACCCATTCGCCAGGTCCCCGGCACAGGCGGTGATTCCCTGTTCCGCGAGTTCCCTTCAGCCGCCCCGGCCTGGCCCGGCAAGACAGAAAAAAGCAGGAGGTGATTTTTCTCACCCCCTGCTGGTTTTGCGTTTATGCCTTCTTGCTGTCCTTCCGTTCTTCAATGATCTTTTCAGCCATCTTGGGCGGTACATCCTCGTAATGGTCAAATTTCATTTCAAAGGAACCGGTACCCTGGGTCAGGGCACGCAGGTCAACCGCATAATCCAGGATTTCCGCATAAGGAACCTGGGCCTTCACGCAAGCCCGTCCGTCATCTTCGGACTGCATGCCAAGGATACGGCCGCGTTTGCTGTTAAGGTCGGAAATGATGTCACCGGTCACCCGTTCATCACAGTAGACGTCGAGATTATAATACGGTTCCATCAGGACCGGCTTGGCTTCCTCGCAGCCCTTCTGGAAGGCCATATGGGAGGCCACCTTGAAGGCCATTTCAGAGGAGTCAACCGTATGGTAGGAGCCGTCCAACAGGGTAATACGGATATCCACGACGGGGTACCCGGCCAGGACGCCGTGTTCTACGGCTTCGCGCATGCCCTTTTCGACAGCCGGAATGTACTGGCGAGGCACAGCTCCGCCAAAAATCTTATCGACAAATTCAAATCCGCCTCCCGGAGGCAGCGGTTCCAGACGGACCACAACGTGACCATACTGGCCATGCCCGCCGGTCTGCTTCTTATATTTGCCTTCCACTTCGGCTGTTCCACGAATGGTTTCCTTATACTCGACGATGGGCGCCTTCAATTCCGCTTCCACGCCGAATTTCCTCGTCATCCGTTCCATGATGATTTCCAGATGCTGGTCGCCCATCCCGCTGATAAGGGTTTCCTTGGTAACCGGGTTCCGGGAAACAATGATGGTCGGGTCTTCATCCATCAGCTTGTTCAAAGCCGATGTAATTTTTTCCTCGCCCCCTTTCTTCTTCGGATAAATGGCCCGGCTGTACATGGGCAGCGGGAATTCAATCGGTTTGAAAAGAACGGGGTTGTTCTTGTCACTCAGGGTATCTCCCGTCGCGGTATACTGCAGCCGGGAAATGACGCCGATATCACCGGCAACGATCCGTTTCATCGGGATCTGGGTTTTACCGCGCAGGGTAAATACCTGTCCCACCTTTTCCATTTGTTCACGACTGGAATTATAGACGGTGCTGTCCGAGTCAATAACGCCGGAAAAGACACGGACGAAGCTCAGGCGGCCTACAAAGGGGTCCGCCATGGTTTTGAATACAAGCGCCGCCATGGGTGCGTTGGAGTCGCGGATTTCCGTTTCCTCCGTAGCCGGGTTGACAACTTCAAAGTCATTCAATACGGCCGGGAAGGTGTAGTTCACAATGGCATTAAGGCAGCGGCCCAAACCGATGTTCTTATAGGCACTGCCGCAGAGCACCGGGAAGATGATGCCCTGCCGGATTCCTTTTACAAGGCAGTTCATGATGACATCATCGGGGATTTCTTCCCCTTCCAGGTATTTTTCCATGACGTCATCATCCGCTTCAACCGCGGCTTCCACCATTTTGTTATGGGCATCGGCAACCCATTCCTTCAGGTCATCGGGCACTTCAATCTCATCAGCGCCATTGCCATTGCCGCGATAGGCTTTTTGATTGAACACATCGATGACACCGCAGAAATTCTCTTCCTTGCCAAGAGGCAGGTGAAGCGGCAGGACGCGCTTGCCGATCTTGTTCCGCAAGTTGTCCATGATGTTGTCGAAGTCTGCATTTTCACGGTCCATCTTGTTGACAAAGATCAGTCGGGGAAGCCCGGCCTCCTCGGCGAGTTTCCAGCATTGTTCCGTTCCAATCTGAACGCCGCTTGTAGCACTGACCACGATCAACACACTGTCAACAGCACGGAAAGCGCCTTTGACTTCCGCTACGAAATCGGCAAAACCCGGGGTATCCAGGAAGTTGATTTTCACATCGTTCCATTCAACCGGGGCCAGGGTTGCACTGACGGATACGCCACGTTTAATTTCTTCCGGTTCAAAGTCCGTCGTTGTTTGTCCGTCTTCTACTTTGCACATCCGGCTGATGGCGCCGCTGCGGTACAGCAAAGCTTCCGTCAGGGAGGTTGTGCCGGCACCGCCATGCCCGACAATCGCTACGTTTCTGATTTTATCGCCTGTATACTCTTTCACGTTACAGCCCCCTTTATTACAAATCTCATTGCTGTACGTTTTCGGTAATTTCTTTGAATTTTCCTGCTTTTCCGCTTAAATTTCTTTTTAGCTTGAAAAAAATCCGCATTTTTGTAATAGAAGATACAGAATGGCAGAAAAACAGAAACAGGAAACCCGTCAGGAATCGGTACATCATGCGCCTTATGCCATTGCATAAAAAAATCACGCAGTCGGAAGGAGGTCCCCCAACAGAAGGTCCGGCTCCTGACTGCGCCTGAAGTATCGATGTCTTTTTAGGATTTATGTTCTGTCTCCTTCTCAGCTTCCCGCTTTTTCTTCCGGTGCTGATAGTACAGCATGCTGCCATAGACGATGATCACAACGGTCATCAGAATGGCAAGGCGGTGCATATGCTCATGGAAATTCACGATATCATGGCCGACCACGACTTCCAATGCGGTGGAAGGGAATTTACCAAGGAGGTTGGCAATGACATAATCCCGGAAACTCATCCGGCTTACGGCGCCAAGGGCGGTCAGGATGCCTGAAGGGAAATACGGCAGGGTCCTGGCCATGGCCATAGCGGCAAGCCCGTTCTTGCTGCTCATTTCATCAAGACGCCGCAGGTTGTTGCTCTTCACAATCAACTTTTCGGCCGAGCTGCGCAGGAAATACCGCAATACGACAAAATTGATCACGACACCCACCGTTTCGGCCAGCCAGGAAATCGTAATCCCAATGGGCAGCCCGAAAATCACGCCATTTGCCGTGGACAGAAAAATGGAAGGCAGGAAGCCAAGCGCATTGATCAGCACATCCAGGGCAAAGCTGATAAGAATGGCCCAAGGGCCAAAAGTCCGCAGATAAGCCACCGTTTCATCGATGCTTCCGCCCTTCGTCAATAGCCACAGGTTATGAGTCACTTCCGGGCAGAAAAAATGGATTCCTCCCAGGATACTTACCAAAAGCAGGAAGGCAATGAGTTTAAAGGTTCCCTCCTGCAAGGTTTCTCGATTGAATTTCATGATATTTCCATCCTTCATTTCATATGCAAACCGACGTCACGCATTGAAGATCCGCTCAAAGCGGCCGTCAAACTGGGTCGTTGCCGCTGCTTCCTCAATCTGTGCGGCCAGTTTCGGATCCGCCATGGTCCGTTTTGCCAAGGCACGGGCTTCCACCAGGGTATCCGTATCCCGTAATATATCAGCGATGTACAAATCAGGCAAGCCATGCTGCCGCAACCCGAAAAGCTGTCCAGCCCCCCGCAGCTCCATATCTTTCTCAGCCAGGAGAAAACCGTCGCTGCAGCTGCGCATGATCTGCAGCCGTTCCAGGGTC
>CADBQR010000108.1 GCA_902796945.1 uncultured Acidaminococcus sp.
CCCTTGGTACATCCCTTTTCAACGAGGGCACTGAACCCGCCGATAAAGTTGACGCCTACGGCCTTGGCGGCATCGTCCAGGGCCCGGGCCAGAGGAACGAAGGAATCGGTCCGGCAGGATTCCCCCACCAGGGAAATGGGCGTCACGGAAATGCGTTTATGAATGATGGGTACGCCCAGCTCCGCTTCCAGGTCCGTTCCGACCTTGACCAGGTTGGCGGCGTATTTCGTGATCTTGTCATAGATGTTGCGGGCACAGACCTTGATATCGGGGTCCGCGCAGTCACGCAGGCTGATTCCCATCGTAATGGTACGGACATCAAGGTTGTTCTCCGTGATCATCTTCGTGGTTTCCAGGATATCATTCGTGTTATAGAGCATGGCCATTCTCCTTTTAAATGCGGTGCATGGCGGTAAAGATTTCTTCACTCTGCACGCGGATTTCCAGGCCCATTTCCTGCCCCAGGGCCGTGGCCTTGCTCTTCAGTTCCTCCACGGAAATGGTGGCTTTTTCCATATCCCCGATGAGCACCATGTTGAAGAATTCCTCACAGATATTCTGGTTGATGTTCAGAATGTTCACCTTGTTTTCTGCCAGAAGGGCACTGGCCCTGGCAATGATGCCCACCTTATCCAAACCGACGATTGTCATGACGATACGCATAGCTCCCATCCTTCCTTTCTTAAAAAAGCAGCAGTTTGGGCATGCCCGGCACGCCATGGTTCCGGAAAATCCCTGGACCTGCTGCCCCGGTTTCATAAATTCCATTTCATTATACGATATCCGCTGGGACTCTTCAACGGAAAGTGAACATTGTTTGAAAAAGCTTCAAACTTTCACCTTCCTTTTGACACTGTGTGATATATCCTGATTGATTCCGTCAGCGCCTATGAAGGTGTATCATATATTACAAACATTTAATGATATTTTTACTGTAACATTCGACAAAAGAAAAGCCTTGTGCTATGATAAGGATACAAATCCAAAGAAATCCAAGGAGGATGAATTATGCAGGAATATAAGCCTTTCAAGTCCGGTAAGGTCCGTGAAATCTATGACATCGGCGACAGCCTCATCATGGTTGCCTCCGACCGTATTTCCGCGTTCGACCACATGCTGAAGAACACCATCACCGACAAAGGCGCCGTGCTGACGCAGCTTTCCAAGTTCTGGTTTGAATTTACAAAAGATGTGATTCCGAACCACATGATTTCCGTTGATCCTGCCGATATGCCCGAATTCTTCCGCACCCCTGAATTCGCCGGCAAGAGCATGAAATGCCGGAAACTGAACATGATTCCTGTTGAATGCATCGTCCGTGGCTATATCACCGGCAGCGGCTGGGAATCCTATAAGGAAAACGGGACGGTCTGCGGCATCAAACTGCCGGAAGGCCTCAAGGAGTCCCAGAAACTGGCGGAACCGATCTTCACGCCCAGCACCAAGGCCGATTTGGGCGACCATGATGAAAACATCTCCGAAGCCCAGTGTGTGGATTACCTGGAAAAACGCTTCCCCGGCCACGGTGCAGAATACACCAGGGGCATCAAGGAAGCCACCATTGCCCTTTATAAGAAATGCGCCGATTATGCGTACACGAAGGGCATCATCATTGCCGATACCAAATTCGAATTCGGCCTTGACGAACAGGGCAAGCTCGTCCTGGGCGATGAAATGCTGACGCCCGACAGCTCCCGTTTCTGGCCGCTGGAAAGCTATAAGGTCGGTCAGGGCCAGCCTTCCTACGATAAGCAGTTTGTCCGCAACTGGCTGAAAGCCAACCCGGACAGCGATTATCTCCTGCCCCAGGATATCATCGACAAGACCATCGAGAAATACAAGGAAGCCTACGAAAAGATTACCGGAACGCCGTTCAAGGCATAAGAAAAGCGTACAGGATATGAAGAAAGAAGACTGCCGCCGGCAGTCTTCTTTTTTGTATAGGGAGGCGTCATGGGGCCTGTCCGATTTGCTTTATCAGGTTTTTCCTGACCGGGTCCCATCCGCCCATGCCGCTGCCTCCGCCCCGCAGCCGGGCCTGCCTGTTTCCAAAAGTCCCGAAAGGGCCGCGGCCAGTGTTTCACAGACGCCCGGATCAAAGGGCCGTCCCGTGCGGTTGTTATTGGACAGGATACGAATGACCCCACAGGGAACCGCAAAGCGTTCCGCCGTCATCAGCACGGCAGCCGCTTCCATTTCCTCGCAGAGGGCTCCGGTTTCCGCTTCCCGGCGGGCAATGCGTTCGGGATCGGCATTCCACTCGTCGCTGGAAGCAATGATGCCGACGCGGACACGGCCTCCCTGGTAGGATAGGAGCCCGTTTTCAAGCCACGCCGTCATGCGCGGGCTGGCCGCCATCAGGGGCGGGGTTTTCGTAAAAAGGGAAGGTGCCACGGTTTCCTGTTCGATACGGGCCAGGTCCATATAGCGGGTCCCGCCTTTTCCCGTATAAAGGGCATTGCCATTGTAGACATGCTCGCCAATGACAAGGTCCCCCACCCGGGCATCAAGGCCATAGCCGCCCGCCGTGCCCTGGTTCAGGATGGCGGCCGGATGAAACCATGCACAGCCCAGCGCCGTCGCGGCACCGGCAGCCGCGGTTCCGATACCCGTTTGGGAAAGCACGACGGGCACCGGGCCGAGCCGGCCCTGCCAGAAGCAGAAATCCCCCAGCATCCGTTTTTGGGGATTCGTCATTCTCGCCAAATAGGGTGCCACTTCCAGCAGCATGGCCCCCTGCAGTAAAACCGGCCTTCCTGCTTCAGGAAAGGCCGGTTTCTGTACGATGGTCTGTTTCATGGGCTTACTCCAGGGTCATGGCAAAAACCGTATTGACCGTGACACTGATGTCAAAAGGTTTCGGGACCAGTTCCGTCCGGGCCGTGGCATCCTCATTGGCCGATTTGGCCATCATCAGGACGCGCGGGGAAGCCATGGTGAAGTTCGCCTGGCTCACACTGGCCTGCCGTAAAACACCCAGGCCCCGTCCGCCGGCATTGGCAATTGCCTGGGCATTCAGACGGGCACTGTTGACGGCTTCAGCCATGAGCTGCCGGCGGTACACGTCTTCCTGCTGAACCCCATAAGTAATGGATTCAACCCGGTTGACGCCGATTCCCAGCATTTCGTCCACAAGGGTTCCCAACTGGTTCAGTTCCTTTACCTTCGCCGACCAGGAAGCATAGAGCCGATAGCCGGACAGTTTCTGGCGTCCATTCCGCTCATAGGTATAGGTCGGGGCTACATGGTAGCGGGTCGTTGCCATATCCTGCCGGGGAATTCCCAGGGCCACCAGTTTGGCAATGACCTTATTGGAAACGGAAGCGCCCTGTTGGCGGACCGCTTCTACCGTATCACCGGTGGTTTCATAGGAAAACACAACGGTCGCCATATCCGGTGTCACGGTCCGGGTGGCCGTTCCCGTAATGCTGACAGTGTCAAGAGGCTGTTCTGCCATGGCTTTCGGAGTGGAGAAACTAAACAGGCATACAAAAAGGGCTAAAACAAGGGCTGCTTTTTTCATTCCAATCACCTCAAAATTTTTTCTCCATTATAGCACAAAAAGAAACGCAATTGGCAGGCCGGAGTCAAAGCCTGTCCGCGCCAGGACGCTGGCTGCGGGAAAGTTGCAGGGCGCCCTGAGGGGAATCAGGAATTTATTTCAGCGGGGCTCAAAAATCCCGGTCCCGAGACCAACCAAAACCTTTTCCCGGTTCCCCGGCGACAGGAAGCAAAAAAGCCGCTGCCAGGGCAGCAGCTTTTTATTACCGGCCGTATTTTTCACTGAATTTATCCCAGGCCGGGCAGTCATGGCATTGTTCCCCATGACAGTGCTGGTCCTGGTCCTGCATGTTCTTGACCGCTTCCAACGTCAGGTCCTCAATGGTCACATAGCGCAGCTGTTCCCGGCAGGCCCGGTCCATCTCCTGATAAAGATGATCAAAAATGGCTGCCATGCCCTTGCTGATGCAGCAGTTCACCTCATCGGTGCCGCTGCGCCATTTCGTATCGACAAAGGAAATATCAAGCCCGTCGGCAATCTCCAGGAGGCTGGTCTTCTCGGCGCCGGGCTGCGTACAATAGCCGCCTACGTGGCCTTCCTTGGTATCAACGAGGCCCATTTTTTTCAGCCGTCCCATGATCTTACGGACACGGACCGGATTGGTGCAGATATTCTTCGCCAGCTCGTCACTGGAAACGAGCGTATCCAAATGGGTCAGATAAACCATGGCATGCACTGCCACGATAAAATCACTTTTCACTCTTGTCTCTCCTTTTCCCTGCAGCAGAGCCTTCTCCGCCTGTTTTAGCAACGCTTCCGCCTGGAAACCGGCATTTGCATGGAACGCGGCAGCCGAAACGGGAACGCCTCAATGCGCCGCGCTGCGGAATTCATTGATTTTCCAGGTATTCAGCGGCCGCTTCGGCTGCACAGGCTCCGTCGGAGGCCGCCGTAATGACCTGGCGGACTTTCTTTGTCCGTACATCCCCGGCAGCAAATACACCGGGAACGGAAGTCTTCGTATCTTCACCGGCCACCACGTAGCCGGACTTGTCCAGCTCCACCTGGCCGGCGACAAAAGCGGTGTCCGGTTCCCGACCGATGGCAGCAAACAGGCCCTCACAGGGGATTTCCCGTTTTTCACCGGTCTTGCGGTTTTCCACGACCACACCGGTCACTTTCCGGTCCGCCTTGATTTCCGTGATCACACTGTTCCAGAGGATTTCCACACCGGCATCCCGCAGGCGCTGCAGGTAAATGGGCGTCGCCCGGAGCGTATCCCGGCGATGGACAAGATAGACCTTTGAACAGATTTTGGCAAGGTACAGGGCATCCCCGACCGCCGTATTTCCGCCGCCGTTCACCACCACGGGCTTCCCTTTGTAGAACTGCCCGTCACAGGCAGCACAGTAGGACATCCCCCGATTGACCAGGGCATCTTCCTGCGGAAGTCCCAGTTTGCGGGGATGGGCACCGGTGGCCAGGATCACC
The DNA here is from genome assembly GCA_902796945.1 of uncultured Acidaminococcus sp. Taxonomy (GTDB): domain Bacteria; phylum Bacillota; class Negativicutes; order Acidaminococcales; family Acidaminococcaceae; genus Acidaminococcus. The sequence goes on from CADBQR010000108.1 coordinate 4,994, forward strand.
GTTTTACCCAGTACATCTCCTTCGGACGTGGAAACCAGCTTGGGGGAAGCGGCAAAATCCACGGAACGCACATCGGCAAACAGGCTTTCTGCGCCAAACTTTTCCGCTCCCTGCTGCATTTTTTCGCCCAGCTCAAACCCATCCACCCCTTCCGGGTAGCCCGGGTAATTTTCGATTTCGCTCGTCACGGCCATCTGTCCGCCCGGCGCCAGTTTTTCGATGACCAGGACGGAAAGGCCATTACGCGCTGCATAAAGGGCCGCCGTATAACCGGCAGGCCCTCCACCCAGGATCAGGACATCATATTGTTGTTTCATA
>CADBQR010000109.1 GCA_902796945.1 uncultured Acidaminococcus sp.
AAGCAGGATGCCTATTATGTAGATATAGCCCCTTTGAAGCGGGCTGACACAGTAATTGGGCCCGGAATCTGCAAAGGACACAACGAACTTCCGCCCGTGAGCTCCGCTCCGGAGGTGACGCGCGTAGCAAGGAGGGTAGGAGCGGAGGCGTCAGGCCAAAGTAGATTGCGTAACGCAACATCGTACGATACGCCACCGCCCACTTCGTGGGCGGCCCTCCTCCGTCGAATCAGCGCGATCTTTGCGCTGACCCTTCCTATCTAATTGGGCCAAAAGCCCCCCTACTCGTCCTCAACCCCTGTCTCACCAACGACTCTGCCACAGAAACGGCAGCAATAGCGGCATCGATGACGGGAATGCCCAGTTCACTGGAAAGACGGCCGGCCAGACCCAGAAATGACAGGCATCCAAGGATCAGGCACTCCGCCCGCTCTTCCCGGACCAGCTTTTTTCCTGTCTCGAGGAGTTCCCGGTAAGCTTCCTCCCGGTTATCCCAGATGCTCCGGCCGCCGAAATCGATGGCGGAAACACTGCGGATGCGTTCAGGTGCTATTCCCAGGGTTGGCAGCCACAGTTCTTTTTCCGGAATCCGGACGGGATCTGCCAAAAGGATGCTGACGTGGCGGGCAATGTGCGGGACCAGCAGCAGGGAAGCCTGCGCCCCTCCCACGACGGGGATGGAAAGCGATTCACGGCAGGCTTCGATGATGGGATCGGAAAAACAATACAATACAACGGCATCACAGCCATCTTTTTCGGCGTCCTTGGCAAGGGACAGGAGTTCCGGCCCGGCCAGCACCACGTCGGTCTGGGAATCGATTTCCACCTGCGTCTTTTCCAGGCTGACCATGGACAGTTCCACGTCGGGTCCTACATAGGATTTCAGGACGGAGCAGCGGCTGGCCTTGTCAGCGTCCGTTACGCCGTAATCGGGATTGATGATACGGATCTTCATGGGCATCGCCTACACCAGGATATGGGCAAGGAATCTCCGGGCCCGTTCGGTCTTGGGGCTGGCGAAAAATTCCTTCGGGTTGCCGCTTTCAATCAGGTAGCCTTCGTCCATGAAGTGGATGGTATCGGAAACTTCCCTGGCAAATCCCATTTCATGGGTCACAAGGACCATGGTGATTCCCATCTTTGTCAAATCCCGGATGACATCGAGCACTTCCTTGACCATTTCCGGATCCAGGGCCGATGTCGGCTCGTCAAGGAGCAGGACCTCCGGGTGCATGGCCATGGCACGGGCAATGGCCACTCTCTGTTTCTGGCCGCCGGACAGACGGCTCGGGTATTCATTGATTTTTTCCGCCATGCCAACCTTTTTCAGGTAGACCATGGCATCTTTTTCCGCCTCCTCCGCGGAAAGGTGGTTGACCACTTTCGGTGCGTACGTCACGTTCTGAAGGACCGTCATATTCTTGAACAGGTTGAAATGCTGGAACACCATGCAGGCCCGCTTCCGGATGTCCTCGATCTTGACGCCCGGTTCCAGGATATTCTTCCCGTCGTAGGTAATGCTGCCGCCATCAGGCCGTTCCAACAGGTTCAGGCAGCGCAGGAGCGTGGATTTGCCGGAGCCGGAAGGGCCAATGATGGTGACCACGTGTCCTTTTTCGATGGAAAGGTTGATGTCCTTCAGGACCTCCAGGTTTCCGAAATGCTTGGATAAATGCGTAACCTCAATCACTGACTCTCACCTTCTTCTCGACATAGCTTCCGATAAACGTAAGGAACATGACCATGGCATAGTAAACCGCCGCCGCCACGATGAATGCCTCAAAGGCGCGGAAGGTCTTCGCCTGGATCAGGTCAGCCCAGCGCAGGGTATCTGCCACGCCGATGACGGACACCAGACTGGAATCCTTGAGCAGGGCAATGCTTTCGTTGATGAGGGCGGGCAGGACATTCTTGATGGCCTGGGGAAGAATGATGTCCATGATGAAGCGGTGCTTGGGCACGCCCAGGGACATGGCTGCTTCCCACTGCCCCTTATCGACGGAAAGAATGCCGCCCCGCAGGGCTTCCGAGATATAGGCTGCGGAATTCAGGCCGAAGGAAAGCACACCGGCTTCCAGTGCGGAAATGGTATACCCGGTCAGCTGGGGCGTTGCGAAATAGATCAGCATCAGCTGCACCAGGAGCGGCGTACCACGGAACACGGAAATGTAGAATTTCGCCAACGGTACCAGCAGTTTGTTCTTGGAAATGGAGATCAGGGCCAGGATAAAACCGCCAATGAATCCGAGAAACGTGGATATGATCGTGAATTTGATGGTCACCCACACTGCCGAAGACAGCAGGGGCAGGTATGGCGTCAGTACCGAAAATTTAAACATGCTGTTTCATCTCTCTTACTGCTTGGCAATATCCAGCTTGGATTCGGCCTTTTCATACTGGGCCGTGGCACCCTCGCCGAGGTATTTGACCAGGATTTTGTGCATTTCGCCGTTCGTTTTCATTTCTTTCAGGATCTCGTTGACCTTGGCCACATCCTTGGAATCCTTCGGCAGGGCAATGGCGAAGGTATCATCCATGACGACGGGCAGGTTCAGGATGGACAGTTCCAGGTCCGGATTTTCCTTGACGAATACGGAAGCCTGGGCGGAGTCAAAGAGGCCCGCGTCAAGACGGCCGTTCTTGATGTCCTGGATGACCAGGGGCGTGCTGTCAAGTTCCGTTACTTCAATATTGCCGGCCTTCTTGAGGTCCTTTACATAGGTCGTGCCCATGGAAGCACCGGCCTTTTTGCCGGCCAGGTCCGCCAGGGTCTTATAGCCCTGTCCCTTCTTAAAAATAATGGCCTTCATGGGGAAGTAATACGGTTTGGAGAAAGAAACCACTTCCATGCGTTCCTTGGTCGGGGAAATGCCGGAGACAATCATGTCAGCCCGTCCGCTTTGCAAGGTCGGTACCAGGGAAGCGAATTTCATGTCGCTGAATTCAATGGTTCTCCCCAGTTTTTTGGCCACGTACCGGGCAATCTCGATATCGATTCCCGTATAGTCCTTGGTCCCTTCCTTGACGGATTCAAAGGGAGGGAAGGTGGCGTTGATGGCAACGACCATCTTCTTCCCGCCTTCCGGCTTGGCTTCTTTCCTGGCTTCCTGTTTACCGCCGCAGCCGGCAGCACCCAGTGCAATCAGGGCAGCAGCAATCATGGACAGTACTTTTTTACTTGTAAGCATCCTCATCATTCCTTTCATGTTCCCGGGGTCACGAACCCTTCTCCAACGGCTGGCAGCGGTCCGTTTCAGTCAAATATAGAATAGTAATATTATAGCACACTCTTGGTTCATTATACATAATTATTCAAAAAAATGTATATCCTGAAACGGGCATGAACCCTTTGCATCGGGACCGCCAAAAAGCCTTGTTTTCAGGTTTCCCGGAGAAACAGGACATCCCCCTGCCCGCGTGATACGGACAGAGGGATGCCAGGGGAATGCCCTCAGAAGGGATGCGCTTCTTCCAGCCATTCCGTGGAAACATTCGGCTTGCGTTCCATCACGGCCACATGCTGGAAGGTATGGCCGGGGGCCGCGCCATGCCAATGCTTGACGCCTTCCGGAATCGTCACGTTTTCACCGGGGTGCAGCTTGTGGGCCGGCTGTCCCCAGATCTGGTAGTACCCTTCCCCCGCCGTGGCCAGGAGGATCTGGCAGGAGCCATGATGGACATGCCAGTAGGTACGGGCGCCATCATAAAAGGTAACGGCGGCGGTCATGGGGCCTTCACTGCTGAGGCCGGCAACATAGCTGTCCCCTGTAAAATGGCCAATGTTTTTGGCGTTATAGCTTCCCACGGCAAAGGGAGCCCCGCTTTCCTTATTGATGGCAGCGGTCACGGTTTCCACCGCAGCCGGTGCCTTGGCGAAGGCTGCCCCGCTTTGGAACAGGACCAGCAGAAAAGCAAGGGGAAGCCATTTTTTTGTGAGTTTCACAGGAATCTCTCCTTTCCAGACCTCAATGGATAAAGTTCAGGAACGTCACTGCTTCCTGTTTGGGAAGCGGAAGTCCTGCCTTTTTGGCAAGGTCGAAGGCCTTCAGCATGTACGCCATATTGCGGGCCAGGATGCGGATGGTGGCAATGCCTTCCACGTCCTGCAGGACCTCTTCCGGCACGGTTCCATGGACCTGGTTCCAATAGCGGCTGGATACGACGGGCATCTGCTGAATGGTAAAATATTTATTCATTTCATCAAAGGCCGCCGTCGTGCCGCCGCGCCGCGCGGAAATGACGGCACAGGCGGGCTTCAGGTAAAAATCCCGGTTTCCCCGTCCCAGTGCCTCCGCATAGAAAAGGCGGTCCATAAACGCTTTCATCTGGCCGCTGAGGGCTGCATAATGGACAGGCGATCCGAAGACAAAACCATCTGCCCCGGCGGCTTTGGACAGCACCGTGTTGACGCCATCGTCGAAGACGCATTTTCCAAGGTCCCTGCACTTCCGGCAGGCAATGCAGCCGCCCATCGGCCTGGTCCCCACCCAGAAACATTCCGTATCGATGCCTTCTTCGTGCAGCACATCCGCCATGACCCGGAGGGCCGTATCGGTACATCCCTTTTCATGGGGTGAGCCATTGATCATCAGGACGTTCATCAGATTCTCCTTTCCATGGGTTTCCATTCCCCATTATTTCGCATTGAAGATTTCATTGACCATACGAAGGCAATTCAGCGTACGCGGGAATCCCATATAAGGATTCATGACCGTAATGGCCCCAATGACCTCTTCCCGGCTTGCGCCGGCCGCCATATAGCCTCTTACGTGGGACCTGAACTGCGGTTCCGCCGTTCCCAGGGCGCCCAGGGCCGCCACGGTGATCAGTTCACGGGTCTTCAGGTCGAGCGTGCCGCGGGTGTAGATATCCCCAAAGCAGAAGGCGGACAGGTCATCCTGCAGATGTTTCTGCTCGGCCGGCGTCGCCTCCCGCATCTTGGTGATCCGGTCACCGTAGGTAGCGACCTGGAAGGCCAGTCCCTTTTGGAACCGGTCCGCATCCGTTGTCGTACCCTGCGTCTTCAGGGGAAGGGCGATGCCTTCTTCTTCAAAGACATCATTGGCCTCGTCAATGGCTTCCAGGACACGGGCAAACCCAACATAGGGGGCCACATGGTAAAGGGTCTCACGGATTTCAAGAGGGGTCACGCCGTCATGAAGCGCGCCCCGCACATTCTTTTCCAGGAGCGATTCATTCTGGAACGTCGTCAGCACCGCCAGGGTGGCCAAATGCTGTTCCCGGGCAGGAAGCACGGACTGATGGGCAATGTCACCGTAGATGTATTTCTTCATCATGTCCGCCAGCTCCGGATCTGTCTTTTCGATTCCCAGGGACTGCAGACCCATCATTTTGCGATAGGTCGTCCGGGCCCGTTCCGCCCGTCCGGCACCATCCATGCCAGGAGCAGCGGCAGCGGCTGTCCCACCCAGGCAGAACAATCCCATCATCACGGCAGCCAGTACTTTCTTGGAAATTGCTTTCATCTTATGATTCCTCCTTATGTTTTCCTGTGGTAAATGTATTTTTACTCTTTTTTCGTTGCTGTCCCGCCGAAGACCATGCTCATCGGCGTACGCGCCAGGGCTTCCTCCAGTTCACGGAATTCCTCGTCGGTAAAATCAACATCGGCGGCACCGGCATTTTCAGCCAGCCGGTCCGGACGGGTCGTACCGGGAATGGGAACAATCCAGGGTTTCTTATGGAGCATCCAGGCCAGCGAGATCTGGGACAGCGTGGCCCCTTTCAGGCGGGCCGCCGTCGCCAGGATGTCCAGCAGGGTCTTGTTCCGGGCATAGGATTCCTTCTTGAACTGGGGCATGATGCTGCGCATATCCGTCCTCGCGTCAAAGGTGGAATCAGCGCTGTATTTGCCCGACAGGAACCCGTTTGCCATGGGAGAAAAGGCCACAAAACCAATATGCAAGGCTTCCAGTACAGGAAACAGGTTTTCATACCAGCGGGCCATCATGGAATACCGGTTCTGCACAGCCGTAACAGGACATACGGCATGGGCCCGGCGAATCACATCCTCATCGACCTCGGAAAGCCCCCAGTGAAGGATTTTTCCTTCCCTGATCAGGTCCTGCATGACACCGGCCACTTCCTCGACCGGAACGTTGGGATCCTGGCGGTGCTGGTAATAGATGTCGATATGATCGGTCTGCAGCCGTTTCAGGGAGCCCTCCACGGAAGCCCGGATGGTCTCGGGGCGGGCATCGGGACGCAGTTCCTTATTGACACCGGAAACCTGCTGGAACTGGATACCGAATTTGGAAGCCATCACCACTCGGTTCCGATAGGGTTTCAGTGCTTCCCCTACGAGGAGCTCATTGTCATGGGGTGCTTCCGGCGTCCCGTAGACTTCCGCCGTGTCAAACAGGGTGTACCCCAGGTCGACGGCACGGGCAATCAACTCCTTCATGGCCGCTTTGTCCCGCGGTGCCCCGTAGGCGTGGCTCATGCCCATACAACCCAGGCCAATGGAAGATACGACAAGGTCTTTTCCTAATATCCGTTGTTTCATGATCTTTTCCTTTCTCGTCACTCGAAAATCGTCTCGTTACGAAAAAGGTAGCATCCGGTAGTAGCTCCCTGTCAACAGGAATTTTCAAAAATAAAAAAGAAACACCATGGCCTTTCATCCGAAGCCATGGTGTGCCGGCTCAGGGCAGCAGGTTGCTGATGTATTCCGTCTTCCCCGTTTCCACATCGTGGTAGAATTTCTGTTTCCAGTCGATGTAGTCGATGGCTTCCTGGATACCGGCCATTTTTTCAACCAGGAGGCGGCGTTTTTCCGCCAACATGACTTTTCGTTCCGGGATGCTGGAAGGACCTTTCAGGCAAAGGTCAAGATATTCCTTCATCTCCGCCAGGGTCATATCGCAGTTTTTCAGGCAGACAAGGCTTTTGATCCAGCCAATATCCTTTTCATCAAAGACGCGGCGGTTGATACTGTCCCGCTTCACATTCGGCACGAGACCGCTGTTGCAATAGAATTTAAGGGTTTCATAGGCCATCCCGGTTTCTTCACAGGTCTGCTTCATGGTATATAATTTCCCGCTTGTTTTTCTTTTTTC
>CADBQR010000110.1 GCA_902796945.1 uncultured Acidaminococcus sp.
GACTGGAAACGGTCCGGGAGGATAGGAAGCTGCCGGTTGGATGAACACCTTACTCGCTGCGTGCAGTAAGGTGTTTTTCTTTTGCCTCGTTGGGGAGGCCTGGCTGTTTCCGGGGTTGGCAGCCTCTTTTCTATCGTTGGCTGCCTTTCCTGCAGGGTCCGCGGCAGCTGTTCCGTAACAGGATGTTTGAATTCCTCCTGTTTTCCTTCCCTTCTTTTTTCTTTCTATTGAGCTCCGCTTTTGGTACAATAAAAAATAAACGTGAATGGCGAGGAGTGATATTGGATTGGATCGTTTTTTTCAGATGCTGAACCTTCAGGTATTGCTCTTCGTATATATGGCGGTCGGCTATGGCTGCCGTAAGTTCGGGATTTTAAAGGAAAGTGCCCGCGATGCGTTTACGGAGTTCGTGATTGTTGTCACCCTCCCCTGTATGATCTTTCAGTCCTTTCGGCTTACCCTGAACTGGGATACCCTGAGTAAAGGGACCTTTACCCTGATTGTTTCCACCGTCGTCGAAGTGCTGTCCCTTTTTATCAGCCATTATGCCTTCCGTTTCTGCAAAAGGGATGAAATTCCGATCATGCGCTACGGCACATTGGTCAGCAATTCCGGTTTTGCCGGTCTTCCCGTGATTGAACATGGCTATGGGGCGGAAGGGCTCTTCTATGCCAGTATTTTTATCATTCCTACCCGCATCCTGATGTGGAGCGCCGGAATCAGCCTTTTTACGACGGCACCCCGCTGGAAGCGTTTTAGGATGGTCATGCTGAATCCTGGGATCATCGCCGTGGAACTGGGCTTTCTCCGTATGGGCCTGCAGATGGAAATGCCTTCGGTCCTTGACCACGCCATCACTGCCCTGGGCGAGATCACGACGCCTCTGGCCATGGTTCTTGTGGGGATGATCCTGGCGGATATCCCGCTTCGTGCCATTCTGTCCGGAAAGGCGCTGCTGCTTTCCTTTGTTCGGCAGATTGCCATGCCCCTCATGCTTCTGGCCGGGATGCAGCTTATCCATGCCGATTCCCTCCTTACCGGCGTATCCGTCATTTTGACGGGCATGCCCATTGCGGCGACGACGGCCATCCTGGCTGCCAAATACGGGGCCAATGCAGTATTTGCCTCGAAGTGCGTTTTTGTCTCCACCCTGACAAGCCTGGTGACGGTACCGGTGCTGGCCATTTTCCTCTGAGAAATCCGGGAACCAAAAAACGGGTGCTTCCTTGGAAATGGGATGACATCAGGCCAGAATTGAAATGAAGAAGGGCCGCGAAGATTGAAATCTTCAATCTTCGCGGCCCTTGTGGTCTATATACGGCCCTTTACTTTTGCCTGACCGTGCGGATCAGCCGGTGCAGGATTTCCGATGCCCCGTAGGCAATGAGTACCAGGAGTATATAAAAGAGGGGCATGGGAAAATGGTCAAAAGGCATGAGGAAACGGGGAATATTGAAATACAGCTGGTCGAGGAAGAAGGGATGGATCAGGTAGATCAGGAAGGAACGTTCTGAAATCCGTTCCAACCCTTTCAGGGAACCGGCTGGATATTTTTCCAGGATACTGCTGAAAAACAGGATGCAGGCGACGGTATAAATGAGTCCCGGCGTACTCAGCTGCTGTAAGGCATTGGTTGTATCCTCCAATGTCATGCGGCGACAGAGGACATCATAATAGAAGAGAAAGGTATTGCCTGCCGCCGTGGCGAGGAAAAAGACGGTGAGCTGCTTTTTCCTGGTTTGAACAAGCTGCAGGAATGTTTCATAATGGCGGGCAATGACGCCGCCCAGCAGGAAGACGAAAAGATAAAAGAACGGGAAATAATTGAGCCGGAACTGCAACAGATTGTAGATCCAGCGGTGATCGACGACCCATTGTGGATAAGCCCAGAAATGGGCACTGGCCCGATAAAGAAGCAGTTGCAGGATGGCCAGGATGCCCAGGGAAAGGGGCAACCCTGCCTTTTCCATGGCTGCCATCAGGCGCCGCCACAGGGGAATCAGGACATAGAACCACATCAGGATGACAAGGAAATAAATGTGATAATAGCCCAGCCCAAAAATCAGCGTGAAAAGGATATGTTTTGGCCTCAGGATTCCCGGGTCGCCCGCGGTCAGGCTGCTGATCAGGAGATAAAAAAGCGAGGTCAGGACATAGGGGATACCGATGCTTTTGAGCCGGCGTACAAGGAAATGACCGTAATCCAGGGGTTTCTCCAGGGGATGCGAATAAAACAGGCCATACCCGGATATAAAAAAGAAGGTCGGCACACTGTACCGGCTGAGCACTTCGCATAATAGGTAGATCCAGTTCCAGGGCGTCCCGGATTCCATCACGAGGTCGCCTACATGAATGGCAATGACGCCCAGCATGCAGATGCCCCGCATATTGTCAAAAATCGTGTTCCGCTGTTTCATAAAGACTCCTTCTGCGATGTTCACGGAATCGGGCAGCAGGAACTGTCCTCCGTGCCATATTTTATTATTATAGTATGGAGGCGGGGGAAAAGAAAGCTGAATTTGTACAAGGGTTCCCTTGTTTCCGTCGAAAGCAGGAAGGCCAACCGGAAAAGGAAATTTTCGCTTCCCTATCGTTCCAGTTCCTGTTGCCGGCGCGCGATGAATGAGGCCAGCATGACGCCGGTCATACCGGTAGCAGCCTGGATCCCGGCAAAGAGGGGAAGGGTACGCTGAATGAAATACCCCGGCATATGCACCAGGTGCATTGCGAGGACATAGCCTGCTGCCATGGCTGCCGCCTTGGCAATCGGTGCGGTCAGAAGCAGTGTGAGCGGCTGCGGCTGCCGGCAGCCCAGAAGGGCATAGAGGGCATTGCCGCAAAAGACAACGGGAATCATGAAGGCCGTTGCAAGATGTCCCTGCAAGAACGCAATCAGCGGCATGACAAAGGCCATCATCAGGCAGATGGTCCGGCTTGTATAGCGGGCCCCCAGCATCAGTACCGTGTTGACCAGGGTCCCGATGACCAGGGTCATGATGACCGGCGGCAGCGGAATGAGAAGGCGCAGCTGCTGGGAAAGGACCCCGATGGTCAGCAGGATGGCGCCCCTGGCATAGTATTTGGTTGTTCCTTGGTCCATAGCGTGATTCTCCTCTTTCTGGTTCCCTGGCAAAGGGTCATTCTGGTTCTATTTTATCGTAATTTTGGGCAGGAGGGGGAGAAAAAGTAAAAAAATCGGTGCTTTCTGCGTTTCTGCCGTTTCCTCGCTTCCTGTCCCTGGTTTCGTGAAGGTTCAGTAAATGATTGTAAAAAAAGAAACAAAATGTGGCATATCGGTGTCATTCAGTAGTATAATAAGGATTACGATTGAAATGAAAGTGGGTTGGGAGGACCAGGCTTGATCCAGCGCCGTTCAGCCGTTGGTTTCCCGGACACCTTTCATTTTTGGGAACAAGAGGGAGTTGTACCATGCAGATTATTGTCGTAGGCTGCGGAAAAGTCGGCAGGAGTATTGCCACCCAGCTGATCAAGGAAAACAATAACGTGACGGTCATCGATACGAAGGCCGAACTGGTCCATAATATTTCCACCAACTACGATGTGATGGGCATCGTCGGAAATGGGTCCAGCTTCAATGTCCTGAGCCAGGCTGACCTGAAGCATACGGATATGCTCATTGCCGTCACAGAAAGCGACGAGGTCAACTTGCTGACCTGTGTCATTGCCAAACTGAACAATGAAAAATGCCACACCATTGCCCGTGTGCGCAGTCCCCATTATTCGGAGGAACGGAATTTCCTGCAAAAGGGACTGAACCTTTCCATGACCATCAATCCGGAATTGGAGGCGGCCAAGGAAATGACCCGCCTGCTCAATTTCCCGACGGCCATCGATATCTTCAGCTTTGCCAAGGACCGCATTGATATGCTGCGCTTCCGGGTGCCGACCCGGTCCATGCTGATTGGCATTTCCCTGAAACAGGTCGCCCAGCTGACCACGAATAACCTGCTTGTCTGCATTATTGAACGCAACAATGAAATCATCGTCCCCAACGGGGATACGGTTATCAACAGCGGCGACGTCCTGACCATCATGGCCATGCCCAGTGATGTGGAGGAATTCTTCCGTAAGATTGGCGTTAAGACCAACAAGGCGGAAAATGTCATGATTGTCGGCGGCGGCGCGACTTCCTATTATCTGGCCAAACTCCTGAAATCCCGCGGGATCAATGTCACCATCATTGAAAAGGAAATGAAGCGCTGTGAGGAACTGGTCAGTGAACTGCCCGGTGTCACGGTCGACTGCGGGGATGGGACGGACCGGGAACTGCTTGATGAGGAACACCTGGAAAACATGGATGGCTTTGTCGCCTGCACGGGAATTGACGAAGTCAACGCCATCCTTTCCCTCTATGTCATGAACCGGGTCAAGAAGAAAGTGGTTACCAAGCTCAACCACGTTGATTTCGGGGAACTCATCGATTCCCTGAAACTGGACAGTGTCATCAATCCGAAGGAAATAACGGCACAGAAAATCGTGCAGTATGTACGGGCTGCCGGCAACAGTATGGAGTCCAATGTGGAAACCCTGTACCGTCTCCTGAACGGCCGCGTGGAAGCCATGGAATTCTATATTGATAAGGAATCCCTTGTTACCGGCCAGAAACTGGTGGATATGAAAATCAAGGAAGGCATCATCATTGCCGGAATTGTACGCAATGGCAAGCTCATTATTCCTGGCGGCCAGGATGAATTCATGGTGGGGGACTCCGTCATCGTGATTACGACGCATCTCGGGTTCCACGATATCTATAACATTCTCAAATGACGGAGGCGTAGAGCACCATGAATTATGCTGTGATCGGGCGTATTCTATCGTGGGTCCTGCGGACGGAAGGACTGCTCATGCTGCTGCCATGCATCATTGCCGTGGCCTACGGGGAAAAACAGGGGTTTGTCTATCTGGTCCTGGGCCTCGTGGCCATTGCAGCCGGATGGGCCCTGTCCCTGAAACACATCAAGAACCCCGCCATTTATCAGCGGGAAGGTTTTGTTTCGGTGGGGCTTTCCTGGGTCGTCCTGTCCCTGTATGGGGCCATTCCCTTTGTCCTGACAGGCGAAATCCCTTCCTATCTGAACGCCCTGTTTGAAATCGTTTCCGGATTCACCACGACGGGGTCATCCATCCTGGCGGAAGTGGAAACCATGTCCCACACCAGCCTGTTCTGGCGGAGTTTTTCCCACTGGATCGGCGGCATGGGCGTGCTGGTATTTATCCTTATGATGATCCCTTCGAGCAGCGGCGGCACGCAGATCAACCTGATGAAGGCGGAAAGCCCGGGACCGGATGTTTCCAAGTTCGTCCCCCGCGTAAAGAATACAGCGATTGTTTTGTATCGTATCTATCTTGGCATGACCCTGCTGATGATTGCCATCCTGGCTTTTTCCGGCATGAACTGGTTCCATAACCTGTGCATCACCTTCGGAACGGCCGGTACCGGCGGGTTCGGCGTCCTTAATGACAGCTGCGCGTCCTATACGCCGTTCCAGCAGTGGGTCATCACCTTTTTCATGATTGCCTTTGGCGTCAATTTCAGTTTCTACTACCTGTTCCTGACCTTTCATTTTCGAGCCGCCTTCCAGTTTGAGGAGATCCGGGCCTATCTTTTGATTATCCTCGTGGCCGGCCTTTCCATCGCCTGGCAGATCCATCCGCGGTTCCTTACCATGGAAGAAGCCCTGCGGGCAGCTTTTTTCCAGGTCGGCAGCATCATGACCACAACCGGGTTCAGTACGGTTGACTTTGACCTGTGGCCCAGCTTCTCCAAGACCGTATTGGTGGCCCTCATGGTAGTCGGCGCCTGTGCCGGCAGTACCGGCGGGGGCGTCAAGGTCAGCCGCGTGGTCCTGGTCATCAAGTCCATCCAGGAAGAACTGCGGCAGCTCCTTCATCCCCATGGCGTGCAGTGCATTCGCCTGGACGGAAAAATTGTCGATAAAAAGATCCTGGTTTCCCTTTATGTATATTTGACGAGCTATTTCCTGATCTTTGCCCTTTCCATTCTGGTCATCAGCCTGGACAATTTCAGCTTTACCACGAACTTTACCGCCGTGGCAGCCACGCTGAACAACATTGGCCCGGGCCTTGATGCCGTCGGGCCGAGCCGTAACTTTGCGGCCTACAGCCCTCTTTCCAAGCTGGTCCTCATCTTTGATATGCTGGCGGGGCGCCTGGAGCTGCTGCCCATGCTGATCCTCTTCTATCCGAGGACCTGGCAGGCCAAGGGCTGACCGCTGCTTCTGCCGATCTGGCAAGGCTTTTGGGAAGTGACGGGAAAACAGGGAAGGAGGCCTTTTCATGGGAAATGAAATCGAATACTGGACCGGCGTTCTTGTGAAGGAAGTCACAAAACTCGGCTATCCGGCTGAATTCGGACAGCTTTTGGCCGCCAATCTGGGCACGGAAAAAGCCATTCGCCGCCTTGCCAATTATGTGGCCAACAACCAGCCTGGCTCGGCGGAGGACATTGCCGATGAAATGCTTGCCATCTGCGATGACCGCGACCATTGGCGGGAAAAGAAAGAAGCCGAATATTACAATGCAAAAGTCACGGAATGGTATAACCGTCCTCGGGACAAGGAAGAGTAACCAAAACCGGCGGGCTGTCCGTAAGGATGGCCGGCCGGTTTTTTGCATCCCCGGGAAAGGGCCCGATGGCAGGGCAGGGGCTCAGGGCTTATATTCAATCCGTCCCCGCGCATCGGCAATCTGGTGCAGTACTTCGCTGAGGCGAATGGTCGCCTTTCCCTTCACGGTCTGAAATTCAAAGGTAACGGAATGGTCCCAAGTATCCAGGACCGCTGTAAACAGGGCCATGTTTCTGGCATTGCGGATTTTTTTGCGGATCAGCACAGGAAATCCCCCCTCGGGAAAAATTATAAAACAAACATATGTTCGTAATTTAATTATACCAGAAGCGATTGATTTAGGGGATGTTTTTTTTGAAAAGCTCGTTGATGGCTTTTCAGCAGCATTTCCAGAGGCCGGAGAACTTAAGGAATCACCGGATTTTCGTCAACGGGGAAACCATTTGACAGTCCTATCCTGATATGTTACTATTTCTATGATTTTGAAAAGGTGAGAAAAACGAGTCTTTTCAAAGCATTTTGTACGGGACCACTTTTACGGAAGATTTCCGTAAAGGTCAAGGCCATACGGACAGCCGGGTCCACTGCCGACTGGCAGCCATGCTGCTGCCTTATTGATTGAGCCACAGGCTCAGTTTTCAAGAGTTGGTTACTTCATAACCGAAATGTGCATGGAACTGCACGCTTGCAAACCGATCAATAGGAGTAGTAAAAGTATAATTTGCTATATAGACTCTGAGTATCGAATCTCGCCGTTTTCAGCGGTGCCAGGAGGCATCTTTCAATGGAAAACAGCAGAAACGCAAGTTGTGCAGAACGCACGGCTTGCGTTTTTTGTTGGCCCTGTCCAGTTGCGGGAACTGGCGGCAGGGATGCCTGGTGCGACCGGAATCCGGTCCGTAAAGGAAGCAGTGAAGAGCCAGTGAAAAGGAAGCCAATGGGATTTCCTGTAAAGGGATGGCAGCCATTGGCCGGGGTTATCCTGGTTTTTCGAATGGGGGTGTATGGCTTGAAAGACAGTAAAGTACGGAAATCGCAGGAACGGGCGCCGATTTATGAGGCCCTTCAGCGGTTCCGGGAAATGCGGGTGGTACCCTTTGATGTGCCCGGCCATAAGCGGGGACGGGGCAACCCGGAACTGACGGCTTTTTTGGGGCAGCAGTGTGTCGGTGTTGACGTAAACAGCATGAAGCCGCTGGACAACCTGTGCCATCCGGTCTCGGTCATTCGTGATGCCGAGAATCTTGCCGCTGAGGCCTTCGGGGCGGCCCATGCCTTCCTTATGGTGGGCGGGACAACGAGCGCGGTCCAGAGCATGGTCCTCAGTGTCTGCAAGCGGGGCGACAAGATTATCCTGCCCCGCAATGTCCACAAGAGTGTCATCAACGCCCTCGTCCTTTGCGGCGCCATTCCGGTCTATGTCAATCCGGAAGTGGATCAGCGGATTGGCATTTCCCTGGGCATGAAGCGGAACCAGGTGGCCCGGGCCATCGCTGAAAATCCCGATGCCGTGGCGGTGCTTGTCAATAATCCCACCTATTACGGGGTCTGCAGTGACCTGCGGGCCATCGTCGAGATGGCGCATCAGGCCGGCATGAAATGCCTGGCTGATGAAGCCCACGGAACCCACTTCTATTTCGGCAACGGGCTGCCGGTTTCGGCCATGGCCGCCGGTGCCGACATGGCGTCCGTATCCATGCACAAGAGCGGAGGCAGCCTGACCCAGTCCAGTTTTCTGCTGACAGGGCCTTCCATTCATGCCGGCTACGTCCGGCAGATCATTAACCTGACACAGACCACGTCGGGGAGCTACCTGCTTATGTCCAGTCTTGATATCAGCCGCCGCCACCTGGCGCTGCACGGGCATGAGATCTTCCATAAGGTCGTGGATATGGCGGAATACGCCCGTCAGGAAATCAATGCCATCGGCGGGTATTATGCATTTGGCCGGGAGCTCATGAACGGGGACTCGGTCTTTGATTTTGACAGTACCAAGCTGAGCGTCCATACCCTCGATATCGGGCTCGCCGGTATCGAAGTCTACGATATTCTCCGGGATGAATATGATATCCAGATTGAATTCGGCGACATTGGAAACATCCTGGCCTATCTGTCCATGGGGGACCGGATCCAGGAACTGGAGCGCCTGGTCAGTGCCCTGGCGGAAATCCGCCGGCATTACCAGAAGGACCCGGCGGGTATGCTGACCCAGGAATACGTGGAACCGGTTGTCGTCAACAGTCCCCAGGAGGCATTCTATGCCGACAAGGTCAGTGTGCCGCTGGAAGCCAGTGCAGGCCGCGTCTGCACGGAGTTTGTCATGTGCTATCCGCCGGGGATTCCCATCCTGGCTCCGGGGGAACGCATTACCGATGAAATCCTGGAGCATATCCGGTATGCCAAGGAAAAAGGCTGCAGCATGACGGGATCGGAAGATCCGGATCTTAATTCCATCAACGTCATGGCCTAGCATGGCCGGTTCCCGACAGACGGGACCCGACCGCAATGAGGAGGAAACCTATGGAATTTTGGTTCAGTGAATTTCACACGCCCGATGTGAAACACAGCATCCGTGTGAACCGGCATCTCTATTCCCGGAAAAGTGAATTCCAGCAGATCGATATTTTTGAAACCCCGGAATTTGGCCGGGTCCTGACGCTTGACGGGAATGTCATGCTGACGGAACGGGATGAATTCATTTACGACGAGATGATTACCCACGTTCCCATGGCGGTCCATCAGAACTGCCGGGATATCCTGGTCATCGGTGCCGGTGATGGCGGTGTCGTGCGCGAGTTGACGCGGTATGACCGGGTAGAGAACATTGACCTGGTGGAAATGGATCCCGCCGTCGTGGAAGCCTGTCGCGATTACCTGCCGGGAAACGCCTGTCGCCTTGATGACAGCCGTGTCCATACCTATTTTGAAAATGCCCTGAAATTTATCCGGGGCTGTGAAGAGGAATACGACCTGATCATCGTGGATTCCACGGATCCTTTCGGTCCGTCAGAAGGCTTCTTTACCAGGGAATTCTACGGAAGCTGCTATCACGCCCTGCGGCCCGACGGCATCATGGTCAATCAGCAGGGAAGTCCTTTCTACAAGGAAGATGCCATTGCCATGCAGCGCAGCCATCAGCGCATTGCCAGCACCTTCCCCATCAGCAAGGTCTACCAGGCCCATATCCCGACCTATGCAGCCGGCTACTGGCTCTTTGGTTTTGCCAGCAAGAAATACCATCCCATCAATGACCTGAATGCGGAGGCCTGGGAAAAGCTGCATCTTCATACCCGGTATTACACGACACGCCTTCATATCGGATCCTTCTGGCTTCCGGCCTTTCTGGAAGAGATGCTGCGGGAGGTGGAAAAATAATGCTGGAAAGAAACGTGGAAACCTTCCTGGCCTGTGATACCCCGTATGAGGAGGCCCGCATTGTCATTTTTGGGGCTCCCTTCGATTCAACCACCAGTTTCCGCCCCGGTGCCCGGTTTGGCTCAGCGGCCATTCGCCACGAAAGCTTCGGCCTGGAAACCTACAGCCCGTATCAGGATAAGGACCTGGAAGATGCCTATATCTTTGACAGCGGCGACCTGGAACTTTGCTTCGGCAGCTCCGAAATGGCCCTGAACGATATCGAAAAACGGGCTGCCCGCATCCTGGCGGATGAAAAACTTCCTTTGCTGCTGGGCGGGGAGCACCTGGTGACCCTGGGGGCTGTCCGGGCTGCCGTCAAGAAATGGCCGGACCTTCATATCCTTCATTTTGATGCCCATGCGGACCTGCGGAATGATTACCTGGGTGCCAAACTCAGCCATGCCTGCGTACTGCGCCGGTGCCACGACCTGATCGGTGACGGCCGGATCCATCAATTCTGCATTCGCAGCGGGGAACGGGACGAATTCCGTTTTGCAAGAAAACACACGGACCTGCACCCGTTCGGATTTGAAGGCCTCGATGAGGTGGTCAGGACCCTGGAGGCAAAGCAGGTACCGGTTTATCTTACGATTGACCTGGACTGCCTGGATCCCGCTGCCTTTCCAGGAACGGGAACCCCGGAAGCCGGCGGCGTATGGTTCCCTGCACTGCTGCAGGCCATGACCAAGGCCTGCCGGACCCGTGTGGTGGCGGCCGATGTCAACGAACTGGCCCCCATGCTCGATGCCAGCGGAGCGTCCACGGCACTGGCCTGCAAGGTCGTGCGGGAACTGCTGCTGGCCCTGTCGGATTGAAAATCAGTGATCGTCGGTCCCGGTACCGATGCGAATCATAGGATAAGGAGTGAAGCAAATGAGTAAAGTCCTCGTAATTGGCTGCGGTGGTGTTGCTTCCGTTGCCATCCAAAAATGCTGCCAGGTAAGTGATGTGTTTACGGAACTGTGCATTGCCAGCCGTACCCAATCCAAATGCGATGCCCTGGTTGAAAAACTGAAGGGAAAGACAAAGACGAAGCTTACGACGGCCCAGGTCGATGCCGATGACGTGAACCAGCTGATTGCACTTATCAAGGAAGTCAAGCCGGAACTGGTCATGAACATTGCCCTGCCTTATCAGGACCTGACCATTATGGATGCCTGCCTGGCCTGCGGCGTCAACTACATGGATACGGCCAATTATGAGCCGGAAGATACGGATGATCCCCAGTGGCGTGCCATTTATGAAAAGCGCTGCAAGGAAGCCGGTTTTTCTGCTTATTTCGATTACAGCTGGCAGTGGGCCTATCGTCAGGAATTTGAGGAGGCCGGTCTCATGGCCCTCCTGGGATGCGGGTTCGACCCGGGCGTTACCCAGGCCTATTGTGCCTATGCCAGGAAACATGAATTTGACCGCATCGAGACCATCGATATCCTGGACTGCAACGGCGGTGACCACGGCTATGCCTTTGCCACCAACTTCAACCCGGAAGTCAACCTGCGGGAAGTGTCCGCTCCCGGCAGCTACTGGGAAAATGGTCACTGGGTGGAAATCCCGGCGATGAGCATCAAACGGGAATACAATTTCGACCAGGTAGGGGAGAAGGACATGTATCTTCTCCATCATGAGGAAATCGAAAGCCTGGCCCAGACCATTCCCGGGGTCAGACGGATCCGTTTCTTCATGACCTTTGGACAGAGCTATCTCGATCATATGCGCTGCCTGGAAGATGTGGGCATGCTGTCCACGACGCCCATCGAATATGAAGGCCATCAGATTGTCCCCATTCAGTTCCTCAAGGCCCTGCTGCCGGATCCCGCCAGCCTGGGCCCCCGCACAAAGGGAAAGACCAATATCGGCTGCATCTTTACGGGGAAAAAGGACGGACAGGACAAGACCTGGTATATCTATAATGTCTGTGACCATCAGGCGTGCTACCGCGAGGTTGGCAGCCAGGCCGTCAGCTATACCACGGGCGTTCCGGCTATGTGCGGGGCCCTCATGATGCTTACGGGAAAATGGCAGAAACCCGGCGTCTACACGGTGGATGAAATGGATCCGGATCCGTTCCTCGATGCCCTCGACAAATACGGCCTGCCGCGCCGCATCAATGAAAAACCGGTCCTCGTACCATAATGATGCAGGCAGCGCCTTTTAAAGGCTTGGCACAAAAGGACCCTTCGTCCCTTTTTGGTACCCTCCCGACGCCCTGTTATATCCTGGACGAACGAGGGCTGCGTCAAAACGGGGAAATCCTGGCCGGATTGGCCCGGCGCACCGGATGCCGCGTCCTTCTGGCGGAAAAAGCGTTTTCCAACTATGACCTTTTTCCTGTCCTGGCTCCGTACCTGGCCGGAACGGAAGCCAGTGGCCTCTACGAAGCCCGGCTGGGGGCCGAAAAGATGCCTGGCAAGGAGGTCCATGTCTTTTCGGCGGCTTATCGGGACGACGCGTTCGATGAAATCCTGAAATACGCGGACCATATTGTATTCAATTCACCCTCCCAGCTGGCCCGTTTTGGCCGGCGTGCCAAGGCAGCGGGGAAGGAAATCGGTCTCAGGGTCAACCCCGAATGTTCCACCCAGGAAGGCCATGAAATCTATGACCCCTGCGCGCCGGGGAGCCGGCTTGGAACGACAAGGGCCCAATGGGATGCCGCCATGACGCCGGAACTTACGGGCCTTTTGGACGGCCTTCATTTCCATA
The DNA here is from genome assembly GCA_902796945.1 of uncultured Acidaminococcus sp. GTDB lineage: Bacteria > Bacillota > Negativicutes > Acidaminococcales > Acidaminococcaceae > Acidaminococcus. Next base: position 12,729 of record CADBQR010000110.1, read on the forward strand.
CCCTCTGTGAGCAGGATGCCGACGCACTGGCGGAAACCCTGGACGCGGTGGAGGAACGGTTCGGCGATATCCTTTCCGGCATGAAATGGCTCAATATGGGCGGCGGGCACCATATCACCCGCAGCGGGTACCGCATGGACCTCCTTGAAGCGTGCCTGGTACGGGCCCGGGAAAAATGGAATGTCCAGGTCTACCTCGAACCTGGCGAGGCCTGTGCCCTTGATGCGGGCTACCTGGCCTGCCGGGTACTGGATACCCTCCAGAACGGCGATACCCGGCTTGCCATCCTGGATACCAGCGCAGCCTGCCATATGCCCGATGTCATTGAAATGCCCTATCGGCCGCCGCTGTATGGAGCCGCCGATGCAGGCCGGAAAAAATATACCTGGCGCCTGGGCGGACCGACCTGTCTGTCCGGTGACATCATCGGTGATTATAGCTTTGACCGGCCGCTCCATGTGGGGGACCTGCTCCTGTTCGGTGATATGGCCATTTATACCACCTGCAAGAACAATACCTTCAATGGAATGCCCCTGCCGGATATTTATGTATGGCACGAAAACGGGGAACTGGAGCGGCTCTGCCACTTTGGCTACGAGGATTTCCGCGGACGTCTGGGCCGCTGAAGCCTTTTCCTGCAGGATACAACGGAAAACGTTCTTCGCTGGTTTCCGGCGCGGGACGTTTTTCTTTTTCCTGGCTGCCGCTGACGGACCCCCGACGACCGCAGCAAGACGCGACAGCGGCAGGGGCAGTGCCTTTGTTTCTTTTAGGGAAAGCTGTTTTGACGGCTATTTTTGCCCTCTGCCTTTCTGATATCCGTCCGTCGGTGTTATAATGGACTCAGTTCATACAAAAGAATGGGAGGATCTGTTTCATGGATTATAAAGAATTGATGGAAAATGCAAGAAAATGCCTTGGCAAGTGCCATGGCTGCCCCATCTGCAACGGCGTAGCCTGCCGTAATACGATTCCTGGTCCCGGCGCCAAGGGCGTAGGGGATACGGCCATTCGCAACTATCATGCCTGGCAGGAAGTGCGCGTGGTCATGGATACCCTGTGCGAAAAAAGGGAAACCGATACCACCCTTACGATGTTCGGCCATTCCTTCGCCTATCCGTTCTTTGCCGGCCCGGTGGGAGCGGTGGCCATGCATTACAGTGACAAATACAATGACGTTACCTATAATGCCCAGCTGGTGCCGGGCTGTGCCGAGGCCGGAATCATGGCCTTTACCGGTGATGGCATGGATCCCCAGGTCATGAAGGGCGCTACCGATGCCATCAAGGCCTGCGGAGGATTGGGGGTTCCGACGGTCAAACCCTGGAACCAACAGATGATTGAAGAAAAAATGGAACTGGTCAAGGCCTCCGGGGCATTGGCCGTTGCCATGGATGTCGATGCAGCGGGACTGCCTTTCCTGAAGAACTTTGTTCCCCCGGCGGGCAGCAAATCGACTGCGGAACTGGCGGAAATCATTGCCATGACGGAACGTCCTTTCATTGTAAAGGGCATCATGAGCGTAAAGGGCGCCATCAAGGCGGCAGAAGCCGGTGCCTATGCCATTGTGGTTTCCAATCACGGAGGCCGTGTCCTGGACCAGAGCCCGGCAACGGCCGAAGTCCTGCCGGAAATTGCCGCGGCGGTGGGCAGGCAGGTCAAGATCCTCGTTGACGGCGGGATCCGTACCGGCGTGGATGTATTCAAGGCCCTTGCCATGGGAGCGGACGGCGTCCTCATTGCCCGGCCCTTTGTCAGCGCGGTTTATGGCGGCGGCAAGGAAGGCGTTGCCTGCCTTACGGCCAAACTGGGTGCCGAATTGAAGGATACCATGGAGATGTGCGGTGCCGCTTCCCTTGCTGATATTTCGCCGGATATGATTCGGAGGTAATCATCCTTGAAACGAGGCATGCGTTTTTCTCCTTCCCAGGTCGTGGCACTGACCTTTGTGGGGCTGATCCTTACAGGCACGGTGCTGCTCATGCTGCCGATTTCCCATCAGGACCGGCAATGGATGGCCTTTGTGGATGCCCTTTTTACGGCAACGTCGGCCTCCTGCGTCACGGGCCTGGTGGTCGTTGATACGGGAACCTATTTTTCCCTGTTCGGACAGATTGTCCTGATTGCCCTCATCCAATTGGGCGGGCTGGGGCTCATGCTTTTTGCTACCCTGTTTTCCGTGGCCATGGGACGGCGTATCAACCTGCAGGACCGCATGATTATCCAGGCGTCCCTGAACCAGAACGATATGTCCGGTGTGGTCCGCATGTGCCTGCGGGTGGCCAAATACACGGCTTCCGTGGAAGGATTGTTTGGAACCCTGCTGGCCGTACGGTTCTATCCGCTGTACGGGCTGAAGGGCATCTATTATGGATACTGGCACGCGATTTCTGCCTTTTGCAATGCCGGTTTTGACCTTTTCGGCCATTACAGCAGCCTCACGGCCTACGTAACCGATCCCTGGGTCAATGGGATCATCAGTATCCTCATCATCCTGGGCGGTATCGGTTTTACCGTGATGACGGATGTCCTGGAAAAAAAGAATTTTTCCCGGCTCCACCTGCACAGTAAGCTGACCCTGGCGACGACGGTCCTGCTGCTCGTCATTGGGACAGTCCTCATAAAACTGATGGAATTTGATAATGCTGGGACGCTGGGCCAGCTGACCTCGTCGCAGCAATGGCTGGCCAGTTTCTTCCAATCCGTATCCACGCGTACGGCGGGCTTCAATACGGTGGACCTGAACGAGCTGCGGGTGTCGACGATGCTGCTCATGATCATGCTGATGGTCATTGGGGCGTCCCCGGCATCCACGGGCGGCGGCATCAAGACGACGACCGCGGCGGTCCTGGTCCTTTCGACTCGGCAGGTGCTGAAACAGGAACCGGAATGCGTCATTTTTGGCCGCCGGATCGATCATGACACGATTTTCCGGGCCTTTGCCATAACGACCCTGTCAATTACCTGGATGTTCCTGGCCGTTATCGGGATTACCTGCCTGGAAGACGTCAATTTTCTCAATGCCATGTTCGAGGTTACGTCCGCCTATGCTACGGTTGGCCTTTCGACGGGACTGAGCCAGCATATCTGTACGGGAAGCAAGCTGATCCTTGCCCTGTCCATGTATGCCGGCCGCGTGGGCATCATGACCTTTGCCATGGCCCTGACCGTCCGGAAGCAACCGTCCCTGGTCCGGTATCCGGAAGAAAAGATCCTCATTGGATGAGAACGTGCAGATAGCGAGGAAGATAGGAATGAACAAAAAGAAACAATTTGTCGTCTGGGGCCTTGGCCGTTTCGGATCCTCCGTGGCGGCAACCCTTGTGGAAATGGGCCATGAGGTCCTGGGCATTGATAATAATGAAGAAGTGGTGCAGGATATGGCCGACAAGCTGACCCATGTCGTACTCAGCGAGAGCATCGACGAAAACGTGGTCAGGAGCCTGGGCATCCGGAACTTCGATGCCGCCGTCATTGCCATCGGGGACCTGGAGCCGAGCCTGCTGTGCTGCATGCTCCTCAAGGAGGCAGGCCTGCACAAGATCGTGGCCAAGGCTTCCAATCCGATCCATGGCAAGATGCTGAAGAAAATCGGGGCAACGACGGTCATTTTCCCGGAACGGGATATGGGCCGCCGCGTCGGTCACAACCTGGGGTATACGAACATTCTTGATTTTGTGGAACTGTCGGACAACGTAGCCCTTGTTGAGCTGGATACACCGCCCCAGGCCGTGGGGAAGAACCTGATTGAGCTGGATGTGCGCCGCCGCTACGGAGTGAACATCGTTGCCATCCGGCACCCCAACAAGGAAACCGAGATCAGCATGGACCCCCATAAACCGCTGCAGGAAAAGGATGTCCTGGTCGTCATCGGTACGCAGGAATCCATCAACCAACTGAGGGAAACGTTATGATCCAAACCATTACGTCACTGAAAAATGATACGGTCAAAAGGGCAGCGTCGCTGAAGCAAAAAAAATACCGCCAGCGGGAAGGCCTTTTCCTGGTAGAAGGGACCCGGGCGGTCGAGGAAGTACGAAAATCCGACTGGGAGGTGGCTGCTTATTTCTTTACCAAACTGCCTGCCGGTTGGGAAACGGAAGCGGCCGAATCGCGTCTTCCTTATTATGAAGTTACGGAAGCGGTCATGGGGCGTATCTGTGCCACGGAAGACCCCCAGTCCCTTGCGGCCCTGGTGCGGCTGCGGGAGCGGGAACTGGAAACGTTTGAACCGGAAAAGGGCCTGGTGCTGGTTCTGGATCAGATCCATGACCCGGGCAACGTGGGCACCATGATCCGGACCGCCTGCGCCGCCGGGGCGGAAGGCGTTGTACTGCTGCAGGATACGGTCGATTTGTATAATCCCAAGGTCGTGCGTTCTGCCATGGGAAACCTGTTCCATATCCCCGTTTTTACGGGCGTCAGCGAAGCGGCACTGGTGGCGTGGTCAAAAGACAAGGAATGGACGCTCCTTGCCACGGATCTCAGGGGAGCTGTCAGCCTGCCGGCTCTCCGGTGGCCTCCAAAAACGGTACTCATCATGGGCAGCGAAGCCGAAGGGGTTTCCCCGTTCCTGTTGGAAAAAGCCAATCAACGGGTGAAAATTCCCATGTATGGGCCTGCGGAAAGCCTGAATGTAGCCGTGGCAGCGGGAATCCTGCTGTTTGCCGGGGCGGAGGCAAAAGCCGGTAAGGCGTGACCGCAATGGAAACGCGGCAAGATCCTGCGGAAGAAAGTCAGGACCTGTTCCCTGGGGACAGGTCCTTTATTTTTTGGAATAGTGGACGTGGCACAGTTTCCACTGCCCGTCAAGGCATTTCAGGACCTGGGTTTCAACCCCGCTGATGCCAAAGGGCGTATGATCGTCCCGTTTGATGCATTCGGTATGATAACGGAAAATGACCAGTGCCGTTTCCCTGTCCAGGCAGCGGATTTCAGGAGTCTCCTCCGGCACCAGGGTAATTTCTGCGTATTTTTTCCGGATGCTTCCCTGTAAAAAATCCGATACGATGGAATCGATGCCCCGATACTCCGTGGCGACAGAAATCAGGGTATCCGTACCCGTTCCGGTCCAGAGCAAACGGAATTCCTGTGGATCCTGGGTATGAATGGCCGCGATATAGCGGTTCACGACATCACGTATCTCCTTCATGGTAAAACTCCTTTCCCAATTGCCGTATGGATCAATCGGATCCGGTCAGGAAGGGGATCCCCCCGTTCCTTGATCCATAAATGTAATATATAATATTACAACAAAACTGTCAAGCCGGGATGGGGCTGGCCCCTGGGCGCCGGGACAGCGGGCGGCCCTGTTTTCCCCGTGAAAATCCGAGGCGGTAAACTCATTGACGCCCCCTTCCTTGCAGTGTATAATAGGAAAGTACATTGTGAAAGGCAATGAAGGAGACAGTAGGTTCTGTGGCCGGTTCAGCGATTCGGGGACAGTGGAAGCCCGGGCAGGAGGACACGGAAAGGAAGATCACTCCGGAGCCGGCCGTCGAAACAGGAGTAGAACGGTCCGTGTTATGAACGTTATCTCATACGAAAGTGGCAGGCCAGTCCTGTCATAAGGGTGGTACCACGGGTTACTTGTCCCGTCCCTTCGCGGGGACGGGACTTATTTTTTTGGAGGTGTATTGTGGTGACGAAGGAAAACGAAGGGTACGGAAGCACGCTGAATCTTCCGAAAACCGATTTCCCCATGCGTGCCGGGTTGCCGACGCGTGAACCGGGTTTCCTGGATTTCTGGGAAAAGAATCAGATTTATAAAAAGAAGCTGGAACGCCATGCCGGCCATAAAAAATTCATTCTGCATGATGGCCCTCCCTATGCCAACGGCAAGATCCATATGGGTCATGCCCTGAACAAGGTCCTGAAGGACATCATCATCAAATACAAATATGCCAGGGGCTTTGACACTCCTTATGTTCCCGGCTGGGACACGCACGGCATGCCCATTGAACATGCCTGCCTGAAAGCGACCGGTGTGGACCGCCATAAGCTGACTGCACTGGAACTGCGCAAGATGTGCCGGGAATATGCCCTGAAGTGGATCGATATCCAGCGCGAAGGGTTCAAGCGCCTCGGCGTCCTCGGCGACTGGGAGCATCCTTATATCACGATGCGCCATGCCTTTGAGGCTGAACAGATCCGCGTCTTTGGCGAAATGGCCCATAAAGGATACATCTACAAGGGCAAGAAAACGGTTTACTGGTGCCCTCATTGCGAAACGGCCTTGGCGGAAGCTGAAATTGAATATGCTGACCAGAAGACCCCGACCATCTATGTCAAGATGCCCCTTGTCAAGGATAAGGACATGACGCCGGAGGCGGCCAGGAACAAAAAGGCCTATATGCTTGTCTGGACGACGACCCCCTGGACCATTCCTGCCAACGTGGCCATTGCCATCAACCCTGATTTTGAATATGCCTGGGTGGAATACAATGGGGAAGTCCTCATCCTGGCCAAGGACCTGATCGGGAAGGTATCCGAGGAATGCGGCATCACCTTCGGTCCTGTCCTGGGCGTTACCAAGGGCCGGGACATGGAATACATGGAATGTGAACATCCTTTCCCGGAATACAACCATCGCAAGTCCCTGGTCTGCCTGGCCGACTATGTTGACCTGGAAACCGGTACCGGTGCGGTACACACGGCTCCTGGCCACGGCGACGTCGACTATCTGACGGGCCTGAAATACAAGCTGCCGATTCTCTGCCCCGTTGATGAGAAGGGCTGCTATACGGACGAAGCCGGCGAGCTTTTGAAGGGCAAATTCGTCTTTGACAGCAACGGACTGGTCATCAAGCACCTGGCCGAAGCCGGCTGCCTGCTTGGCAAGAAGAATATCCATCACCAGTACGCCCATTGCTGGCGCTGCAAGAACCCCATCATTTACCGTGCTTCCGAGCAATGGTTTGCTTCCGTTGACGGGTTCCGTCAGCGCGCCCTTGATGTCATTGCCAATGATGTACAGTGGATCCCCAGCTGGGGTGAAGCCCGTATCCATAATATGGTGGCGGACCGTCATGACTGGTGCATTTCCCGTCAGCGTGTCTGGGGCGTTCCTATCCCGATCTTCTACTGCGAGGATTGTGGTGAACCCCTGATTACGCCGGAAACCATTGATTACCTGGCCAGGATCTTCGAGAAAGAAGGCAGTGATGCCTGGTGGGCCCATCCGGCAGAGGAACTGATGCCGGCCGGTACCCAATGCGCCAAGTGCGGCGGTACGCATTTCCGCAAGGAATCGGATATCATGGACGTATGGTTTGACTCCGGTTCGTCCCATCGGGCTGTCCTGAAATTCTTTGACGGACTGCGCTGGCCGGCCGATATGTACCTCGAAGGCAGCGACCAGCACAGAGGCTGGTTCCAGTCGTCCCTGCTGACCAGTGTGGCCACCATGGACCAGGCACCGTACAAGGCTGTCCTGACCCATGGCTATGTCCTTGATGGGGAAGGCCGCAAGATGAGTAAATCCCTGGGCAATACCGTGGCTCCGCAGGATATCATCAAGGATTACGGTGCCGATATTGTCCGCCTGTGGGTATCGTCCGCTGACTACAAGGGCGATGTCCGTATTTCCGACAAGATCATCAAGCACGTGGCAGAAGTGTACCGCAAGATCCGCAATACCATGCGCTATATCCTGGGCAACACCGATGATTTCGATTACGAAACCATGAAAGTGCCCTTCGATCAGATGGAGGAACTGGATCAGTGGGCCCTGATGCGCCTGCAGCTGCTGAAGAAGAACGTGGAAAAAGCCTATGAGGATTATGATTTCCATGTAGTCCATCATGCCATCCACGATTTCTGTGCCGTTGAGATGAGTTCCTTCTACCTGGATATCATCAAGGACCGGCTCTACACGAGCAAAACCAATGACCCGAAACGCCGCAGTGCCCAGACGGCCATGTATGAAATCCTGAAGGACCTGATTATCATGCTGGCACCGATCCTCAGCTTCACGATGGAAGAAGTGTACCAGTTCATGAAGAAGCCGGCAAACGCTCCGGAAAGTGTCCTGCTCCTGGAATGGCCGGAAATGCATGAAGAATACCTGGATAAGGAGAAGATGGCCAAATGGGATGCCTTCATCGCGCTCCGCGGTGAAATCACCAAGGTCCTGGAAATGGCCCGCCGTGATAAGAAAATCGGCCATTCCCTCGATGCCAAGGTGGATATCTATGCTGATGGGGAGGCCCTGGCGCTTCTCGGCTCCATGGAACAAGACCTGCCCACGCTGCTCATCGTATCCCAGGCTGAACTCCACAAGGGCCTGGACGGCGGCGAAGCCACGGAACGGGAAGACCTCAGGGTTGCCGTTTCCCCTGCTGAAGGGAAGAAATGTGAACGCTGCTGGACCTATGATGTTACGGTTGGCCAGGATCCTGAACATCCGACCCTGTGCCACCGCTGCCTGGAAGTGCTGACGAAATAAGGCGCGGAATCGGATCCGATAAGAACCTGGAAAGACTTTTACGGGAAGTCTTTCCAGGTTTTTTTTGCTGGTCCGGCCATGTCCCGGCCCGCCCTGGAAAATCAGCCGGCAGCAGGTCGTCTCCCCAAGCGGGGGAAAAGATCCGCAACAGGGGAGGCGGGGTCCCAAGGTCCTCCGGGAGTACCCGGCCAGCCTGCCGCGGAGCTTGCCATGGAAGCTTCCGTGTAGTCCGGGCGTTCCGGGGAAGCGGTCATGTCTCTTTGCGCTTTCTGACAATTTCCCCTTGACATTGTTCCGGCAAACGAGTAGTATATACGTAACGGAGGTATAGTACCATGATGCACGAAAAAACCATACGAGATAAGGACAGCAGGGAATACAAGGACCTGATTAAACGGCTGAACCGCATTGAAGGTCAGGTCCGCGGCCTGAAACGGATGCTGGATGAAGACCGCTATTGTGTGGATATCCTGACCCAGGTCAGCGCCATCAACAGCGGACTGAACGCGTTCAACCGGAAATTGATGTGCGACCATATCAAATCCTGTGTGGTCAAGGACATTCGTGACGGCGACGATACGGTTGTCGATGAGCTGTGCGAAACGATGCAGAAACTCATGAAATGATCCGGCACTGTACCCATGAGCAAGGAGGCTTTTTATAATGGAAAAAACGTTGAAAGTCAATGGAATGATGTGTGCCCATTGCCAGCAGCATGTTCATGATGCCCTGGCCGCCATGGAAGGCGTAAGCAAGGTGGACGTCAATTTGGAAGCAGGGACGGCCCATGTGGTGGCCGGCCGCGAAATTTCCAATGCTGAATTCAAGAAAGTCATTGCCGACGCAGGATATGAAATGGCTGACTGATCCCAGGACGTTGATGGGGCCGATACGCAGTGGATGCGTATCGGTCCTCTTTTGTCCCGGACGTTTCTTTTCCTGCAGGGACTCCCTTTCCCAAGCCCCGTATTTTTCCCCATATCCTATTGCACCACATTTTTTGAAATGATATAATGCAGGAAGCTGATTTATAAAAGCTTCTTAAATAGAAGAAAGGATGATTTTAAGTGAAAAAACAATTGATGGCAGTGATTGTGGCATTATTCGTATGCCTAGGATATTCTGGCGCGATGGTTCCCGCAACGGCTTATGCTGCCGAATCGATCGGCTATGTTGACTACGGCAGAGTATTCTCCCGCCATCCTGATTTTGCCAGTGCCCGTGCAGCCCTGAACCTGGAACAGCAGAAGGCTCAGCAGGAATTCCGGGAAAAGGCTCCGAACCTGGATGACAACGGTAAGAGAGCCCTGGAAAACCAGCTGATGGAACGTATGGCCAAGAGAGAAAGAGAACTCTTTGACCCGATTGAGGAAAAGATCCTGAAAGTGGTCCGCCAGGTTTCCAAGGACCGTGGTGTTACCATTGTTCTGCAGCGCAGTGCCGTTATTGAAGGCGGCGTTGACCTGACGAATGATGTCCTGAAGGCTTGCGGCTCCAAATAAACCTTAAAGGAACAGACCCATCGCTGTGGGAAGTTATTCCCGCAGCGATTTTTTTTATGGGAATAGCGGACGTGACAGGTCATAAGGATGGGAAGCGGTGATGCAATCCTGTTTTGCTGCGGCTGCTGTTTTCAGCAGCGTAAAGGTCGGCGGCAGTGAATCCAGCCTGCTGCCAGGCCAGCGGGCTGCCAGGCAGGCAAAGGCCATCTGGGACCGGCGGCCTGCGTGCGTTCCTGCATCGGGCACAATTTTCCCGCCTGTTTCGAACCGGATGGAAAAGCCGGCCGGCAGAGTGGGGGAATCCGGATATAATAGTTTATTCATAAACCATATAACAAAAAAGATCGAATATTGATCATTCCTTTCAGGCCAAAAAAGGAGAAAACGGGAGCCTGTTTTTCCTGGAAGGACAGTCCGGGAATTCGTTGATAAAGTACGGATATACTTGATTTACATAAATTGTTTTCCCCATGGGATCAGCGATATTCTTATTTTCTTACTAGGAATGAATTGTACGCAATATTGTAACTATTCTTAATTTTAGTTTACAAAGTGAACAATATCCTTTATAATTTAGTCGAAATGATCCTTATCTTTTTTTAGAAATAGGAATGGGAGATGTCTGGAATGGAAGTAAAGAAAAAACTGGGAGGACTGGCCTTCCTGCCGCTTATTGTATTCCTGGCCCTGTATATCGGTTTTGGTATCTATTTTACCGTCATGGGATTCAAGAATCCCTTTACGTATTTCCAGCGCCATGTAGCCCTGCTTTTTGGTGTCGTCGTGGCCATGCTGCTGGGAAAGGGAATCTCTTCCAACGACAAACTGAAGGTCTATTGCACCGGCATGGGTGATTCCGGCGTCATGATGGTGGTCCTGATCTACCTGCTGGCCGGTGGGTTCCAGGGGGCTGCCGCTGCGGTAGGCGGGAAGGAATCCGTTGTCAACTTCGCCTTGAATTTCATTCCGCCCCAGCTCCTGATTCCCGGGATCTTCCTGATGTGCTGCTTCATTTCCACTTCCATTGGTACGTCCATGGGAACCATTGCTGCCATGGCGCCGGTGGCTGTCGGTGTCGGGCAGGGGGCCGGCTTGAACCTGGCGGCCATCTGTGCAGCCGTCATCGGCGGCTCCTATTTCGGGGACAATCTGTCCATGATTTCAGATACGACCATCGCGGCTGCGGAAGGCTGTGGCTCGAAGATGAGCGATAAGTTCAAGATGAACTTCTTTATTGCCCTGCCGGCGGCGCTCATTGCCATGGTCCTTTACTATATGGGCAGCGGCACCGTATCGGAGACCATTACGGTGGGTCCCTATGATATCCTCCGTGTCCTGCCGTACATCATTGTCCTGGTGCTGGCCCTGGCCGGCGTCAATGTAGCCAACGTCCTGTTCCTGGGAATCGGTCTGACCGGCGTGGTCGGGATTGGCCAGGGAACGGTGACCTTCTTTGACTGGATCAAGGCCATTGCCGGTGGCATGAGCGATATGTTCAGCATCAGCATCGTTGCCATCATGGTTTCCGGCATCATTTCCCTGATCCGTTATTACGGAGGTGTGGAATGGCTGGTGACGAAGGTCCGCAACCATATCCATTCCCGCAAGCAGGCTGAATATGGAATCGGGCTCCTGTCCGGGGTCCTGTCAGCAGCCATGGTCAATAATACGATTGCCATCATCGTGACCTGCCCCATTGCCAAGGAAGTGGGCAGCCAGTTCCGGATTGCCCCGAAGCGCCTGGCGTCCCTGGTTGATATTTTTGCCTGTGCGTTCCTGGCCCTGATGCCCCATGATGGCGGCATGCTGATCGTAACGGCCCTGTCCGGCGCTTCCCCGCTTGATGTACTGCGCTATTCCTATTACATCTTTGCCCTTATCCTGATGACCGGCCTGACCATTCAGTTCGGTCTGTTGCGGACGAAGGAAGAAAAGGAAAGTTCCAATTGAATCAATCACCGCTTCCGGAAGGGATGGAATCCCTGAACGGTTGAACTTGCTGCCCGCAGCCGGTTCCCTGTCCATGATCTCAGGACGGGGGCCGGCTGTCTTAGCTTGTACCGTATAAAAGCGTGCCGTGCCACGGGAATCGCCCGGGAACGCTTTCTATTGACAAAAACAACTGTATCTGCTAATATTACAGTATCAAATGAAAACCTGATATTTTCTGTAGATAGAGGAGTGATGGAGATGGAATTTACAACCGTAACGAAAGCCAATTTCGATGATGTGGTCATGAAGAGCGATAAACCGATGCTTGTCGGCTTCTCGGCTCCCTGGTGCGGCTACTGCAAGCGGCTGAAGCCGGCCCTGGGTCAGCTGGCGGCTGAAATTGCCGATAAGGTAGGGTTCGGCGCGGTCAATGTTGATGAACAGGAAGAACTGGCCAGCCGGTTCCATATCGAAACCATTCCCAGCCTGATGCTGGTCAAGGACGGAAAGTTCAGTGAACTGCTGGTCAATCCTCCTTCCAAGGCGGCTGTGAAGGATTGGCTCACGGAGAAGGGAGTATTATGAAACAA
>CADBQR010000111.1 GCA_902796945.1 uncultured Acidaminococcus sp.
ATGCCGATATCGACCGTGGTGACGGCAGCTCCTATGACAAGGACTGGAGCTGGGACATCGGACTGAGATGGAATTTCTGATCAATGGATTGCGGGCCGGCCTGCAGGAATGCAGCCGGTCCGTTTTGTATTTGTATGGGAAGCAGGACCGCGCCTTTTTCTGGAGGCCGGGTTCTGCAGGGGCCTGCCGCATGCGGTCCTGATTGTCGGTGGCTCCGCCGCTCCGCAGGATTCCCGGAATGGGGGACCGTGCACAAAAGGGACGGCCGATGCCGGGTCTCTTGAAAAATGGGAGCCCATCCACTAAGATAGACTGGGATGGAAGGAAGCACCGTTATCAGCTGTCATGCTTCATGGGCAGTCCGCTTCTGGAGGCCTGCGGCAACAGGGTCGCTGCTCTTTTTGCCGCACCGGGCCGGGTTCCTTCCACCGGTTATACAGGATACAGACAAGGAGCGTTATGCCATGAAAGAAATCTCGGCGGAACTGCTGCAGGAGTTTCGTGAAAACTATCAGGAGGATGCGACGGCAAAGGTGCTGCAAAGCGCCCTGGCCAAGACCGATATGGCTGAACTGTCCTATCTGCCCGTGGACGGGGCCCGTCTGAAGGGGGCTTTTTCCATCGAGGTCAGGACGCGGGGCATTACGGCCCAGGAACAGTCCGGCCGCTGCTGGTTATTTGCCGCCCTGAATATTCTCCGGGAGAAGGTGGCTGAAAAATGCCAGCTGGAAGATTTTGAACTGTCCCAGAACTACCTGGCTTTTTATGACAAGCTGGAAAAGGCCAACAACATTCTGGAGATGGTCATTGAACACGCCGGGGAACCGCTGAAGGGGCAGCTGATGCAATACGTGTTGCAGGGCCTTTCGGACGGCGGATACTGGTGCGAAGCCTTCGACCTCATTGAAAAATATGGCGTCGTACCCAAACAGGTACAGCCCGAGACGTATCAGTCCGGCCATACGGCCCGCTTCGTGGCGGTCATCAACCGGCTGATCCGCAAGGATGCCATGGAACTGAGGGAACTCGTCCTTTCTGGCCGGGATCCCTATGCCCGCAAAAAGGAGATGCTGCAGGAAATCTACAAGGCTGAATGCATTGCCTTTGGGGAACCGGTCACTTCCTTTGATTTTGCCTATCGCGACAAGGACCGGAACTATCATGAGGAGCGGGACCTGACACCCCGTGCCTTTTATGAACGGTATGTCGGGTTCAGCCTCCGGGACTATGTGGCGGTCATCAACGAACCGACGGAAGACAAGCCCCTGAATCGCCCCATTCGTTTTCACGGGGTGGAAAACATGGTGGGCCGGGATATGACGGCCCTGCACCTGTCCCAGGAAGCACTGGAAGCGCTCTGCATCAAGCAGTTGAAAGCCGGCGAGGCAGTCTGGTTTGCCTGCGATGCCGGGGCCTTTGGCGCCCGCAAGGACGGGGTCTGGGACCCTGACAGTGTTTGCAGTGAAGCGCTTCTGGGTGGCTTTTCCACGGAGATGCCCAAGGGAAAACGGCTTGAATATAACAGCAGCTCGGCCAACCACGCCATGCTGCTGACGGGCGTCCATTTTGACGGGACGGGCAAACCGGATCGGTGGAAGATTGAAAATTCCTGGGGCAAGGATGTGGGAGCGGACGGCTATTTTGTCTGTTCCGAAGCCTATTTCCGGGAATACGTCTATGAAGTCGTTATCGATTCCCGGCATTTCAGCGAGGAGGAAAAGGCCCTGTTGCGCCTGGAACCGGTAACCATCAACGCCTGGGACGAGGACTACTGAGGAAGCGGGACCGCTCCGTTTTGACGGACCGGCACGGCCAGTGGATTTTTCACCTTGACAAGAACCGAAATATTGTGTAAGATATCAAAGTCAGCTAGATTACGGAGTGGTACTCAAGTGGCTGAAGAGGACGGTTTGCTAAATCGTTAGGAGGGTTAAACCTCGCCAGGGTTCAAATCCCTGCCACTCCGCCATTAGAAAACAAGGAACTATCGCCGTGAGGGATAGTTCTTTTTTTATGCCTTTCTGGAACGCAGAACGCAGATCGCAGAACGCGGATCGCAGATCGCAGTTCGCGGATTGCGGAACGCAGATCGCTTGGTAAGCTGCCAGCAGCCAGCCGTCAGCAGTCAGAAAAAACGCGGTAAACCGTACCCCTTGTCAAGGACACTTTTAAAGGTAATCGCCCCTGTTTTTAGACAGTTTGACGATTC
>CADBQR010000112.1 GCA_902796945.1 uncultured Acidaminococcus sp.
GCTGATGAAACTGACCGTGGACCTTGCCGGCAAGGAACGGACCATCGTTTCCGGCATTGCCAAATACTATACGGAAAGCGACCTGCCCGGCAAGAATGTGATTGTCATTGCCAACCTGAAACCGGTGAAGTTCAAGGGCATCGAGTCGCAGGGAATGCTCCTGGCCGCTTCCGACGAGGAGGACCATCTGGTCCTGGCCGAAGTACCGGGCATCAAATCCGGCAGCAAGGTGAAATAATGGACCGGCTGCCCCTGTTTGATACCCATGCCCATCTGGACACGGAAGAATTCGCGGCGGACCGGGATTCCCTGATCCGGGAAATCGGGGAATCCATGCTGGGCTTCATCAATCCCGGCTGTGACGTGGAAAGTTCCCGGGCGGCCCTGAAGCTGGCCCATACCTATCCGTTTGTCTTTGCCGCCGTAGGGCTGCACCCGGAGGACATCGGGCACTGCCGCCGGGAGGACCTGCAGGTCATTGAAGCCTGGGCCCGGGATGAACGGGTCGTGGCCATCGGTGAGATTGGCCTGGATTATTATAATGATGAGGAATCGCCCCATGAGGACCAGCGCTTTTACCTGGTTGAACAGCTGAAAATGGCGCGGCGCCTTGACCTGCCCGTCATTATCCATGACCGGGAGGCCCATGCAGACATGATGGACATCCTGCTTTCCGAAGGGAAGGGCGTCCGCGGCGTGCTGCACTGCTTTTCCGGGGACTGGGCCATGGCGGAAACCATGCTGGAGGCGGGCTGGTATTTTGGCTTCGGCGGTACCAGTACCTTCAAAAATGATCATGGTGTCCGGGAGATCCTGAAAAAGATGCCCCAGGACCGGATCCTTTTTGAAACCGATTCGCCCTACATGGCACCGGTTCCGTTCCGCGGCAGGCGGAACAATCCCCTCCTGACTGCCCGGGTGGCTGAGAAGGCGGCGGAAGTGCGGGGCATTCCCGTTGAAACAATGATGGCCATTGCCACAAAAAATTCAAAAATTCTCTTCCCGAAATTAAAAATCGACGAAAAAATGGTGTAAAAGCACTGTAAAAGTTTCATATTCGTCACAAATTCGAACTCGTAAAGTGTTTAGAATTATCACCTGGTACTAATTTTGCTTTGACAGGATTTTTACCTCCATGATATGATGGGAACGCTTTAAGGAGGCGAGAATTTGCGAATAACAAATACTTGGAAGCGTCCTGAAAAGTGGGTAGTCGTAATGCTTCTCCTGGTATCCAGCCTGAATTTCCTTGGGTTTGCCACCGCACCCAAGCATGTACAGATCCAGGTGGATGGGCAGACGATTTCCCTTTCTACCAGAGCCATGACCGTCAGGGGCGCTCTGGAAGAAGCCGGTGTAGTTCTTCAAAAAGCCGACGGATATGATATTGTTGGTGACGGAGATTTTGATGATGGAGCGACGATCGAAGTCGTCCGTGCCGTACCCATCAAGGTATGGCAATCCGGAAGAACGACCGAATATACCATCGGACGCAAAACAGTGAAAGAAGTCTTGAATGCGGTAGGCGTGGATTATGCAGGATACAAGGTATATCCTTCCCTGGATTCGCCTGCCAAGGCCGGTATGACGATTCATGTCGTATCGCCTGCAGCCGATATCAGGACGGAAAACGAATCCATTCCTTTTGGGGTGGAATTGCGAAACAACGACAACATGCCCCGCGGCAGAAAGCACGTTGTTTCCCCCGGTAAGGACGGGGAAGCCGTCGTGACCTATCGTATGGTGAAGATCGGCAGCCAGGAAGTCAAGCGCGAAGTTGCCCGTGAAGTGGTGACCCGCCCGGTTCCGCAGGTTGTGGAAGTGGGAACCGGCAAGCACCAGATGATTGAAACTTCCCGCGGTTATGTGCGGTATCGTCATGCAAGGACGATGGACGCCTCGGCCTATACGCTGGCCGAAGGCAGCGGCACAGGCCTGACTTCAACCGGCGTGGTTCCTTATCATGGCGTTGTCGCCGTGGATCCGGACGTGATTCCTTATGGAACGCGGATGTACATCCCCGGTTACGGATTTGCCGTGGCAGCGGACTGCGGCGGAGCCATCAACGGTGATCGGATTGACCTGTTCATGGACAGCTATTCAGATGCCATCCAATGGGGTCGACGAGATGTGACCGTTTATTTCTTGGAATAACAGGTGAACATGGTGCTGAAAGAAGTGCTGGTGGTTGAAGGAAAGATGGACACCGTCGCGGTGAAGCGGGCCGTTGAGGCCGACACCATTGAGACCGGCGGTTTTACCCTCGCTCCCTATACCCTGGCCCAGATTGAGGCAGCCTACCGGAAACGGGGAATCATCATTCTCACCGATCCAGACGGAGCGGGAGAACGGATCAGGAAATTCCTGACGGAACGATTCCCGAACGCCGGACAGGCCTTCGTGCCCAAGTCGGAAGCGCTGGCCCACCATGATGTGGGAATCGAGCAGGCGCAGCCCGAGGCAATCCGCAAGGCCCTGTCCAAGGTCCGTTTTCAGGAAATCAAGCCCCGAAAGGAATTTTCCTCTCGGGACTTATTTTTATCCGGCTGCTCCGGTTCTCCCGAGGCCGCCCGTAAAAGGGACCGGCTGGGAGCCATCCTGGGAATCGGGTATGGAAACGTGAAACGCATGGTCATGCGCCTCAATCATTATGGCGTGACCCGCGCGGAATTTGAGGACGCCCTGCGTCAGATCGAAGAAGAGGACCGGAGGAACGCGACATGAACGGAACAACGACCCTGCACCCGGTCATTGCGAGCCGGGAAGTGACGAAGTATATCCTGCAGACCTTCGGGCTCCATA
>CADBQR010000113.1 GCA_902796945.1 uncultured Acidaminococcus sp.
AGAACCTTTGCTATTATTTCTCACCCTGATGCCGGTAAAACGACATTGACGGAAAAATTATTGTTATACGGAGGCGCCATTCATCTGGCCGGTTCCGTCAAATCCCGTAAGGCCAACCGCCACGCAGTTTCTGACTGGATGGAAATCGAAAAACAGAGAGGGATTTCTGTCACTTCCAGTGTGCTGCAATTTGATTATGACGGGTACCGGGTCAATATCCTTGATACCCCGGGGCACCAGGACTTCAGTGAAGACACCTATCGTACCCTGATTGCGGCGGACAGCGCAGTGATGCTGATTGACGCGGCAAAGGGCGTGGAACCGCAGACCAAAAAGCTCTTCTGGGTATGCCATCGCCGCCACCTTCCGATTTTTACCTTTGTCAATAAATTGGACCGCTATGGCCGCGCCCCCATGGACCTGATGGATGAAATCGAGAAGATTCTCCATATCAATGCCTATCCGATCAATTGGCCCATTGGTGTGGATGGTCATTATATCGGTGTCTATGACCGCCTGAAAAAGCAGGTGGAACTCTTTGATAACGACAGCAGCCACGGTTCCAGGATCCTGAAATCGACAACGGGCACGCTGGACGATCCTGCTATCCGGGAAGCCATCGGGGATGCTAATTACAAAAACCTGCTTGATGATATTGAATTGCTTGATCTGGCTGGTGATGAATTCGATCTGGACCGGGTCCTGAAAGGGGACCTGACCCCGATGTTTTTCGGCTCCGCCATGACCAACTTCGGTGTTCGTCCTTTCCTGGAAAAATTCCTTGAAATGTCACCGGCACCCCAGCCGCGTAAGCTCAAGGATGGGGGGATTGTTTCCCCGGATGATGAAAATTTCAGCGCCTTCATCTTCAAGATCCAGGCCAATATGAACCCGGCCCACCGCGACCGTATTTCCTTTATGAGAATCTGCTCCGGTAAGTTTGAAAAGGGGATGACCGTCTGGCATCTCCAGGGGAACCATCCCGTCAAGCTGGCCCAGCCCCAGCAATTCATGGCCCAGGAACGGACCAGTGTAGAGACGGCTTACCCCGGTGATATTATCGGTGTCTTTGACCCCGGGATCTTTACCATCGGGGATACTCTATGCACGGAGAAAAATAAGGTCCAGTTTGAGGACTTTCCTATTTTCCCGCCGGAAATCTTTGCCAAGGTCCAGCCCAAGGATTCCCTGAAGCGGAAACAATTTGAAAAGGGTATTGTCCAGTTGGCCCAGGAAGGGGCCATTCAGGTTTTCCGTCAGAAGAATATTGGGATGGAAAGCTTTGTCGTCGGCGTCGTCGGCGTCCTGCAGCTGGAAGTCCTGGATTACCGCCTTCAGAATGAATATAGCGCCCAGCTCCTGATGGATCGCTTGCCTTATTCCGTAGCCCGCTGGGTCTATGCGGATGACGCAGAAGCGATTCGTGGCATGAAAGGGCTTGATAATGGCATGCTTGTCTATGATAAACTGGGCCGTCCCGTTGTGCTCGTATCCAATGAGTGGAACCTGAACTGGCTGCTGGAACGCAACCCCGGTATCAACTTTACGGAAGTGCCATCGGAAGCGAAGGCAATTTGATCATGATCAGAGGAGGGAAAAGGCATGTTGGAAAAGACCGTTATTGATATATTAGGTGTTCCTGTAACGCCTTTTTCCATGAGGGAAGCGGTTATCTGGCTTATGAACCGTGTCAACCGGCATATCCCGACCCAGGTTGTGACCGCCAATGCAGAAATCATCATGCTGGCCAATGAAAATCCAGCCTATATGAGCCTGCTGAAGGCTGCGGACCTTGTCCTGCCTGACGGGGCAGGAACCGTATGGGCGGGCCGTAAATTGGGGTATCATGTGCCGGAACGCGTGGCAGGCTATGACCTGTTTATCGAAATATTGAAATACGCCGCGGTCCACGGTGAACGGATCTACTTTTTCGGTGCCGCACCGGGGATTGCAGAAGCAGCCCGGGAAAAGGCGCAGGAACTTGCTCCGGGTGTCCGTATTGTCGGGGTCCGGAACGGTTATTTCAAGGAATCGGAAGCACCGGAGATCATCCGGAAAATCAATGAATCCGGCGCGGACATCCTTTTTGCGGCCCTGGGAGCTCCCAAGCAGGAATTCTGGCTGCGGGATCATCGGGATGATCTGGCTCCTTTTCTGCGCATTGGCTTGGGCGGTTCCTTTGATGTCCTGGCCGGAAAGACGGTCCGGGCTCCCAAGTGGATGCAGGAAGCTTCCCTGGAATGGCTCTATCGGCTTTATAAGCAGCCAAGCCGGCTGGGACGTATGATGGCGCTTCCCCGTTTTGTCCTTGCGGTCCTGAAAGCGAAAAAGAGGGGCAAATAGACAAAGTACGCAACTTTGTATTATAATATTCGGATAATGGAGGTGGGGGCGTGACCAAAATCAAGATTCTAAAAGATGGGTATCCCTTTATTATGGGAGGAATGGCAATTACCTTACTCATCGGTTTTTTCCTGGAACCGGCCTACGCTGTGCTGCCTGCTCTCCTGACTGCTTTCTTCACCTTCTTTTTCCGCGAACCGACCCGCCCCGTCGTTGAAGACAACCGTATTCTTTATTCACCGGCAGACGGCACGGTCATGGCTGTGGAGGAATTTTTTGACGATGAGTTCCTGCATGAGGAAGCAAAGAAAGTCACGATTTTTCTGTCTATCTTCAACGTTCATACCAATCGTTCCCCAATGCGGGGCGTCGTAAAATATCAGCGTTATACCTGTGGCGGCTTTGAGCCAGCCTATAAGGGATCGGCCCCTGTGGTCAACGAACGCATGGCGATCGGCCTGGATGATGGTAAGAACCGGGTCCTGGTCGTACAGATTGCCGGAATTTTAGCCCGCCGTATTGTTTCCTGGACTTCCCTGGGAAAGGAACTGGCCCAGGGTCAGACCTATGGCATGATCAAGTTTGGCTCCAGTACGGAACTTATCATGCCGAAAAACGTGGAGGTCCTGGTCCGCAAGGGGGATAAGGTGAAAGGCGGAATTACGATTATCGGGAGGCAAAACGCAGAATGAATTACAGACGCATGGTTCCGAATAGTATCAGTGGATTAAGCATGGTGCTGGGAGTACTGTCCATTTTTTTGACGATGGATCACCAATTCTCCCGGGCAGCCATTTTCATCATTCTCGCAGTCGTTGCCGATTCCTGTGATGGCCGCGCAGCCCGTCTGCTCGGAGTGAGCGGGGAATTCGGCAAGGAAATGGATTCCATTTGTGATGTCTGTTCGTTCGGTATGGCTCCAGCCATCCTGATTTATACGTATGCAATGACAGAGCTGGGAATCTGGGGACAGATCATTGCATCTCTTTTTACCTTTGGTGCCGGTCTTCGTCTGGCCCGTTTCAACGTCAATACGGGTGTCGTCCATGGCTACTTTGAAGGCATGCCCGCACCGGCCGGAGCCTGCGTGATTGTTACCTATGTATTGTCAGGGTTTCAGTTCGGTCCTGTGGGGACGGCCATCCTTACGCTGGCAGTGGCAAAGCTGATGTACAGTGAAGTCCGGTATCCGGATTTCAAGGGACATGGGAACCCGCTTTTCAAGGTTCCTGTCATTCTTTCCTTTATCATCGGCGCAGCCATGCTTTTCAGCAATTTTTCGGCCTGGCCCTTTGTGATTATGTTCACGTACACCATTTGCGGTGTCCTTAATGCGATTTACGTTAAAGTAACCGGAAAAAAAGCAGGGGAATAACAGGAGAACGCTTTAATGAGCAGTTATTTTGACATTGTCATGATACCGCTGCAGGTTCTGATCGTATTTTTTACCATCTATTACTTTGTTTTGTCTATTTTCGGTATCCTGCCTCGGCGAAAAGAAAAGAAAATATTGACGCCCAAGACAACCTTTGCCGTAATCGCAGCCGCCCACAATGAGGAGCGCGTTATTGGAGAACTGGTCGAAAACCTGAAGATGCTACGGTATCCGGATACGATGTATGACATTTTTGTCGTGGCCGATAACTGTACGGACCATACAGCAGAAGTGGCCCGTAAAGCCGGTGCCCACGTCTATGAACGGTTCAATGACACGGAAAAGGGGAAAGGGTTTGCCCTGGAATGGATGTTCAAGAAGCTTTTCCAGATGGAAAGACAGTACGATGCTGTCATCATCTTTGATGCTGATAACCTGGTCCATCCGGATTTCCTGATGGAAATGAATTCCCGTTATTGCAAGGGAGAACGCCTGATCCAGGGATACCTTGATTCCAAGAATCCCAACGATACGTGGGTCAGTGGTGTCTTTGCCATTTCCTTCTGGATCACCAACGCCGTATGGTCCAGGGCCAAATATAATATTGGTCTGTCCAGTGTTCTTGGTGGTACGGGTATGTGCATTTCCGTCGATATCCTGAAAAAATACGGTTGGGAAGCGACGTGCCTGACGGAGGATATGGAGTTTACCATGAAATCCCTGTTGGAAGGGATTCCGACGACCTGGTGCGACCATGCCATCGTTTACGATGAAAAGGCACTGACCTTCAAACAGTCCTGGAACCAGCGGAAACGGTGGGCCCAGGGGCATTTTGACGTGGGGGAACGGTATATTCCGAAACTGTTGAAGGAAGGGCTTAAAAAGCGGGATATTGTCATCCTCGATGGTGTCATTGACCTCTTTCAGCCTTATTTTCTGCTGTTGTCTGCCCTGTTTGTCATTGCCAGTACGATTTATTCCTTTGTCCCTTTTTATACCAATGTGCTTTATGCCATTCTGCCTTATGAAATCTGGCAGGTTATCGGTGTCGGGCAATATGCCGTACCTGCCGTAATCCTGCTGAAGATCCACGCCGCCCCGAAATCCTGGTTCTATACGATTTTCTATCCGATTTTCGTCTACAGCTGGATTCCTATTACGGCCCTCGGATTCCTTCATCGCCACGAACATGTTTGGAGCCATACGCTGCATACCCGCGGGATCAGCTTCAATGATGTGCTGGTTCCGGAAACCTCGGAACACGGGCCCAAACAAATTGTGCTGCCAAAAGATAAGGGAAAAAACAAATAAAGCGAAACCGGACTGCTGTCCCGCCCAGGGAAAAGGGGGAGGGAAGCAGTCTTTTTGTTTCCTTTTTACCGGGGATGTGCAATTCATCCGCTAAATATGGTAAAATAGTCAGGTATCAATGTTTACGTTTAAAGGAGATTTCCAATGGCCATTAAGGGCATCCTTTTTGATTTTGATGGCACGCTGGCGAATACGACGCCCCTTATCCTTCATTGTTTCCGCATCACTTTTGAGCACTTTTTTGGAAGGGTTCCTTCCGACCAGGCAATCCTTGGAACCTTCGGACTTCCGATGCCAAAAGCCATGCTGGCACTGAACGGTGGCAATGAGGCGATGCTTCAGGATATGCTGAATTATTATCGTTCCCATCAGCTGGCTATTCACGATGAAATGATCCGTCCTTTTCCAACCGTTGCAGAAGGATGTAAACAATTAAGGGAAATGGGCATACGGTCCATCATTGTGACAAGCAAGACCAATGAAACGTGCCAGCGCGGATTGGACTGCCTTCATCTGACTCCCTATGTGGAGGGCATTGTCGGTGTCCATGACTGTAAGGTGCATAAACCGGATGCGACGCCTTCCCGTATCGGTCTGGAGCGCCTCGGCCTTTCGGGAGAGGAGTGCCTTTGTGTCGGGGACAGTCCTTTTGACCTGATGAGCGGTATGGCTGCCGGCTGCAGGGCTTCCGTCAAGGTCGGATGGTCTTCCTTTGATGATGCGGAATTCAACCGTCGTATCAAACCGGATTATGTCATTGACACGCTGCCGGAACTTACGGATGTCATATTGGAAATGAATCAAAACCAGAGGTGAAACTGATGCGCACAATTGGGATTATTGGTGGTACGGGTGTTGAAGATACTTCTTTGTTTGGTTCCCTGGAACCCTGTGAAGTGGCGACCCCTTTTGGTAAGGTAACCTGTCATAAGGGAAATGTAGGTGGAAATGTCGTTTATTTCCTGGCCCGCCATGGTGCCCATCATTCCGTACCGCCCCATAAGATTCCCTATAAGGCCAATATCTTTGCCCTGAAAAAGTTAGGCGTGACGGAAATCCTTTCCTTTACGGCCGTCGGATCCCTGAATTGCGGCCTGGTACCGGGCACTTTTGTTGCCACCAGCCAGATCCTTGATTTTACCAAGGGAAGGGACCATACCTTCTTCGACGGGGATCCGCACCCGGTCTGCCATGTGGATTTTGCCTATCCTTATTGTCCCGCCCTGCGGGAACGGCTCATTCGCTGCCTGGTGTCCCTGGGACTTCGTCATGCCAAAGCAGGCTGTTACGTGGTTACGGAAGGCCCGCGCTATGAAACTGCGGCGGAAGTCCGTATGTTTGGCCTTATGGGAGGCGATGTTGCCGGTATGACCCAGATGCCTGAAGCTGTATTGGCCCGGGAGGCAGAAATCTGCTATGCCAACTGTTCCGTCGTTACCAACCTGGGTTCCGGTCTTTCCCATGAGGCGCTTTCCCATGAAGAGGTTACGGAAATGATGAATGAAAACAGCCGTCGCATTGCGCAAATCATGCATGCCTATATAACGGATTCCCATCCAATTGCAGCAGGCTGCCATTGCCATGAGGCAGCGGCTGCCGTTGGTGGTTTTCATACGGCCGATTTTGAATCACGGTGAAAGAAGGTATATCAATCGGTATGATTTATGATGTTGTTATAAAAAATACGGAAATCCTGGATAAAAATGATGGGGAAACCTATCAGATCGGGATTCGAAACGGGCGCATCGCCTATATTGGAAAGGATCCGGTCATAGGAAAAGAAACCATTGATGGATCCCATCACCTGGCTGTCAGTGGATTTGTCAATGCCCATACTCATGTAGCAATGACCCTTTTTCGCAGCTATGCCGACGATATGGCTTTGATGGACTGGCTGCAGAACCGGATCTGGCCAATGGAAGACAACCTGACGAACGATGCGGTCTACTGGGGCAGCCTGCTGGGGATTGCGGAGATGATCCGCACCGGGACGACCTGTTTTGCCGATATGTATTTCTTTATGGATGCTACGGCCAGGGCCGCGGCCGAAAGTGGAATCAGGGCGGTTCTCTCCCGGGGTATCACCGGACCATCCCTGGAAGAAGGACGCAGCCGGATTGCGGAAAATACGGAACTGTTCCGCAATTGGAACGGCCATGAAGAAGGCCGGATCACGGTCATGTACGGACCCCATGCACCCTATACCTGCAGCCCTGAACTTTTGAAGGCCATTGCTGAAGAAGCGGGCAGGGAAGGTGCTGAGATCCATATGCATCTTTCAGAGACCGCCGGTGAAGTCAAGAACTGCCAGAACCAATTTGGAAAAACGCCGATTGCCCTGGCCTGTGATACGGGCCTGATGGAAAGAGGGCTCCTGGCCGCCCATTGCGTCTACGTAAATGAGGAAGACCTGGCACTGATGGCCAAAAACCATGTCCGGGTTGCCCATAATCCACAGAGCAACCTGAAACTGGCCAGCGGTGTGGCCCCGGTATCTTCCATGTTGGAAAAGGGCCTTGTCGTTGGACTTGGTACCGATGGCGCTTCCAGCAACAATAATCTGGATATGCTGGAAGAAATCCGCCTGGCTGCCATGCTGGCCAAGGTCAAAACAGGGAATCCCAAGACGGTTCCCGCGAAGGAAGCCGTTGCTATGGGAACCATTCAGGGTGCCCAGGCCTTAGGACTTCCCCGGATGGGTGCCATTCGGGAAGGCTGGAAAGCCGACCTTGCTTTGTATGATATGCAGGAGCCTCACTGGTTCCCTCGCAATGACCGTTATTCCCTGCTGGCCTATGCAGCAGATTCCCATGATGTAGACACCGTGCTTGTGGACGGGCGTATCCTTTTCAGGAACCGGGAATTTACGACCCTTGATATTGAAAAGGTCTGCTTCGAGGCGTCCCGCTGCGCGGAAAAGCTCAAAAATCACTGAAAAGAGGGGAGAGTATGAAAAAAGGAATTAAAATGGCGGCTGCCGTATCTTTGACCTTTATGACCCTTCATATCCCTTTGTTTGCTTCGGCAGCTGAAAAAAGAGATTTCAAGCCTGCCAGCGGCGGTTATACCATTACCATGCCGCCGGGAAGCGAGGAAATCTATCATACGAGTACGGGCGTCCGTTTCAAGGTGGGCGAAGATTTCATGGTCAGCGCGGATCTGTACACATTACCCAGCTTTATTTC
>CADBQR010000114.1 GCA_902796945.1 uncultured Acidaminococcus sp.
GTCGGGACGACAGGATTCGAACCTGCGGCCTCCTAGTCCCGAACCAGGCGCGCTACCAAACTGCGCTACGTCCCGAACAATCAACATGTGCAATTATAATCGTTTGCAGCGGTTTTGTCAATTGGTTTTTCCGAAAACGGGGTGGACCTTCAGTACGATTTCAAAGGCCCGTTCCCAGGGAAACGCCGCATCAAATGTCATGTCCCGGAGATAATAGGCGGTTCCTTCTTTCTCATAGAAAGGGGTCCGGCGCAGATACCAGACCAGCAAGGTGTTATAGAATGCCAGTTCCCGGTTCATGTACCGGGTAGCGGCCGGAAGGGTCGTGTCCTGGACAGCCGGTTCCGGAGCTCCGTTCAATTTGCCAAGGATGGAAAGATGGGGACGGATCATTTTCTGATAAGCCCAGTCATCAAGGAAACGGGCCGCGTTGAACGTAAGGTTTTGGGCATATAAAGAGGGCAGGGCCTGGTCAGGCAGGCGTTTTGCCTGTCCGGAAACAATATTGCCCTGGGCGACGGCGGTTCCGATAGCATTGGAGGCAGTATTCCAGCCGGAATAGCTCAGGAGGCGCCCGATGAGTGTTCCGTTGGCCAGCAAATGGGGAAGCAGGCATTCTCCTGCCGCGTAATGGGCAGAAAGGTCCACCAGGGCAAGCGGCTTCCGGGCCATCAGGCTTTTCACCGTGTCCGCAATGGCTGAGTAGTTTTCCCTGCCGTCATTTCCGCAGTGAATGAACAGAATATAATCAGCTTCTTCCAGGGAATCCGTTCTTGCAGCGCTTCCCAGACGGATCTTTTCATCGGCAATGCGGTCCAGGGTGAGAGGAACAAAGTGCAGGGTATAATCCTTCATGGCGGGAAGGCCATACATGACCTTTACCTTGGGAATCCAGCCCGTGCGTCGGCTAAAAATCCGGGAGACTGCCAAAGCCCCCAGTTCATCGGCCCCTTGGGACGTGTAAATGGGAGGAGGGGATTCATAGGCTTCCACGTATTTTTGGATATTGGTCCGATTGTAATTGGGAAGTCCGTACGGATGGGCATCATCCTGGCCGATTACGAGATCGGCCGCCCGGTGGCTGACCGTGAAATCGATGAGCTCCTGATTGAAACGGTCATTGTTTTGATACAGCGTCATGTATTTCCATTTGAGATCCATGGGAATTTCCGCCTTGACTCGTTCGTAGAGCGGTTCATCATAGGGAATCCCGCGGATCTTTTTATCCATATTGATGGCCCAGGTCATGAGATGCCACTGATACCATCGGTCTGGCAGGACCTGGTCGCTGATGAGCAGGCGGGGAATGACTGCATAGAAATAAAAAGGCTTGCCCGGATTTTTATCCATGAGGGTTTCCATATCGCTAAAGAAGGTTCCCGACCGCTGTTCATCGGCTACGATGGTACGGGAGTGCAGCAATCCCCCGAACATCAGCAGATCCGTCGAAAGAAGGGCTCCGTCGCGTCCGGGAAGTTCTGTCGCAAGCCAGTTCTTGATTTCGGGCACGGATGCGGGTTTTTCATACCAGTCCATCCATTCATCAGGCGGCGCTGTCAGTTGGATTCCGGCCATGGCTCCCAATTCTTCCGTGAACTGGCGGCACGGCGGCCGGTTATCCAGGGGTACAAAGGCCCAGGAAGTTTCGGCCGGAAGGGAAGGTGGGGAAAAAACCGAACCTTTAGGCGCGAGAGTATGGTACAATACACATACAGCTGCCGCGGCAGCGCCTAACAGGAACAGCGGGGTTCTCTTCATGGCTGGAGATGTCCTTTCATAAAATGGATTCCTGTTTATTATATACGATGGGAGGTAATTTGGGTATGAGAATCATAACGGGACGTGCCCGGGGATTGAAATTGCTTCCGCCCAGGAATTACCTTGTACGTCCCACGGCAGACCGGGTCAAGGAAGCCCTTTTCAATATCATTCACAGCGCCGTCCCTGGGGCTGTTGTGCTGGATGCCTTTGCGGGTACGGGAAATCTTGCTCTCGAAGCCTGGAGCCGGGGAGCCAGAAAAATCGTCCTTTTTGATAAAAGCAGCGAAAGCCTGCGCCTGGTCCGTTTCAACGTGGATAAGGCAAAGGCAGGGGCCGATGCCGATATCCGCCATACCGATGCCATCCGTGGAATCGCGGCCTGTGCTGAACGGGGCGAACAATTTGATATCATTTTTTCGGATCCTCCCTATGACAAGGGGCTCAATGAGGCCCTGTATAAGGAACTGCTGGAACATCCAGTGCTGAAAGAAGGGGGCCTCCTGGTATTGGAGCATTCCCTTGCGGAAGAACCGCTTCATTATGTACAGCCGGGGACCCGGATCAGGACTGAAAAATACGGGGATACGAAAATATCATTGATTTTATGGAAATCATAATTTGTTTTTGGTATAATAAAGGCTAGAATTCTACCATTCTGGAGGGGTAGCCATGCGCAGAGCCGTTTGTCCGGGTAGTTTCGACCCAGTTACGATGGGGCATCTGGACATTTTTGAGCGAGCCAGTCATATGTTTGACGAAGTCGTTGTCAGCGTATTCGTCAATCCGACAAAGGATAAAGCCCTGTTTCCCATGGATGAAAGGGTGGAACTGATCCGGAAGGCAACGAAGCAGATTCCCAATATCAAGGTAACTTGTTTTTCCGGTTTGTTGAACGAGTTCTGCCGGCAGCAGGAAGCAAAGTTCATTGTTCGCGGCCTGCGGGCTTTTTCCGATTTTGAGTATGAATTTCAGCGGGCACTCCTGATGAAGAAGATTGACCATGAAATTGAAACTGTCTTCATCATGACCGATGAAAAATATTCCTACCTCAGCTCTTCCGGGGTCAGGGAGATGCTTTATTTTGGCGGAGATATAACGGGGTTTGTACCCGCCTGTATTCAGGACGATATCATGAAACGCGCACGGAACGTGTGATTACAAAAGGAAGGAACGGTTACTATGGAACTGGACAACATTTTGGATGAATTGGACGATATTCTTTCTTCGGCACAGACGATTCCTATTGTAAACAGGAAACTGGTCAAAGCGGATGATGTGGACATGATCCTGCAGAAGCTGAGAGGCGCGGTTCCCCTGGAAATCAAGAGAGCTCATGACCTCCTGGAAGAACAGAAGGATATCAAGGAAAAGACCCGTGCGGAAGCCGATCAGATCATTGAACAGGCCCATGCCGAAGCCGACCGGATTGTCGATTTGGCCAAGGCAGAAGCAGACCGTCTGGTGCGCCAGGAAGAAGTTGTCAAAGCGGCGGAAGACAAGGCCAACAATATTATTTCCACAACCCAGCAATACGACCGCGATATGCGTGCTGCCGCTGATGCCTATGCGGACAAGCTGCATAGTGAATCCATGCAGTATGCCATGGATGTATTCAATTACCTGGAAGAGAACCTGAGCAAGACCCTGAATGCAGTCCGTGATAACGGACAGGCCCTGCGCTCTTCCTATGAAGCGGATAATCGCATTGAATCAGGGAATAAAAACGAATAAGACAAACGAAAAGAGAGCCGACGCGTCATAACGTCAGCTCTCTTTTTTATTTGCATTACTGATCCCGCCGGCACCATAGATCAGGTCCTGTTCGGGCCCAGGGACTTCTTCAACCAAGGATAAGTGACGGTCCCTTTTCTTCATGGCAGGTGGGCCCAATGCCGGGTCCCCTTGAGAAATGTTTCAGGGAACAGATTCTGTGTGGGCTCCGCCAGGGACCGGAGATTTAATGGGAATCAGGAACCGAAGCGCAATCCCTGGTTATTCCCTGACCGGCGGCTGGCGAAAGTCCCGGTCCGTAATGGCCCCTGTCATGGTCAACTCCAGCAAGTTTGCGGCTCTTCGGTCAAGGGTCAGTTTGGCGGCTCCTTCTTCGGTAAGGGAGGCCGTCGTATTTTTTTCAATGATGGGGAACAGGGGCAGGGAGGCTTCTTTTTTCATGCGCCGGATGAGGGACTGTCCTTTATCGTTGAACCCGAGGATCCGCAGGTAGGCGGCTTCGTCCGAAAGGTTCCGGAAGGAGAGGGAATCACCGCAAAGCAGCAGCTGGAGGAGAAGGCGGCGGATCCGGGAAGGAGAATAGCGTTTTCCCGCCGCTTTTTCTGCCAACGTGTAAAAATCTCCTGTCCGGCGAAGTTTGTAGATACGGGCTTCCAGCCCCTCCGATACTTCTGCAGTGGCCGCCATCTTTTCAGGTGATGTCGTTTCAAGTAGGGCTGCGAGCAGCAGGTTGAAGCGCTCCTTCTTTTCCCGGAAGGGAATGTTTTTCAATACCCGGGCTGCCAGGGGGCGCTCCGCTTCGGCTAACTGGGCGAGGATTTCCTCCGACAGGCCGCCTGTTTCAAGGGAGGAACGGATTGCAGAAGCACTGGCGGTCTTTTCAGAGAGAACATTCTCGTTATAATCATTGCCGCTGCGTTGGATCGGAAGCAACCTGACAGGGCAGGCTGCGCGGGAAACGGCTTTCGCATAGGAAAGGGCCAACAGGTTGTTGGACCCGGAAAGCAGCATTCCATACTGGGAGTCCCGCTCTGTGAGGGCCTGACAGAGGGCTTCCGCATAGGAAGCACCCCGGGCCAGGGTGGCTTTGATGGTGTTGGCATCGATTGATTCGGCAGCCAGCTGCTCCAACAGGGCCAGATCAGCCGTTTCCATGCCAAAGGACAGGTGGGTTACGATTCCTGTTCCCTTCAGGACGGATACCGCCGCTGCAGCAAAGTGGTCTGCGCTTCGCAGTACGCCTGTCACAGGCAGTTCCAGGACCAGGTCGGCACCTCCTGCCAGCGCCAGCCTGGCCCGGGTCCACTTGTCCGTCAGGGCCAGTTCGCCCCGCTGGGTGGCGCTTCCGCTCATCATGGCAATGATGGGGGTTTCCCTGCCCAACTGCCGCCTGATTTCCTGTATCTGCCAGGCGTGTCCGGCGTGGAACGGGTTATATTCGGCCGTAATGGCGACAATTTTTTCCTTTTCCATCAAAACCCCTCCATAAATCATTTTACAAGTACCCGATTCTTTGATAATATACTATAGTGTCGATTGAAACACAAATGAAACTGGTTTTTTAAACCAGCAGCAATCAGGAGGCAAGGTAATGAAGATTTTTGTTGTAAACTGTGGCAGCTCTTCCATCAAATATCAGCTGATCAACATGGAAGATGAATCCGTTATTGCTAAGGGCCTGGTAGAACGTATTGGCATTGAAGGGTCCGTATTGACCCATACGCCGGCCGGCAAGGATAAGGTTCGTTTGGAAAGCACCATCCCCGATCATGTGGACGGCATCAAGAAGGTCCTGGCAGCCCTGGTTGACCCGAATTACGGCGTCATCAAATCCATGGACGAAATCGATGCGGTCGGTCACAGGGTCGTACATGGCGGTGAAGTATTCAGCGAATCCGTCCTGGTTACGGAAGAAATCCTGAAGCAGATCGAAGCCCTCAGCGATATGGCTCCGCTGCATCAGCCGCCTAACGTAGCCGGTATCCGTGCCTGCCAGAAACTGATGCCGAACACGCCGCAAGTGGCCGTATTCGACACCGCTTTCCATCAGACCATGCCTCCTGTGGCTTATATGTTCGGTGTTAAATACGAAGAATATAAGAAATATGGCATTCGCAAATACGGCTTCCATGGCACTTCCCACAGATACGTTGCCGCCTGCGCTGCCGAACTGCTGAAGAAGCCGGCTGATCAGTGCCGGATCATTACCTGCCACCTGGGCAATGGCTCCAGCATTACGGCGGTCAAGAACGGCAAATCCGTTGATACGTCCATGGGCTTCACCCCGCTGGATGGTGTCCTCATGGGTACTCGCTGCGGCTCCATTGACCCTGCCATTGTTCCTATCCTGATGGCCAAGAAGGGCCTGGATGCTGCCGGCATGGACAAGTATATGAACAAGGAATGCGGCGTGCTGGGTATTTCCGGCGTTTCCAGCGACTTCCGTGACCTGGAAGACGCAGCCGGCAAGGGAAACAAACAGGCCCAGCTGGCTCTCGATATGTTCTGCTATCAGGTAAAACGCTACATCGGTGCTTATGCTGCTGCCATGGGCGGCGTTGATGCCATCGTCTTCACGGCCGGTGTTGGCGAAAACGATATCGGTACCCGTGCCAGGATTTGCGAAGGCCTGGAATTCCTGGGTGTTGAACTGGATCCGGAACGCAACAATGTTCGTGGCAAAGTTACGGAAATCAGCAAGGCTGGTTCCAAGGTCAAGGTATTCCTGATCCCGACCAACGAGGAACTGGTCATCGCCCGCGATACCAACAGACTTTGCGGTAAATAAGAGATTCCCTCCTTTGTATTGACAAAGAAGGGGGACACCGTTATAATAAAGCGGTTGATACTATTATGATTAAGATCAATGTAGCAGAAATCAAGAAGCAGCTTATCGGTTCGACGTCATATCATTATGACCTCTCTCCGGCTGACCTGGACCTGTCCAGGGAGGATGCGGATCTTACGGGCCCCATCTCAGCGGACTTCACCCTTTCCAACGGGGGCGACCTGATCCTGCTGAAGGGAGAACTCCATTTTTCCGTAAAAGGGCAATGCGCCCGGTGTCTCAAGGACGTTACCGTAGCATTGGAAGCACCCCTGGATGAACGGTATTACCCTGAAGGCACGGAGAATCTCGAGGAAGATGCCTTTACCTATAAGTATGATGTGGTTGATGTTACGGATGCTTTGAGGGAGTCCCTTCTGCTTTCTGTTCCCGCACGGTTTTTGTGCAAACCGGACTGCAAGGGAATCTGTCCGGTCTGCGGAGCTGACAGAAATGTGGCGCCATGTCATTGTGACACGAGAACCATTGATCCCAGATTACAGGCTCTTGAGGCATTGCTAGAGAAATAGGTTGAGTTTAGGAGGTGTTTGATAATGGCAGTACCAAAGAGAAAGATGTCTAAAGCTCGCCGCGATTCCCGTCGCGCTAATTGGAAACTGACTGCTCCTGGCTTGGTTGTATGTCCGCAATGCCACGAGCTGATGCGTCCGCATCATGTATGCCCTGAATGCGGCTACTATGATGGCAAGGAAGTCGTCAAGACGGA
>CADBQR010000115.1 GCA_902796945.1 uncultured Acidaminococcus sp.
GGCAGCTGCCTGTGGCTCGGCCAGGGAAGCCTTCCTCGCGGGACCTGAAAGACTGGCGTCCCTTCCTTTTCTGGGAGACAAGATGGCAGCCCGGATCCGGTCCCGTTATCGGGAGGAGCTTCCTGAACAGATTGACGATTACTGCAGGACGCACGGAACCACTGTGTTTTCCCGTCATGACAGCGGATATCCGGCCATTCTCAAGGAAATCTCGGATCCGCCCGCCGTCCTGTATGTGAAAGGGACCCTGCCTTCAATGGCCAATAGCCTGGCCATTGTGGGATCCCGGAAGGCCACTGCCTACGGGATTTCCACGGCAGAACGTTTTTCCCGGCAGCTGGCTGGGGAAGGCATGGTCATTGTCAGCGGCGGTGCTTATGGCATAGACGCGGCCTCCCATGAAGGAACCCTTGCCGCAAAGGGAACCACGATTGCTGTCCTGGGTTCCGGGTTTGAGCACCTGTATCCGGCGCGCCATGCATCCCTTTTCAACCGGATTTGTGAAAAAGGCGCCCTGGTCAGTGAACTGCCTCCCTGGGCACCGCCCATGGCTTTCCAGTTCCCCTTGCGCAACCGCATCATCGTGGGGCTTTCCCGGGGTGTACTGGTTGTGGAGGCGGCCCTTAAGAGCGGCGCCATGATCACGGCCCGTACGGCAGCGGACGAAAATCGCGATGTCTACGCGATTCCGGGACCAATCTATTCCGAAACGTCCCAGGGAACCCATCAGCTGATCAAGGAAGGCGCCAGACTGGTGGATTCGGCAGAAGAAATCCTGGAGGAATTTTTCCCAGATTCTTCCGGAGGCAAGGCAAAGGGATTGCAGCCTTCCCTGTTTGAAGGGATTCCGTTGGAAGAGCGGAGCCGTTGTGAAGCCGTGTACCAGTTTATTTCGGAAGCTGGTGGACGCCTGCCGGATGAAATCATGGAACATTTTCCCTGGCCTTTTCCTGTAATCACCATGCTGCTACTGCGTATGGAGGTTGCGGGTATGATCCGTAAAGGGGCAGGGAATCGATATATCATTGTATAGAAGGAGTAAAAGCTGATATGGCCAATAATCTGGTAATCGTTGAATCGCCGACAAAATCAAAGACCATCAGTAAGTTCCTGGGTAAGAACTATACCGTAAAGGCCTCCATGGGGCACTTGCGTGATCTGCCCAAGAGCCAGTTCGGTGTGGATGTGGAACACGATTTTGAACCGAAATACATCAATATCCGCGGCAAAGGGGATTTGATCAAGGAACTGAAGGGCCTTGCCAAGAAGGCAAAGAAAATCTATCTGGCAACGGACCCTGACCGCGAAGGGGAAGCCATTTCCTGGCATCTTGGATATCTTCTCGGTGTTGATCCCCAGTCGAATTGCCGGGTTTCTTTTCATGAAATTACGCCGAATGCCGTGAAGGACGCCATGAAGCATCCCCAGCCCATCGATATGGACAAGGTGGATGCCCAGCAGACCCGCCGCATCATGGACCGTATTGTCGGTTACAAACTGAGCCCGCTGCTTTGGCGCAAGATTGCCAAGGGCCTGTCGGCCGGTCGTGTCCAGTCGGTAGCCGTGAAGATCATCTGCGACCGACAGAAGGAAATCGACGCCTTTGAACCCCAGGAATACTGGACTTCATCGGTGACCCTGACACCGGGAAAGGCTTCCGAAAAATTTACGGCCGATGTCATCAAAAAGGGCGGTAAGAAGCTGGAAATCCATAATGAGGATGAAGCAAAGGCCGTTACAGCCGATCTGGGAAAGGTTTCCTATGCGGTGCGGGAATGCAGTGTCAAGGACCGGGTCCGTCGTCCTGCGGCTCCTTTTACCACGAGCAGCCTGCAGCAGGAAGCGGTCAAGCGCCTGAACTTTACGACCAAGAAGACCATGATGCTGGCTCAGCAGCTTTATGAAGGCATTGCCCTGGGGCGCAAGTCCCCGGTCGGTCTGATTACCTATATGAGAACGGACTCCGTCCATCTGGCCGATGTGGCTGTAAAGGAAATCCGTGATTTTGTGGGAGCAACCTATGGGGACTCCTATGTACCTAAGAGGCCCAATGTCTTCAGCAGCCGGAAAAATGCCCAGGAAGCCCATGAGGCCATTCGGCCGACCAGTGTGACCCGTACCCCGGATGAGGTTGCTCCCTTTTTGGAAAGGGACCAGCTGCGTCTGTACCGGTTGATCTGGGAACGCACGGTTGCCTGCCAGATGGCCAGCGCCATCAGCGAAGTAACGACGCTTACCATTGACGGTGGGGATTATGAACTGCGGGCAGCCGGCTCCGTGATCAAGTTTGACGGTTTCCTGAAACTGGCCGATAAGAAAGAATGGGAAGCGGAAAAATCAAAGAAGGTCCCGCCCCTGGAAAAGGGAACTGCCCTGAAGCTCCTTTCTGTCGACAAGGCAGTACAGCATTTTACGGAACCGCCTCCTTATTTCACGGAGGCAACGCTGGTGAAGGAACTGGAAGAAAAAGGCATTGGCCGGCCCAGTACCTACGCTACCATCATTCAGACCATTCTCTACCGCGGCTATGTCGTGAAAGATGGGAAAAAAGTGGTTCCCACGGAACTGGGAAGGACAACCATTGATCTGTTGACCCAGTATTTCCCGGATTTGATTGACGTTCCTTTTTCCGCCCATATGGAAAGCGAACTGGATGCCATCAGCGAGCATAAGGCCGAAAAGGAAAAGGTCCTGAAGGAATTTTATGAACCCTTTTCCCGGGAACTGGAAATCGCGGACAAGGAAATTCCTGTCAAGCCGCCGGAAGTCATCGTAACGGACGAAAAATGTGAAAAATGCGGACGTAACCTGGTCGTCAAGACCGGGCGCCACGGGAAGTTCCTGGCCTGCCCGGGATTCCCGGAATGCCGCTTTACGAAACCTTATTATGAGAAGATTGGTGTCAAGTGTCCGCAGTGCGGCCATGACCTGGTCGTGAAGAAAACCAAGACAGGGAGGACCTTCTACGGCTGCTCCAATTATCCGGAATGTACGTTTACCAGCTGGGATCGTCCAGTCAATGAAACCTGTCCGCTCTGCGGCCATATCATGGTCGAATCCGTAGGACGGGGTGGCAGCAAGACCCTGCACTGCAGCAATCCTGACTGTAAGAACGGGGTTCCCAGGAAGGGCTATCGGAAAACTGCCAAGAAGGAATGAGGAATCGTATGAAAGTACATGTCATAGGTGCGGGCCTGGCTGGCAGCGAAGCAACCTGGCAGCTGGTGCGGCGCGGCATTCCTGTCGTGCTCCACGAGATGCGTCCGGGAAAATCCGATCCAGCCCACCATACCGCTTATTACAGTGAACTGGTCTGCAGTAATTCCCTGCGGGCCAATTCCATCGAAAATGCC
This sequence comes from uncultured Acidaminococcus sp., assembly GCA_902796945.1. Classification (GTDB taxonomy): domain Bacteria; phylum Bacillota; class Negativicutes; order Acidaminococcales; family Acidaminococcaceae; genus Acidaminococcus. The sequence continues at coordinate 3,354 of CADBQR010000115.1, forward strand.
GTAGGGCTGCTGAAGGAAGAAATGAGACGCCTTGATTCCCTGATCATGGCAGAGGCCGATTCCCATCAGGTACCTGCCGGGGGCGCCCTGGCCGTTGATCGGGTTGGCTTTGCCCAGGCCATAACCCGCAGCATCAAGGAACATCCGCTGGTCACCGTGGTGGAAGAGGAAATCACGGACCTGGATTTTCCGGAAGAGGATTATGTGGTCGTGGCTACGGGCCCCCTGACCAGCGAAGCGCTTTCTGCTTCCATTCAGAAACTTGTCCAGAAGGACTATTTCCATTTCTTTGACGCCGCAGCTCCCATTGTCACCCTGGAGTCAGTCAATCTGGATGTCGTCTATAAGGCTTCCCGCTATGGGAAAGGGGAGGCGGCTTATTACAATTGTCCCTTTACGAAGGAACAGTATCTCACCTTTTGGGAGGAGCTCTGCCACGCCGAAGTAGCCGATGTGAAGGACTTTGAACATGGCATGGTCTTTGAGGGCTGCATGCCCATTGAAGAAATGGCCCGCCGCGGAGAAGATACGATGCGCTTCGGCCCTCTGAAACCGGTAGGACTGCCGGATCCCCGGACTGGAGAAGATCCTTACGCGGTCGTATAGCTCCGTCAGGATAACGGTGCCGGCAGCCTGTTCAATCTGGTAGGTTTCCAGACCCATCTGCGCTGGCCTGAACAAAAAAGGGTATTTCGGCTGATTCCCGGTCTGGAAAATGCCGAATTTGTCCGTTATGGTGTCATGCATAAGAATTCCTACCTGAATTCGCCACTGCTCTTAAACGATGATTATTCCCTGCGGGAACATCCCCATCTGTATTTTGCCGGACAGATGACCGGAGTGGAAGGCTATGTGGAATCGGCCGCCTCCGGACTGGCTGTAGGAATCTATCTGTCCCGGGCACTTGCGGGAAAGGAAAAGCTGGTCTTTCCGCCTGAAACGGCAATCGGTGCCTTGTCCCACTATATCAGCAATCCCGATGTGCGGCATTTTCAGCCCATGAATATCAATTTTGGGTTGATTTCCCCATGGGACGGACCACGTATTCGTGGAAAAAAGGAAAAAAATCATGCCATCGCCATGCGAAGTTTAAATATTTTGGAAAATTATAAAAATTTCTTGCATGATTGATTTTTCTGTGATAGTATGAATTATCAGGAATTAACTACAATTTTGAAATCATGGAGGCAATGTGACGGATAAAGCATGGAAAGACCCGCTGGCAGAGCAGTTCCTGAACTATTTGCGAGTTGAAAAGAATGATTCTCCCTATACTATCCTGAATTATGGGGAAGATATCCGGGCTTTTTCCGATTTCCTTGCCGCAAGAGGGAAGGAACACCAATGGATACAGGTAACGGTCCTTGATATCCGCTCCTATCTTGCATCGCTTCATAAGGCGGATATGGCCCGACGAAGCATTGCCCGCCGAATTTCATCGCTGCGGTCCTTTTATCGGTACCTGGTACGGGAAGGAAAGCTGAAGATGAATCCCTTCACGAAGGTGAAGACGCCCAAACTGGAGAAAAAACTTCCGGTTTTCCTGGAAGAATTCGAGATCAATCATCTCCTTGAGCTTCCGGACCTGACGACACCTTTGGGAAAACGGGACCGGGCCATCCTGGAAATGCTTTATTCAACGGGATGCCGTGTATCAGAATTGGTGGGCCTGACCCTGGACCGCATGGATCTTTCCAATCGCTATGTCCTGCTCATGGGAAAGGGACATAAGGAGCGGATCGTTCCTTTAGGACATCCCTGCGTCCGGGCAGTAAGGGACTATCTGGCCGGCGGCCGGCAGTTTCTTATGGAAAAATATGCTGTCAAACCTCACGCCTTCGTCTTTGTGAACCGTCGGGGTACGGTGATCACTACTCGGAGTGTACGGAGGATCCTTGACAAATATGTGGAACTGGCAGCGCTTAAAAAACACGTCAGTCCCCACACAATCCGGCACACGTTTGCGACACATTTGCTGGATCATGGAGCGGATCTTCGCTCCGTTCAGGAGTTGCTGGGTCATGCCAGCCTTTCGACAACGCAGATTTATACGCATGTCACGGCAGACCGCATTGCATCCGTATATAAAAAGCATCATCCAAGAGCATGATGGGAGGAAGAGAGTATGCTTGCACTGTTAGAAAAAACAAGAATGATCAACAAGCTTCTGCAAAACACTGAGGCTGTCAGCTATAAAAAGATGGCCGAAGTGCTGAAGGATGTCATCAAGTCAAACATTTACATAGTTTCCAGTGATGGGAAAGTCTTGGGCTATGCCATCCTGGATGGCTTTGAATGTGAACTGATGATCAAAAAAGTCCTTGATGTAGGCAAGTTCCCCGAAAATTACGTTAAATGGCTGGAACAGATCCGTGAGACTTCTTCCAACTATCGCCTGGTGAAGAATATGTGCGCTTTCAGCACGGATACGAAGTGTCTGTTTGAAAGCAAGTTTACTTCGGTTGTCCCGATTTTCGGCAATGGCGTCCGTCTGGGTACCCTGATCCTGGGCAAATTCAAGAAGGAATTCATCGATTCCGACCTGCTGCTTTCCGAATATGCTGCCACCGTCATCGGCATGCAGCTGCTGCATGACAAGGCCCTGCATATTGAGGAAGCTTCCCGCAAGAAAGCCATGGTACAGATTGCCTTCTCCAACCTGTCCTACAGCGAGCTGGAAGCGATTTCTGAAATCCTGAAGGCATTGCCTGGCGACGAAGGTCTCCTGGTAGCCAGCAAGATTGCCGATCAGGCCGGCATCACCCGCAGTGTCATTGTCAACGCCCTGCGTAAATTCGAAAGTGCCGGTGTCCTGGAAACAGAATCCCTGGGCATGAAGGGAACCTATGTCCGTATCCTGAACGAATACCTCCGCGAAGGCTTGAAGGAACATAAGAAATAAGGAAGGAAGCTTACCAAGACTGCCGCACACGGCTGCTTCGTGTGCAGCAGTCTATTTTTATTATACAAAACGGCCCATACCTGATATAATGAACCATACGAAATTTTTGAAATGATGGAAAGGAGACTCCTATGCTTTCTTTGGATGCTTCGGTCCTGTACCGTATACCGGCCCTTTTGATGGCCCTTACTGTCCACGAATATGCCCACGGCGCCATGTCGTCGTCCCTTGGAGACCCCACGCCGGAAGCGGAGGGGCGCCTGACCATGAATCCGTTGGCCCACCTGGATCCCATCGGCACATTGATGCTGGTCCTTGTTGGCTTCGGCTGGGCCAAGCCCGTTGCAGTGGATCCCCGCTATTACCGGCACCCGAAAAAGGACATGATGAAGGTTGCCTTTGCCGGACCGGGAGCCAATCTGCTGCTTTGTTTCATCGCCGTATTCCTGCAGTTTCTCTATGCCTGGCTGTTGTGGCCAAAAGGGGTCAGTGTCTATCGTTTTCTCGAATGGCTGGCCCGCTATAATGTCTGGTTTGCTTTCTTCAACCTGATTCCGCTACCGCCGCTGGATGGCTATAATATCCTCCGGCATTTTCTGCCGGCGGACAAGGCCTTTTCCTATGAAAACCTGGTAGGGCGCTATTCCAACCTTATCTTGATTGTCCTTTGCTTTACAGGTATAATTGGAATGATTATTATGCCTCTGTCCGTGCTGTACCTTGATCTCTGCGGCTTTATCAGCTATTTTGTGGTTTCCATCTTTAAGAGCCTGTTCAAGTAACGAAGGCGGGGAGCGATTGTGAGTGAACCGAGTAAATGACTGAGGCCCTGACCGTTAAACTGCCCGAGTTTGAAGGTCCCCTGGACCTGCTCGTGCACCTTATTGAAAAAGATAAACTGGATATTTACGATATTCCGATTGTATCCATTACGGAGCAGTATATCGCATACATCAATGCCATGCAGGAATACGATATTGACGTGGCCAGCGAGTTCCTGCTGATGGCCGCCATGCTCCTGCAGATCAAGTCCCGTATGCTGCTGCCCAAGGACGATCCGGAAGAAGAGGATGAAGGCGATCCGCGGGAAATGCTCGTGGAAATGCTGGTGGTATACCGCAAATTCAAGAAACGGGCGTCCCTCCTCAGGGAATGCCTGGGTCAGTCCCGCCTTCATGCCATGCGTAACCCCATGCCGCCCACGGTAAGCGTGAAAAAAATCAAGGCCTACACGTTGGCGGACCTTTTGCGTGCCCTGGCGAACCTGATTCCTTCAGCGGAAGAACGGCCTGCCGTCATTCCCCGCCAGGAATTCCACGTTCAGGACAAGATGCGGGAAGTCCTGGAGTTGTTGGCGTCAAAATCAACGAAGGGGGAGGCCCTTCTTTTTACGGAAGTGATCCACAAGGAGCACAACCGGAGCGAAACCATCGCTTCTTTTCTGGCTATCCTGGAGCTGCTCCGTTTGAAGCAGATCCGTATTCTTCAGGAAAAGGCCTTTGCACCCCTGTATATCATTGCCCGGGAGGAACAAAACAATGGAACTGTCTAAATTGGGAGAACTGGAGGCCCTGCTTTTTGCCGGTGGCGATCCCCTGACGCTGGACCGTTTATCGGCGGCACTTTCCCTTTCTCCTTCAGAAACCAATGACCTGGTTGCCAGGCTCCAGACGTGTTACCAGAATGAAGACCGGGGTCTCACATTGCGCCGCGCTGCCGGCGGAATCCAGCTGGTGACCAAGCAGGAAGCAGCCGGGGCAATCCGGGAACTGTATGAGAAACAGGAGCAGAAAATCTCCAATGCCGCCATGGAAACGCTGGCCATTGTGGCCTATAAGCAGCCTGTGACGAAAAGTGAGATTGAAGCCACCCGCGGGGTCAAGGTGGATGGTGTTGTCAATACCCTTACGGATATGGAACTGATTGCTGAAGTGGGGCGGAAGGAAGTCATCGGCCGTCCCATCCTTTATGGAACGACGGAAAAATTCCTCGTTACTTTTGGCCTTGACTCGCTGGCAGAGCTGCCGGAACTTCCGGAGGAACTGCTGGATGTGCCGGACGGAACGGAGCCTGACACCGATGTACCACCGGAGGAAAAGACTCCCGATGAAGCGGCCCGGGAAGAAAAAACAGAAGTTACGGAGAATGACGATTGATATGGAAGAAAAGCTGGAACGATTGCAAAAAGTCATGGCTGCCGCAGGAGTGGCTTCCCGCCGTGAATGTGAAAAAATCATCCTCGCCGGCCGTGTCAAGGTCAATGGCAGGACGGTCACGGAACTGGGAACCAAAGTGGGCAGCCGTGCCTTCATCACGATTGACGGGAAGGGATTGCGTCCCACCCGGCTGCGGTATCTGCTCTTGTATAAACCGGCTGCTGTCATGACCACGATGAAGGACCCCCGCGGCCGTCGGACCGTGGCCGATTTGACGGCCGGTATGAAGGAGCGGGTCTATCCCGTAGGACGGCTCGACTTCATGACGGAAGGGTTGCTGCTCATGACGAACGACGGCGCCCTGGCACAGCGGCTGACCCACCCAAGCTACCACGTGAATAAGACCTATGAAGTCACGGTGAACGGCAGGGTGCCGGAAGAAAAGCTGGATATCCTTCGCTTGGGGGTTCCCCTTGAGGATGGGCTGACGGCACCGGCGATGGTGGAAACCAGGTCCTATGATGCAGAAAAGGATCGCAGCATTTTCGACGTGACCATTCACGAAGGACGGAATCGTCAGGTACGGCGCATGTGTGATTTCATTGGTTTTCCCGTGCGTCGCCTGAAACGGATCCGGGTCGCTTTCCTGACCCTGGAAGGCCTGAAAAAGGGAGAATTCCGGGAACTGACGGATGCGGAGGTAAAACGCCTCCAGGAAATGGCAGGCTGCCATGAATAAGGTCATTGTTGTTGGTTGTGGTGCGGCGGGCTTCCTGGCTGCAATCTCCGCCGCCCGTCAGGGTGCTTCGGTCACGGTTCTGGAACGCATGGGACAGGCGGGCCGGAAACTTATGATTACGGGAAAAGGACGCTGCAATATTACAAACGCCTGCTCCATGGATGAAATGATTGCCCATATTCCAGGGAATGGCAAGTTTCTTTTTGGCGCTTTCCACCAGTTCACGAATGAGGACATGATCCGGTTGTTGGAAGATAACGGCCTGCCCACCAAAGTGGAGCGGGGCGGGCGGGTCTTTCCCGTCAGTGACCACGCGCCCGATGTGGTGCATACCCTGGAAAAGATCCTGGCCGATGCGAAGGGCCGGATTCTCTTTCATAAGCGGGTGACCGGGCTGGTCATCCAGAATGGTCTTGTTAAGGCCGTTGAAACAGAAACGGGGGAGCGGTATGAAGCGGATGCGGTGGTCGTCACGACAGGGGGTGCATCCTACCCCCGTACCGGTTCGACAGGGGATGGGTATCGTCTGGCGGCCGGGGCGGGCCACTCCATTGTGACGCCCTCGCCGGCACTGGTTCCCCTGGAATGTGGGTCGGGCGAAACGAAACCCCTGCAGGGACTGTCCCTCCGGAATGTTTCGGTTTCCCTGCTGCATGGAGATCAGGTACTGGGACAGGAATTTGGTGAAATGCTCTTTACCCATTTCGGGGTTTCCGGTCCCGTGATCCTGACATTAAGCCGCAAGGTGGCCCTTTTTTGGAAAAAAGAACCGGATGGGGTCCTGGACCTGTCCATCGATCTCAAGCCGGCTCTTTCCCGGCAACAACTGGATGCCAGGCTGCAGCGGGACTTTACCAAGTACAGCCGCAAACAGCTGAAAGCGGGAATGCACGACCTGCTTCCCCAGTCATTGATCCCGGCGGTCATCGACGCTGCCTGCCTGCAGCCGGACCAGGAAGTCAACCAACTGACCCGGAAGGAGCGCCTTCGTCTGGTGGATACCCTTAAAGGATTCACCCTGCCGCTTACGGGTACCCGGCCTCTTGAAGAAGCCATTGTGACGAGCGGTGGCGTCCGGACCCGGGAAATTTCTCCTTCCACCTTTGCATCCAAACTGGTACCAAACCTGTTTTTTGCCGGGGAAGTAATGGATGTGGACGGATTTACGGGTGGTTATAATTTGCAGGCTGCTTTTTCGACGGGTTACGTAGCCGGTAAAAACGCAGCAGTCTTCAGAAAAGAGGAATCGTAAGTGAAAAAAATCATCATTGCCATCGACGGACCGGCAGGTGCCGGGAAAAGTACGATTGCCAGGAAAGTGGCTGCCCGTCTGGGCTATGCTTATATTGATACAGGCGCGATGTACCGTGCGGTGACGCTTGTCTTCCTGCGCAGCGGCAAGCCTTTTACGGAGGCTTTCCTGACGGACCTGGCAAAACAGATCCGGATTTCCTTTGCCTATCAGGATGGGGTCAACCGTGTCTATGTCGGGAATGAGGAAGTTACGGAAGCCATTCGCAGCCTCGAAGTGTCCCGGAATGTTTCGGCGGTTTCCGCTGTCGGCGGGGTCCGGGAGGCCATGGTGGCACAGCAGCGTTCCATTGGCGAAAAAGGGGGCGTCGTCATGGACGGCCGGGATATTGGTACGGTTGTATTCCCCCATGCGCAGCTGAAGATTTTCCTTACTGCTTCCGTCGAGGAGAGGGCGCATCGCCGTTACCTGGAGATGAAGGAAAAGGGAGAAGCCGTTGACCTGGACGACCTGAAAAAACGCATCGCCGAACGGGACCATCTCGATGAAACCCGGGAAATTGCCCCGCTGCGCTGTGCCAGTGACGCGGTCTACCTCGATTCGACGTCCCTTTCCATTGATGAAGTGACAAAGCAGATTGTGGATCGTGTAATGGCAGGGGTATGAAAATGAATACAATATGGTACGGTTTTGTCAAATGCCTGTTCCGGGTCCTGTTCAAAATTCTCTTTCGACTGACCGTCTATGGCCGGGAAAATATTCCGGAAGAAGGGCCTGTCGTGATTGCCTCGAACCACGTAAGTCTCCTGGATCCTCCCATGATTGGGACAGCGGCTTCCCGCCCCATTTATTTCATGGCAAAATCGGAATTGTTTGTGCCCATTCTGGGCGACATCTACCGTTCCCTGGGGGCTTTTCCCGTCCACAGGGGTGCTGCCGATACCCACGCCATCAAGCAGGCCCTTGGAATCCTGCGTGGCGGCAAGGTATTGGGAATCTTCCCTGAGGGGCATCGCATTACCACCGGAAAGCTGGGGAAGGCGGAACCCGGTGCCATGGCCATTGCCATGAAGGGAAAGGCGCAGGTTGTGCCAACGGCGATTCTGGGAAGCAACCTGAAGGCCAGGACCCATTTCTGGCCGAAGATCACCGTTGTTTTCGGAAAACCCCTTTCCCTTGTGAATGAAACGGGGACAAAAAAGGAAACCGCTGCTTTCACGGAAGAACTGATGCATGAAATTGAGTGCCTGATTGAGGCCCATAAGGATGCGTGACACGATGAAAATCTATGTTACAGACCCCTGCGGATTTTGTTATGGAGTAAAACGTGCGGTAAACATTGCACAAATGCAGGTAAAAGGATATAATGTTAGTATTGCCACTCTGGGTGAATTGGTTCATAACCCTCGTGTTGTGGATTCGCTGAAACAGCAAGGTGTACAATGTAAAGAAAACCTGGCAGAATTTTCTGCTGGTGACACGGTTATTTTCCGGTCCCACGGCGTTGGTCCCGATGTCTATCGGGAAGCGGAGCAGTGCGGACTGACGGTCATTGACGCAACTTGTCCCCATGTGCGCAAGGCACAGAAAACGGCTGAAGAGCTGGCCAGTGAAGGCCGTTTTGTGATCATCATCGGGGAAAAGCGCCATCCTGAGGTGCAAAGTATCAAGGCTTGGGCAGGTACGGAATCCTTGGTCATTGAAAATGAAGATGACCTGGAATCTCTTCCTGTTAAAGATAAGTTTGGCGTAGTAAGCCAGACGACTTTTGAGGCAGGGAAGTTTAACCTTCTGCTTCATCTGTCGCAGGAGAAACGTCCTGGTGACTACAAGGTATGCAGAACCATCTGTACGGCGACTGCCGAACGGCAGGCCGCTGCCAGGAAACTGGCGGGGCAGGTCGACGCATTCTTCGTCTTTGGTGGAAAGAACAGTGCGAATACCCGTCATTTGTATGACCTGGCAGTCACCGTAAACCCCCGGACCTATCTTTTGGAGGATGCCAGTGAGATTACCGCATCCATGCTTGCCGGAGCAGGAAAAATTGGCATTACTGCTGGTGCATCTACACCGCAGGAAATTATTGAGGAGGCTATTGTAGCTATGGAAACGATGGAAGAACTGTTGGGTGAACAAGAAAGCATGAAATTGCACATTGGTATGATTGTTGAGGGTACGGTTGTCGACGTAACCAAAGATGAAGTTGTTGTCAACTTTGGTTATCAAAGCGAAGGTTCCGTTCCTTTTGACCAATGGGTTCAGGGTGGTACCAAGGAAACCGTCGCTCCCACAGTCAATAAAGGCGATAAGGTAACGCTGAAGGTCATTGCCAGTGAAAACCAGGATGGGCTTGTTGTCCTGTCCAAAACGAGAGCGGAAGCCGACCAGGCTTGGCTGAAACTGCCGGAACAGCTGGCCGACAAGAAAACGGTGCAGGTCAAGGGCCTGCGTGCTGTCAAGGGCGGCCTGACCGTGTCCTATGAAGGGTTGACCGGTTTCATTCCGGCTTCCCATCTTGACCTGAGACATGTTGACGATGTCAAGGAATACGAAGGCAAGGACCTGGAAGTCTCCCTGCTGGAAATCAATCCGGAAAAGAAGCGTCTGGTCTTCTCCCGCAGAAATGTACTGAGGGAAGAAAGAGCTGCCAAGAACGCTGCTTATAAAGAAGAACGGGCCCGTCGTGAAGAAGAACGCAAGGAAGCCATGGATAAGGCTTTCGAAACCTTCCACGAAGGTGAAACCGTTGAAGGAACCATTAGAAGCATTGTTGATTTCGGTATGTTTGTGGAAATTGCTCCCTTTGTACAGGGGCTGGTCCACATCTCCGAAATTTCCTGGGATCGCAGCGTTAAGCCGGCAGATCTCTATAAAGTGGGCGACAAGGTCCAGGTTTACATCAAGGGCTTGGATGCTGAAAAAGGCCGTATCAGCCTTTCCATCAAAGCCCTCCAGGAAGATCCCTGGCAGACCGCTGCCAAGGAACTCCATGTCGGTGATGTGGTAACCGGCACGGTGGTTCGTTTCCTGCCCTTTGGCGCCATTGTGAAACTGAATGACAAGAACGAAGGCATGATCCATATCTCCGAAATTTCCGAGCAGCGCATTGAAAAGCCGGAAGATGTCCTGGAAGCTGGCCAGGAAGTCAAGGTCAAGGTGCTGCGCGTTGATATGGAACACAAGAAGATTGCCCTGAGTATCACCAAGGCCAAGGAAGATGCCGAAAAGGCTGAAATGAGCCAGTACCTTGGTAAAAAGGGCGCCCTGTCCCAGGACCTGGGCGAAAAATTAGCGGAAGCCGAAAAGGACGCTAAATAACAAAGGAGTCATTAATGAAAAGCCGGGAAAGTCGCAAGCTCGATCACATCAGGTATGCATTGCACCTTGACGATGGTCCTTGCCTTTCCGGCTTTTCTGATGTTCATTTGCTGCACAACTGTCTTCCGGAAATAAAACGGTCCGACGTGTCCCTTGCTGTCACACTTCCCGGAATCGGTTCCCTGCCAAATCCGTTGCTCATCAATGCCATGACGGGTGGGGCCGACGAGGTTACGGAAATCAACCGGCAGCTGGCCCGGACCGCCCGTGATACAGGCTGTGCCATGGCGGTCGGGTCGGAATACGGATGTATCCGTTCCGGTCTTCATCAGGAAAGTTTCCGGGTCATTCGGAAGGAAAATCCTGATGGTGTGGTGTTTGCCAATCTCAGTGCCTTTGCCGATGTGGAAAGCGGGAAGAAAGCCGTGGAACTCATAGGGGCCAATGCCCTCCAGATCCACCTGAATGCTGCCCAGGAACTTTCCATGGAAGAAGGGGACCGGGATTTCAGTCATTGCCTTTTCCGTATTGAAGCGCTCTGCCATGCCCTTGAAGTGCCCGTCATTGTCAAGGAAACGGGCTGTGGTATGGCTCGGGAGCAGGCCAAGGCCCTTTTGGACTGCGGCGTGTCTGTCCTGGATATCGGAGGGGCGGGGGGAACCAATTTCCCGGCCATCGAGCACTGTCGGTATAACGACGGCAATGATGAGCTCATGGGCTGGGGAATTCCAACGGTTCTTTCCCTGATGGAAGTCGTGGAAGCTGCCGGCTGGCAGCAGGGAATCATCGCTTCCGGAGGCATCCGTACAGCCCTGGAAGTTGTAAAGGCGCAGGTCCTTGGTGCCAATGCGGTCGGCATGGCCGGGAATATCCTGCGATTTGTTCATGAAGGCGGGGCAGCGCTTGCTGTCTCGCGTATCATGACGTTATTGGAACAGATGAAGGATTTTTATGTTTTATTGGGCTGCGTCAACAGCACGCAATTACGAAGGGCCCGCTATTACCTGACGGGAGAAACGGCTGATGCCGTCCGGTCCCTGGGAATTGGCGGTTGCCATCAGTGAAAGAGGAATTTTAAATGAGTAAACCCATAGTTGCCATTGTCGGCAGACCAAATGTCGGCAAATCCACACTATTTAATATATTTGCCGACAGTCGTATCTCCATTGTGGAAGATACGCCCGGTGTTACCCGTGACCGTCTCTATGCGGAGGCGGAATGGCTGGACCGCCGCTTTACCATGGTTGATACGGGTGGCATTGAGATTGCCAATACGGACTCCATTTCGGTTTCCATCCGGGAACAGGCAAAGATTGCCATTGAAGAGGCTGATGTCATTCTGTTTGTCTGCGATGCCCGCACGGGTGTCACCACCGATGACCAGGAAGTGGCCAAGCTCATTCGGCAGGCCAGGAAACCCGTGGTCCTGGCGGTGAATAAGACGGATACGCCGACCCAGGAAATGGAAGCCTATGAATTCTATAATCTTGGCATCGGGGAACCCTTCATGATTTCCGCAGCCAACCGGCTGAATCTGGGGGATCTGCTGGACGCCATTGTCGATCATTTTCCCAAGGAAGATGATGGGGATGATGAGGATAACGAGGATGTCATCAAGGTTGCCATTATTGGTCGACCCAATGTGGGAAAATCCTCTATTTTCAACGACATTATCGGGCAGACCCGTTCCATCGTCAGTGATGTGGCGGGTACGACCCGTGATGCCATCGACGTACCTGTCATGAAGGATGGCCAGACCTTCCTTTTCATTGATACGGCAGGTATGCGCCGGAAAGGCAAAATCGATGAACCCATTGAAAAGTACAGCATCATTCGTACCCTTCGTGCTGTCGACCGGTCCGATGTCGTGCTCATGGTCCTGAATGCCGTGGAAGGCATCACGGAACAGGATAAGAAGATTGCCGGCTACGCGCATGAAGCAGGCAAGGGAATTGTACTGGTCGTCAATAAATGGGACCTCTATGAAAAAGATAACAATTCGACCGTAAAATTCACGGAAACCATTCGCAAGGAACTCATTTTCATGCCTTACGCCAATGTGGTCTTCGTGTCGGCCCTGACCCAGCAGCGGATTTCCCGTTTGCCGGAACTCATCAAGGATGCGGCCGAAGCCAATGCCATGCGGATTTCCACCTCCGTTTTGAATCAGGTCATTACGGATGCAGTGGCCATGAACCAGCCACCTATGGAAAAGGGCAAGAACCTGAAGATCCTTTTTGCTACCCAGGTCAAGGTCAAGCCGCCGACATTCGTTCTCTTTGTGAATGAACCGGAAATCATGCACTTCTCCTATCAGCGGTATCTGGAAAACAAGCTGAGGGATGCCTTTGGTTTCCAGGGGACTCCCATCAATCTGATTGTCCGCGGTAAGAACGAGGATCAATAAGCAGAAGGCAGGCGCACGTTATGACCTATGTACTGGCAGCTATCATCGGCTACCTGCTCGGTTCGATTCCCTGTGGACTGGTTTTTGTCAAGGCCGTCTGCGGCATCGATATACGGGATTACGGGAGCCATAATATTGGAACGACCAATGTCTTCCGGACTGTAGGAGCCCGGATGGCTTCATTCGTCCTTTTGGGGGATCTGGGAAAGGGCATGCTTGCCCTTTATTTGGTAGAACGCTTTGTCTCCCATGAACTGCCGGTCCAGCTCATTTGTGCCGCCGCGGCGATTCTGGGACACAGTTTTTCCCTTTTCCTTCATTTTAAGGGAGGAAGAGGGGTGGCTACGGGTCTGGGCATCCTGCTTTACTTCATGCCCGATGTTTCCATCTTTGCACTGACTATCTGGCTGGCCATTGTCTTTGTCACACGTTATGTATCCCTTGGCTCCGTGGTGGCTGCTTTTTCGGCACCCATTGCAGCCTATTACCTCGGCTATGACCGGCTGCTCATTCTCTTTACGGCCCTGATTGCCGGTATCGTCATTGCCCGTCATTACGAGAACATGGTCCGTTTAAAGAACGGCACGGAAAATAAAATCAAGGAAGGTCATCTTTCCTTCAAGAAAAATAAAAAATAAGGAGAAGGCTATGGAAATTGCAGTCATTGGGGCTGGCAGCTGGGGCACTGTCCTGGCTCAGGTCCTGGCAGAAAATGGCCACACGGTCCGTTTATGGGCCCGTACGAGGGAGAAAGCCAATACCATGAATGAGAGCCGCTGCAACGGGGACTATCTTCCCGATTTGATCCTGTCTTCGTCCATTACGGTTACAAATGATCTTTGTGCCGCCATCAAACGAGCCTCCGTGCTCGTTTTTGTTGTTCCTTCCAAAGGAATGGAGGCCATTGCGGAGCAGGTCCGGCAAATGACGGATGCATCGGATGCAATCCTGCTTTCCTGTACAAAGGGATTTTCCAGGACGAAGCGGGAAATCATGACGGATGTCCTGTCCCGTTACTTCCCAAAGGCAAAGGCCATTGCCGCACTCAGCGGCCCGAACCTGGCCCGGGAGATTGCGGCCCGTCAGCCGGCGGCCACCGTGATTGCCAGTAAGGACCTGGACGCCGCGAGAACCCTGCAGCAACTGTTCTTTTGTTCCTATTTTCGTCCCTATGTATCCACCGATGTTATTGGTGTCCAGCTTTGCGGCTGTGTCAAGAACTGCTATGCCCTTGTGACCGGCATGATTGACGGACTTGGCTATGGGGAAAACAGCCAGGCTGCCGTCATTACGCGGGGCCTGGCAGAGACATCCCGTCTGGGAATGGCTTTGGGGGCCCGGCCGGAAACTTTTGCAGGCCTGGCCGGAATCGGGGACCTGGTCGCTACCTGTTCCAGTCCCCTGAGCCGGAACCGGACGGCGGGAACCCTGCTTGCCAAGGGGCAGACGCCGGAGCAGATCATGGCAGGAACCAAAATGGTCATTGAAGGCATGGATACGACGAAGGCTGTTTACGAACTGGCCCGTGAGCGGAACGTGGAAATGCCCATCATTGACCAGTTATATGAAGTCCTTTATAACGGCAAGTCGATTTCCCTGGCCGCCAGGGACCTGATGAGCCGGGCCGCCAAGAAGGAATGGAATTAATCATCAAAGTATGGAATTGCCATAGAAAGTATGATATAATGTCCTTCTAGGAAGGATAAATATTCTTTGGAAAAGGATAGATGCTACATGACAAACGAGAAAAAATCAGAGTTTTACTTGGTGAGAGAAGAAATTCTGCCGGAAGCCATCAAAAAAACCATTATGGTCAAGGAAATTCTCAAACGAGGTAAATTGAAGACTGTCAATGAAGCCGTGGCGAAGGTTGGGCTGAGCCGGAGCGCCTATTACAAGTACAAGGACTATGTATTTCCCTTTTATGATGCCAGCCGGGAAAAGGTCATTACGATTTCCCTGTTGCTGGAACATAAGCCGGGAGTTCTTTCCAGCGTGCTCAACACAATAGCCGCTGACGGGGGAAGTGTCATTACCATCAACCAGGGTGTTCCCCTGCAGGGTGTTGCCAACACGACCATTTCCGTTGAAACAAAATTCCTGACAATCGATATGGAAGCCTTGCTGGATAAGGTCCGTCTGATTGAAGGAGTTAAACGCCTGGATGTGCTTGGTCAGGTCGATTAAAGGAGATCTTTCCATATGAAAAAAGAGATCAATATTGGA
>CADBQR010000116.1 GCA_902796945.1 uncultured Acidaminococcus sp.
GGTCACGGGCGATACGGTCTATAACTACGTCAAGAACCTGACGGACCAGAACACAACGGACCTGGCCAACAAGGCCAACGTCGATGCCAGCAACGTGACGGGTGATAATATCGGCAAATGGCAGTCGGTACTGGGGACCGGTTCCGTGGCCAATGGCAATACGGGACTGGTCACGGGCGGTACGATCTTTACGTACGTAACCCCGGTGGCGGCTTCTGGCCAGACCTTCCGGTACATTTCCACGAACAGGACGACCGGGGAAAACCTGGCCGCCCTGGATCAGCAGGTCGGTACCAATGCCGATAGCATCACCACCATCAATACGACCATCAACAACCTGGGCGACACCTATGCCAAGACCGACCTGAGCAACATCACCGATAATGGCCGGACGGTCATCAAGAACCTCGCCAAGGGCTCCATCAGCATGGAAAACGGCAGCCATACGACCGTTTCCAAGCGGGATGTCAATGGCGTCGACACCTACAAGGTCGATGTCGATACGAGCGGTACCGTCACGAGCGGCAATACGGGGATTGTGACGGGCGGCACGGTGTATGACGCTATCCAGGCCATCAAAGATGAGACCAATGTGTCCAATAAGGCCAATGTGGATGCCTCCAACATTGGCAAGAACCTGAAGAAGGCCGATGGAACCGCGGCTTCCGAGTCTGAGCAGAAGGCCAATGCCGAAAGCTGGGGCGACGCCATCGGCACAGGGAAGGTCGAAAATGGTGACAAGCGGCTCGTGACGGGCGATACCGTGTCCAGGGCCATCCAGGATGAGACCCGGGTGTCCGAAAACGGCAATTACATCACCACGGATACGTCGGCTGCTGACAACCTGAAGAAACTCGATTCCCAGGTAAAGACCAATGCCGACAATATTACCAACAATACGACCGCCATCAACAACATCAAGAACATTACGGACAACCTGGATGCGAACTATGCCAAGACGGATCTGACCAACATCACGACCGCCGGGGAAACGAAGATCAAGAACCTTGCCCAGGATGCCGTAAAGGTTGTAAATGGGAACAATACGACGGTCCGGACCATCAGCGGGACGGATGGAAACATTTCCTACGCCGTTGACGTATCCGATGCAGACATCAAGAATGTCATGAAAGAGGATATGGACAAGAAGGCGGACCGTAACGCGGGCAACCTGACCGATTCCGATGTCACGGCCTGGCAGAACAAGCTGGGTACCGGCGAATCCAGAAGCGGTGACCACCGTCTGATCAACGGTGATACGCTGTACAATGCCCTGTCGCAGATTGACGGCGATTCCCTGGTGGAAACCAATGGTGTCACGATCAACATTGACAAGGACGGTACGGCCAAGACCATTGATATCCACGGCAAGGATGGCTCCCTGAGAACCATCACGAGCGTGGCTACCAATCCTTCCGACCCGACCAGTGCGGCCAACGTGGATTATGTCGACCATCGCGTGCAGAGCCTGAACAATCGCCTGACCCAGGATATCAGCCGGGTTGGTGCCGGCGCCGCTGCCCTTGCCGCTTTGCATCCGCTGGAATACGATCCCAACAACGAATTCGAATTTGCCGTTGGGTATGGTCATTACAAGGTTGCCAATGCGGCTGCCATGGGCGTCTTCTATCGCCCCAGCCGGGCCGCCATGTATAGCTTCGGCGGAACGCTGGGCAATGGGGATGCCATGTTCAATGCCGGTGTCACCTTCCGGTTCGGAGGTCCCCGTCACGTCGAGGCGACCCCGATGAGCACGAGCAATGTCCTGAGTGCGCAGACGGAACGGATCCAGCAGCAGGATGCCCTGATCCAGACCCAGAACCAGCAGATCCACCAGCAGAACATGAAGATCGATCAGCTGGAAAAGGAACTGATCGAACTGAAACGCATGATCATGAAGAAGGCCTGAAGCCATTCCTTTCAAAAGCGGTCCGGAGTCCGGAACGCGTTGCCGTTCCGGAAACGGGCCTGATGAGAACCGGGTTCCTTCCATCCGATGGGTGGAGAGGAATCCGGTTATTTTTTGCCGGGGAATGGTATTTTTTGCTGGATGCTGTCGGTTCCTGCTTCCTGTTTCCACAATCAAATTACATTATTTGTCGGACCTGCGGGAATGTGATAGAATAGGGACGGAAAAAACGGAAGGAAATCCGTCGGGAAGCGAACCGGGAAAAACCAGCCGCATTCCTGTTTTATTGCGGGAACAGGACGTTTATCCCTGTCAAGGGCCCTGTTTTTCTTTGTGGAGACCTCCTTGTGAAGCGTTTTGGAACGGTTCCGGGGTCCCATGGTTTTCTCAAATTTTCACAATTATTAGGTTTCCCAGTTCCATTCGTTCCATAATTAGTGTATAATTAATATCATAAGTGAAATCTGATTATGGACTTTTTTTATGGTCAGTCCGGCCCGGTTCCAAGGCGAATGCGGGGCGTTCACTTACCGGTGCCAGGGGGCACCGACAACATGTTGCAGAAGGGATGATAAAGTTATGCGCGAAGTTGTTATTGCAAGTGCTGTAAGAACGGCTATCGGCAAGTTCGGCGGAAGCCTGTTACCGGTTTCTGCTCCTGAACTGGGTGCAATCGTTATCAAGGAAGCTCTGAAAAGAGCCAATCTTCCCGGCGAAAAAGTCGACGAAGTGATCTTTGGTAACGTGCTGCAGGCCGGCTTGGGTCAGAACCCTGCCAGACAGGCATCCATCAAAGCCGGATTGCCTGTAGAAGTTCCTGCTTTTACTGTTAATAAGGTTTGTGGTTCCGGTCTGAAGTGCGTTGAACTCGCTGCTCAGTCCATCCTGGCCGGGGACAATGAAATCGTTGTAGCCGGCGGTATGGAAAGCATGTCCAACGCTCCTTTTGTTACCTCCGGAAAAGCCCGCTGGGGCCTGCGTATGGGCGACAGCAAGCTCGTTGACGTCATGATCAAGGATGGCCTGTGGGATGCCTTCAACAACTACCACATGGGCATTACCTCCGAAAACGTGGCCGAAAAATTCGGCGTCACCCGTGAAGATCAGGACGAAGTTTCCGTCCGCTCTCAGGAAAGAGCCCTGGCTGCGATCAAGAGCGGTGCTTTCAAGGAAGAAATTGTTCCTGTTACCATTAAAACCAAGAAGGGCGAAAAAGTCTTCGATACGGATGAATTCCCGAGAGAAGGCACCACGATGGAAGTCCTGGCCAAGCTGCGTCCTGCCTTTAAACCGGGCGGAACCGTAACGGCTGGCAACGCTTCCGGTCTGAACGATGGCGCTGCTGCCCTCGTGATCATGTCCGCTGACAAGGCGAAGGAACTGGGCATCAAACCGATGGCCAAGATTGTTTCCTATGCCTCCGCCGGTGTCGATCCCGCCATCATGGGCATCGGGCCCATCCCTGCCAGCCGCAAGGCACTGAGCAAGGCCGGCCTGGAAGTCAAGGACCTGGACCTCATCGAAGCCAACGAAGCTTTTGCAGCCCAGTTTGTTGAAGTAGGTCGCGAATTGAAATTCGATCCCGATAAAGTCAACGTAAACGGCGGTGCCATTGCCCTGGGTCACCCGATCGGTGCTTCCGGTGCCCGGATCCTGGTCACGCTGCTGTATGCCCTGAAACATCGGGACAAGAAAGTAGGTTTGGCAACGCTCTGCATCGGCGGCGGTATGGGTACGGCCACCGTTGTGGAAATGTTATAAAAATCACCCAATTACATCTTGTGGAGAAAGAGGGAATTCGTGATGGATTTTAATCTGACTGAAGACCAAGAAATGATCAAGGAACAGGCTCATGATTTTGCTGAGAGATTCCTGGCTCCTACCGTTGAAGAAAGAGATAAGAACCATGTTTGGGACCGCAAGCTCATTCAGGAAATGTGCGACAACGGCTTCCAGGGCATCTGCTTCCCTGAAGAATACGGCGGACTCGGAATGGACGTATTGAGCTACATCCTGGCCGTTGAAGAACTGTCCAAGGTTGATGACGGCACGGGCATTACCCTTTCTGCCAGTGTTTCCCTGTGCGCTACCCCGATTTTCATGTATGGCACGGAAGAACAGAAACAAAAATACCTGAGACCGCTGTGCGAAGGTACGACGGTTGGCGCTTTCGGCCTGACCGAACCGTCTGCCGGTACGGATGCTTCTGCTCAGCAGACCACTGCCGTCCTGAAGGGTGACAAATACATCCTGAATGGCTCCAAGATCTTCATCACCAACGGCAGCCAGGCTGAAACCTACGTAATCTTTGCCATGACCGACAAGAGCGCCGGTGTCCATGGTATTTCCGCTTTCATCGTTGAAAAAGGCATGCCGGGCTTCCGCTTCGGTAAAGTCGAAGACAAGATGGGCGGCCATACTTCCGTAACGGCAGAACTCGTATTCGAAGACTGCGAAGTTCCTAAGGAAAACCTGCTGGGCAAGGAAGGCGAAGGCTTCAAGATTGCCATGTCCACCCTGGACGGCGGCCGTATCGGTGTCGCTGCTCAGGCCCTGGGTATTGCTGAAGGCGCCCTGGCTGCTGCTGTCAAGTACTCCAAGGAACGTGAACAGTTCGGTCGTCCGATTTCCAAGTTCCAGGCAATCAGCTTCAAGATGGCTGACATGGCTATGAAGATCGAAGCGGCCCGTTACCTGGTTTATCATGCTGCCATGCTGAAGAACGATGGCAAACCGTATTCGGCAGCGGCTGCCATGGCAAAGTGCTATGCTTCCGATGTGGCAATGGAAGTTACCACTGACGCAGTCCAGATCTTCGGCGGCTATGGCTACACCGTGGATTATCCTGCTGAACGCTACATGCGTAATGCCAAGATCACCCAGATCTACGAAGGCACCAACGAAGTTCAGCGCATGGTTATTTCCCGTGACCTGCTGAAATAAGAATCGGCGGTTCTTTTGCTGATGCAGACTTGCACTTTGATCCCCCGTCCGGATGGGCGGGGGATATAAAGTCATAATTATTCTCTGAAAAGTTGTGCAAATCCCAGCTTTTTGAAGAAGGTAATGGAAGACTGCGGACGTTTTTCTAAGGAGTAGATGGGGAAGACTCATGGATGGATCTTCCTGTGAAGTTCGCTTTGAATGGCGGGGGAAACCCTTTCGTTGGGTTTTTCTTCGTACTTCCAATACAAAAAGGAGATATCAGAAATGGAATTAAAGAAAGTAATGGTTATTGGTGCCGGCCAGATGGGCAGCGGCATTGCTCAGGTTATGGCAAGCCATGGTGTGGAAGTTGTCCTGCGTGATATCAAACAGGAATTTGTCGACCGCGGCATCAGCAACATTGAAAAGAACCTTTCCCGCAGCGTAGCAAAGGGCCGCATTACGGAAGAGGACAAGAAGGCTACGATGGACCGGATCCACGGTGTCGTGGAAATGACCAGGGAATCCTGCAATGTCCATCTGGCCATTGAAGCCGCTACGGAAAACGTCAAGATCAAGAAGGATATTTTCCAGACCCTGGATGAACTGTGCCCGGCTGACTGCATCATCGCCAGCAACACGTCCTCCGTCTCCATCACCCTGCTGGGCGGCTTTACCAAGAGACCGGATAAGTTCATCGGTATGCATTTCTTCAACCCCGCTCCTGTCATGAAGCTGGTGGAAGTTACCAGAGGCCTGGCTACTTCCGATGATACCTTCAACAAGGTCCGCGACCTGGCGGCGGCTCTGGATAAGACCCCTGTTGCCGTCAAGGATTCGGCCGGATTCGTCGGCAACCGGATCATGATCCCGATGCTGAACGAAGCCATCTTCACCCTGATGGAAGGCGTAGCCAGTGTGGAAGACATCGATGCGGTTGCCAAACTGGGCTTCAATCATCCCATGGGGCCTCTGGCCCTGGCTGACCTGATCGGTAACGATACCGTTCTGGCCATCATGGAAGTCCTCTACAAGGAATTTGGCGATCCCAAGTATCGTCCGTGCCCGCTGCTCCGCAAGATGGTCGAAGCCGGCTATCTGGGCCGTAAGACCGGTAAGGGCTTTTACGATTACAACAAATAAGTAGGCGGTGAATGGTATGTACGATTACAAGAATCTTCTCGTCCACACGGCAAAGGACGGCATTACGACCGTTACCATCAATCGTCCGAAGTACCTGAATGCCCTGGATACCCTGACCCTGGAGGAAATGAAGGACTGCTTCAATCGCCTTTCCAATGATAGCGATACGAAATCCGTATTGATTACCGGTGCCGGCGATAAAGCCTTCGTTGCCGGTGCGGACCTCGGTGCCATGAGCAAAATGACCGTAACGGAAGGCCGCTGCTTCTCTGTTCTGGGCCATGCCGTTTATAATGCCATCGAGCGGATTCCTGTGGCAGTCGTTGCAGCCGTCAACGGATATGCCCTGGGCGGTGGCTGCGAACTGGCGCTGGCTTGCGATTTCCGTATTGCCTCTGAAAATTCCCTGTTCGGTCAGCCCGAAGTCAATTACGGCATTATCCCCGGGTTTGGTGGTTCCCAGCGCCTGGCACGTCTGATTGGTACCGGTGAAGCCAAGGAAATGATCTATACCGGTTCGATGATCGATGCCCAGGAGGCCCTGCGTATTGGTTTGATCAACCGGATCTGCAAGAAAGAGGAACTGATCCCGGTTTGCGAGGGAATCCTCCGCAAGATCATGGCCAAGGCACCGCTGGCGATTGCTGCTGCAAAGAATGCCATCAATACGGGCATGAACATGGACCTCAGGTCGGCTCTTTCCTACGAAGCACAGGTCTTCGGATCCTGCTTCGCCACGAAGGACCAGAAAGAGGGCATGGCGGCGTTCCTCGAAAAGAGAAAACCGCAGTTTACCGCTCAATAAAATTTGAAAATCGCACGGGAGGCGCTCAAAGTCTCCCGTGCGAAATTTTTTAGTCAGCGCAGAAATCGCGCTGATTCGATGCAGTAAGCAGACCGCTTCTTTCCATTAACGGTGGAGAGAAGCGGTCTGTGCCGTA
>CADBQR010000117.1 GCA_902796945.1 uncultured Acidaminococcus sp.
ACCGAGCGATCTGCGATCCGCGTCCTGGATCCGTCCGGCTGCAACTTTCACAACAACCATGAGGGAAAAGTTCGATGTTACAATGATGTTATGGTAAATCGTATGACGTCTAGATTTGCCATTTTCTTTGGGTAGACGCCTCAGAAAACCCAGATGCAGAACTAATGGGCCGCCCAAAAGGCGGCCTTTTCATGATTAAAAGGAACTTTTCTCTATTCTTCCCCGGCTTTTTGGATAGGCGAAGCCAGCACCATTTTCCGGATTTCTTCCAGTTTCCCTTCCGTATCGGGGTTCAGGGAATGGAAACCCAAAAGCTTTCGATAGTTCCCCTGCTGCCAGGTAATTTCCCGGCTTTTTGCAAAGGACAGGTCAAAATAGAAGCACAACATCCCTACATAATAATCAATAAATGTCTTTTTATCCCGTGTCCTTACCAGCTGACGGGCCCGGGCCTGTGCCATGACGGCATCCGAAATGGATTGATGGGGCAGGTCAGCCCAGTCCACATTCCAGACATTCAGGTGATTTTCCAGATACATGACGTAGACCCGAAAAATATCGATTTTATCGGCATCCCGGACAATCCGGGCATACAAGGCCTGGCGCCCGGTCAAATCAGGGCGTATCCGGTACACATTATGCTCCCGGACAGCCGCCCTTATGACCTCATCTTCCTCGTCGGAGGCGATGAAATCGCGAATGTGGCCTTCTTCAAACAAATAGTGAACTCCATATTGGGCATGATCCATCGATTGATAGTCGATAAAGGTATGGTAGCGCCGCAGCTGCTCAAAGCGGCCAATATCATGGAGCAGGCCGATGGCCCAGGCCCGTTCCACATCCTGGCCAGAAAGGGACAGGCTTCGTGCAATCTGCCGGCATAAGCCGCTCACTCGCAGGGAATGGAGATATTTCAGGGGAACCCCCTGGTCCACCCCGGAAAAAGTTTCCACATATTCACGGAACCGTGTCAAAATCAGCTGTTTATTCATTTCCATTCCCGCAATACCCTGCCTTCTTTCATGGCTGCTTCCAGGGTCCGATTTCGTGGAAAGACCCCTTGAAACCCTTTACGCACTGGAAGCCTTCTTTTCGTCCGCCTTATTGACTTTTGCCGGTCAGCACTGAACAGTCCCCTGCCCCAGACTGCATGGGCGGGTCAGTTTGCAAAGGGATTCAACCTGATGCTGTCCGGATAATCGTCGAACCACATGTATTCCCCATGTCCGACAGAAAAACCGCAAAAGACGCCGGCCTTCGGGGTTTGGGAGAAGCCATAGGCTTTCTGGAATTCATAAGTAAGATTCTGGCAATTAAAACCGCTGCGGTCAAAGTGGCGGCCCCCGTTTTTGGACAGGGTAATGGCAAAACGCGTTGATGCCGCATCAACAGTTCCATCCCAAGCTTTTTATACGTCCAGATGGAGAGCCCCTTCTCTTCTCGGCCAGTGTATTTTACCGGTTCCATGCGGTTTGGTCTGCCGTATTTGGCTACGACCTCCTGTTCCGGCATATCGAGGCCGATTCCACCAACGGATTCAGAATAGTGTGGCTCCGTACTTTTCATCAGCAAGGTGCCCTTACTGGCATCCCGGTTATCACCATTAAAGATGATATGGGAATGGTCATTCTGGGAATCCATGCCTTCACAGATAACGGGCAAATTCCGGTAGCCGCTGGATTCGATAATACGAATCAGACAGCTGAAATTGGAACTGCCGCCTGCCGGCCGATACACACCCATAACGTTGCAGTCATTGACCGTCTTTCCCTGAAAATACAGGACCGCGTTGCCCGCTGCCTCGTGCCAGGTTCCCTGAAGCTTGGCTGAGATCCGCTCCGTCGGATCCTAGAACGCCATCGCCACAGAAGAAAAACAAGCAACCTTCAAACCAACAAGAACCCATAGAAATTCCAAGGCCTTTTCATCATTATACCCCTTTTTATTTCCAGATAAATGCATGATATACCAGGCTGCCTTGAATGCAACGAAGCACTGGCCTGCAGTACGGACAAAAAACAATCACCGGAAAATTTCCAGTGATTGTTATAAGGCATATGCACCTGTTCAAAAGCGTTCCAATACGGACAGGAACAGGAACAGATAAATCCGCGCTCCTCCCCAACCAGAGATATTCGCCACCTGCACAGGCTTCACGCTTCAGTGGTCACGATGCCCGATTCCAATCAGTCCTTGTCCCGGCTGCACTTTTCCGCGTCCATGGCAAGGGCAAACATCAACACATAGAGTGCGTTGGCTGGATTTGGGATATCCAACACATAAGTATCCGTCAGTCTCAGCAGTTCCTTGCTGATGGTGGCAATCCGATTCCCGTCGCGATCCTTGATGGTATAATCCCACTCCACAAAATTTCCCTTTGCCTTCCAGCCGTTGAAATCCAGGGTAAAGGAAGGCGAAAGCAGGGTCAGGTCCTTCTTGACCCTCCCAATGCGCCGGCCCCCTTCATACAGGTCGAACCGCGGCAGCAGGGTAATGATTTTTTCCCTGACCATGCCGAGTTCCTGGCCAAAGGCATTGCAGATTTTCAGGCAGTGCCCCCAGGCAAGCTGGCCTTTGACCACAAAAACCGTATGGCCCTCTTCATCGTAGATATCATAACTGTCAAACCAGGAAAAGATTCGTTGACGGAACAGTAATTTCATAGTTTCTCCTTTAACCTCGCAAAAACCTTCAGGAATCAAGTGCTTCTTCTGCCTATCGCTATTATAGCAGTAACCGGCCCCTGTAAGGAAAGTAAATTGTGAACATATCGTGATTCAAAGCAGAAAAATGCCAGTTTTCATTGGCTTCCTGCCTGATTGCAGCAAAAGCGGCTTCCAGTCCGTAAGAACCAGAAACCGCTTTCATCAGTTATGGAGCTTTTCAATAATTGATCTGACAGAGATTCTTCGAGAACGGGTATTCCTCGTTTTCCATCAGATCTGGAAATGCACCCCTGCACCAGGCCCCAAGGGAAGGTCAAGGAAGAACCATACCAGCAGTTCCGCGACCATGAACACAAAGAATCCCAATACATAGGGCATCATGTTGGACATAAGGGTACCAAAACCGGCCTTTTTATCATACCGCTGAGCCAGAGCCAGCAGCATTCCAAAATAAGCAAAGGTCGGGCAGATGGGGTTTGTCACGGCATCGCCGATACGATATGCCATCTGCACCAAGGCAGGCGAATAACCCATGAGCATGAACATGGGAACAAAAATACTGGAAAAGAGCGACCATTTTGTAGAAGCAGATCCAATAAGCAGATTCAGCATCATACTCATGCAGACAAAGAGCACCAGAATGACGGCAACAGGCAATCCGGAGGCCTTCAAGGCATTGGCTCCCTTAATGGCAATGATCAATCCCAGGTTCGACCAGGAGAAATATTTCAGGAATTGGGCAATGAAGTAGAACATAGCGATATAGTTTGCCATACCAGCCATCGCTTTGGTCATAGCGGCAGCTACATCATTGAAATTTTTGAAGGTTCCGGAAGCATAGCCGAATGCCAGGCCGGGAATGGCAAACATGAGAGCAATCAATACGGTCATACTCTTCATCAGAGGGGCCTTGGAAGCCAGCAAGGATCCGTTTTTATCAGCCAAAATCCCAGTTACACAAAGAAAGGCTACGATAAGAACATAGGCAATAAAGGCAATGGTTGCTGCCCGCAAACCTTTTTGCTCATTTTCGCCCTGTTCTGTCATGACTTCCTTATAATCACCTGTGTAGGCACCCAGACGGGGTTCCACAATCTTAATCGTGATGATTGTTGAAAAGATTGTCAGGAAGACAACGGATACCGCCGAAAAATACCAGTTCATAGAAGGGCTGAGTGTAATATTGGGAATCAAAAGACGGGCAGCCGCTTCAGTAAATCCAAAGTTGATCACATCCATGGATGTGATCATCAGGTTGGATGCAAACGCCCCTGAAACAGAAGCATAAGCAGCCAGCATACCTGCCATAGGGTTCCTACCCATGGAAGCCCAAATCAATGCGCCCAAAGGCGGCATGACCACAAACCCGGCTCCGCCTGTGCAGTCAGCCATGACACAGACAAATACAAAAATAGCGATAACTTTAAGATCAGACCCTTTCGAATTTGCCAGGCCACGAAGGGCAGCCGTGAAGAAACCGGCATTTTCAGCCACGCCAACACCAAGCATACAGGTCAAAGTCAGGCCAAGGGCCGGAATTCCAGTAAAATTGCTGACAAAGTTGGTCAGCATGCGTACCAGACCTTGGGTGCTGAATAAGTTGACAACTTTTACCGTCTTATGGGTAACTGGATTGATTTCGCTAACTCCGAAATACGAGCAGATTCCAGAGAGAACCACAATTGCCGCTGCCAACCAGATGAACATCAGAATCGGATTAGGGATCTTGTTGCCTAAAATTTCTACACCATGCAGAAATTTTTCCAATGGTGACGATTTGACGCTTTTACCGTCCATGTTTTCTTCTCCTTTCAATATTGTTTTTTTATTCCTTCCCTAAAATTGGAAAGTCTTTCGTTTCTCAAGTCCATAAATCAAACAACTCTTGATTCAAAAAGGAATTTGCCCTGCGAATTCAGCGAAAAAGATCCAGGTCCAGTGTGGATAGATCCGGTCCCAATCCGATTTCCTGGTCTTTCAGGACCAGGGCGTACACCGCCATCATGGCATCGATATAAGGCGTCGCCACGCCATACTGCCTTGCCAGCTGTTGCAGTGGAAGGATCCCGAAGGGAATGTCCTCCGTAAAGTGCCGGAAGGTAAAGGCCGTAGGCGACTTTGCTGACTGGTAGCTCTTGATTCCTTTGAAGGCCGTATAAAGATCCTTGTAATCACTGCTCCAGGCCTGGTTGAACAATTCCAGAAGGGAGGAATGCGGAATGCCCATTTTTTCCATCACGGCCATGCGCTCCTCGTCCACGTGCCTGGTAAAGTCCACCCCTTTGGGAGAGGTATAGGAAGAAGCAAACATAAGGGTTTCTTCCCCGCTGTCGATCCTTGCCAGGTTGAACAGGTCCAGGGGACAATGGGCCATGGGATTGGATTCATTCAAGGTCGTCTGCAGCACGTTTGCCACGGGATGGAGCTGCGGGAACACGGGCTTCAGTTCTTCCGCAAGCGCCCGGGACTGCCCGGACGGATACGTTCCAAAGTCCACGGTCTTTTTGAGGGATTTCAGGAAACAGCGCCCCACTGCCTTCAGGGGAGCCGCAAAGATCTGTGCCCCCGTTTCGGCAACCATCACGCCCTTGGCATCGATTTCTTCCTTCAGACATTGGACAAACTGGACCGCGCCCCAGTTTCCATTCAAGATCAGGATGCGCTGTTCTTTTTCCAGATGGCCCTGCAATCGCTCAGCAATAGGAAGATGGGCATCGGCGGTCGTCGAAACGATGAGATAGCGGACCCCTTTTACGGCTTCTTCGATGCGGGTTGTTGCAGGCACGGGGAAGGTGCCTTCCAGCAGCCCCGTGATTTCAATTCCCTTTTGGCTGATCTGGGCAACTTTATCCGCATTCCTGTCCCAGGCCGTTACGGAATGGCCCTGGTTCAACAGGAAACAGACGACAGCCTGACCGGTTTTACCCAGTCCCAACACAGCAAATTTCAAAGAGGATCACCTCCGGGTTTGATACGTCAAATGACCCTGGATGGGTCAGTCATCAAATTGCGGCGTAAATTTCAGCCACCCTGCCAGCTTGGAAACAATCAGAATGACCACAAAGGCTGCAACCCAGCCCAGGCCCACCGTCAGCGTACCGTATTGGGCAATCAGGTTCGGCATCATACTGGTCAGGATACCGCCGGCAATAAAGGGCGAGCAGAACGGACGGCTGGCAGCAAAGGCTTCGGCCGATTCCGTCTTCAGTTCCGGATCGATCAGACGCAGCAGCAGGAAACCGGTTGCTACGACACCGCAGGCCGTACCAAAGACGATAATGGCATTTTCAAACCAATTGTGACGGAACAGACGCTTTCCAAAGAAGAACAGCAGGAAAGGCATGATGATCATGAAGAGGCCCTGCTGAATGATCAGGGGCAGTGCATATTTGACAATGACGGTAATCTTGACGGAAGAAATAGCGCCGGCGACCAAAAATTCCAGTGCCAGGCCCTGGATTCTCGACATGGTCGGCCGATCGATGCACTTGTTCCATTTCGTTTTGATGATCAAAGCCTGCACAACCAGGCCGCCCAGCATGGCAGCGATGAACCAGTAGAGGTTGAAGTTGAAGAAGGCCTTCATGAATTTCATGAGGAGATAGCCAATCACAACAGCGGCTCCTACGAGACCGGCATGGAAAGCAAAGATGTCGATAACGTTCCGGCTGATGGTAATATTGCTGCCCACTTCCCGATGGTCAGCGTCGAGCAGTTCGTCAACTTTTTTGTTATCCGCAACAACGTTATGGATATAGCCTTTGCGGGCGGCATAGTTGATGGCAATGGTACCGCCAATCACGCCGTACAGCAGGCCTACCGTAGCCGAGGTAATGGCAAGGGACGATCCGTCGGCATAGCCCAGGCTGTCAAAGACCATTTTCATACCGCCGGCCGTACCGTGGCCGCCTGCCCAGCCTTCTTCAACGATGGAGGCAAAAAGCGGGTTGACGCCCATGAGCGGGGTAAAGACAAAGGCACTTAACAGGCAGGGAATGGCATACTGGGTAGCCGTCGCCAGGTAGGACCAGGTGCACTGTCCGCCGGTGACTTTCCCCAACCGGCCCAGCTTCGGGAAGCTGCCCGTAATCAGCATCGGTGCCAGTACCAGAATGATAAGGCGTCCGCTGAGGGCACCCCAGGAACTGACGACTTCCTTCGGAATCACACCCAGGACTTCCGGCCCCAGGATCAGGCCGATAAGACCGGCAATAAGGGAAGCAGAAATGTAGTACTTTCTCAGGAATTGGAATTTGACCCTGATAAAAGTGGAAAACAATAGCAGGATACCAAGCAGCGAAGCGGACCATAATAGGGAGTCCACCATGGCGCCCGTAATCGGTTTCATTCCAAACATGTTCATTCTCTCCTTTATAATCTTATTCGTTGTTTTTTACAATTCTGGCAAAATCAAAGAGGAATCAGTGATCCAGGGCTACTTTACCGAGCATCAGGTTCAGGATTTCCACATCCGTGGATTTCATGCCGACCCGGCCGACATCTCCCACGCAGGCAATGGTTTTTTCTACGTTTTCCTTGACAACCCCCTCTCCATTCAGGAATACGCGGCCTTTTTTAGCCATGCGGACGGCGTTCAGGGCCGTTTCAATGGAAGCCGCTATCTTGGCGGCGCAGGACGATTTCGCCCCGTCACAGATCATGCCGCCGATGGTCGCAATGCTATTGGTAATGACATTGGAAATCTGCTGATAGTCCATACCCAGCAAATAAGCAATTCCCGTACCGCTGCCGCAGCCGGCACTGGTGGCCCCACAGTAGGCAGACAGGCTTCCAATGAATCGTTTTTGATGAACGGAAATCAGGTTACCCACAATCAAGGCCCGATACAGCTTTTCCTGGCTCACCTTCAGTGCCTTGGCGTAGACGATGATTGGCAGGGATACGGTGATCCCCTGGTTGCCGCTGCCTGAGTTGATGACCACAGGAAGGGGACAACCATTCATCCTGGCATCGGAACCGGCCGCAGCCATCGCTTTGGCCATCACGGAAGGTTCATCGGGATTGCCGTTTTCCAGGATGGTCCGCCCCACTTCGGCTCCATAAGCATGGTCAAGGCCGGCCTTGGCAATCGCCGTATTATATTGGATCTGCCGGTCCAGGGTTTCACGAAGATCAGCCAGATCGACGGTATCCGCAAATTCCAGGATATCCTTTACATTGAGGAGTTCCTTATCCGGATCGGACGCATTGCTTCCGTCAGTGCTTTCCTGCTTTTCAAAAACGATGGCATCATCCTTCAGGATACGGACAATGTTCGTGTGATAGTCCCGGATCAGGACTTCCGCCGAATGCCCCTGGGCAAACGCCTTGATGTCCACATAAAGGTTCGCCACGTTTTCCACCAGATTGCATTCCACATAATCACCGGTCAACAGGTTCCGGCATTTTTGAATGGCTTCCGGCGTCACCGTTTCCAGTACAGCCAGTTCCTTGGAAGCATCCCCACCGACGACGCCGAGGGTCGCGGCAACTTCAATGCCTCTCTGGCCATCAGAATTGGGAACCGTTACGGCTTTCACATTCTTGACAATGTTGCCGCTGCAGCTGACAACAAGATGTTCCGGGAGTATCCCCAGGGTTTCCCGGACCTTGGCACCGGCATAAGCGATGGCAATGGGTTCGGTACAGCCCAGGGCTACTTTCAATTCACTTTTCAGGATACGGGTATAGGCATCCTGGATTTTTTTATCCATAAGTTACAGACAACTCCTTTCCTCACCTGGTCTTTTTTACTTGCCTCCTCCAGCCGCTGATACGGTATAATAGGAGCGGAGGTATATTATGATCAGTTTTCTGAATCTGGAATATTTCCTTGCCCTGGCAGAGGAATTGAATTTCAACGAAACCGCCAAAAAACTGAATATCACGCAGCAGACCCTCAGCGGCCATATCAAGAAGCTGGAAACCCATTTTGGGGTCAAGCTGTTCAATTACGGACCGCCGTTGGAAATCACCGCGGCAGGACTGCTCCTGAAAGCCTATGCCCAGGACCTGTCGGACAAAAGGAAGAAAATGGAATCCGATATGCTGGCCCTCCGCACGTCCAAGAGCGGCATCCTGACCATTGGCTGCACCTTTGCGCGGGCCCAGTTCCAATTACCACCGGTCATCAAGGAATTCAACAGCAAGTACCCTTTGATGCGAGTCCGGATCTTTGAGGGAAATACGCCGGAAGTAGAAGACCTGCTCGCAAAAAGAAAAGTGGACCTATCCATCGGTTTTGTCCCTGAAAACCTGGAAAACATTACGAGTATTCCGCTGTATAAGGACCCTTTCCTGATAGTCATTCATCCATCCGTCCTGAACAAGCACTTCCCTGACCGCAAGGTGCAGTCATTTTTCTTTGGGGACAGCAGGACAATTCGGGAAATCATCGAAAATTGCCCCTTTCTCACCTTGTCACCGAATACAACCATTGGCAAGATCAGCCGCTCTTATTTGAGCAGCCAGAATATTCGTCCGGCACATATGCTTGAACTTCGCGATGTAGGCACCATGCTGGCCATGTGCTACGAAGAAGTCGGTTTCATGTTCTGCCCCAAGACACTGGTTCAGCTTTGTTCCTATCCTTTCTCAAAACAGCACATCATTCAGCCGCTGCCCCATTTGATTCCGCTCACCATAGCCATCAATATGCCGGCCGGGAAAAAGCTTTCTGCCCCCATGGAGGCTTTCATCAAGATTGCCAGGGAATCGCTGTGCATCAGCCAAGACGACGGGGATGAATGATGATTTTTCCGTTTTCCAGCTGAGTGAGACGTTCATAACCATTTTCCGTTACAAGGACCGTATCCGAATGGCGGACGCCGCCCCATTTTTTATCCATCAGACCCGGTTCCACGGTAATGACCATGCCCGGAGCCAGAGGAAGCTCGTTATCAGGAGCCAGGGACGGGAATTCATGGGCCGAACAGCCACAGCCATGGCCTACCCTGCCGGGAAGGATCTTTTCAAAACCGCTGTCGGAATAAACTTTCGCGGCAGCAAAATAGAGGTCCTTGAACAGGGTGCCCGGTTTCAGGATGGAGAACACGGTTTCCCGCGCCTTCAGCATGGAATCATAGGCATGCTGTTTGAATTCATTGAGTCCATTGATGATAATGGTCCGTTCATTTTCTGCATGATAACCATCCGTCTTGGCCCAGGCCATGGGCAGTGTCAGGTCCCCATCCTTGGGATAATAATGCTTGGGAGCATCGCAACCATAGGAAATATGCCCTTCCGAAAGACACCAGACATGGAGGCTGTCAATCATTCCGCCCTCCGAAGTGCCATAACCACACACTTCGCTGTCGCGGAATTTTTTATGCCACAATTTACGCATGGCATACTGGCCTTCCGTGCTGGCTTCCGCTTCCGAATACCCCTGCCCCAGGAAATCAATGGTCGTCCGGACCCCCAGATCCACCAGTTCAGCGGATTTACGGATGCAGCTGATTTCATAGTCATCCTTCACGATTTTCAGCATATTGACCAGGTTCGAAATCGAAACCACTTTTGCCGGTTTCAGCCGGTCCATCAATTTCCCGTACTGGGTCACATTCATATAATCCAGTTCCATGCCGAGGGTTCCTTCCACTTTTCCCAGGACAATGGCAATGGCCTCTTCGGGAGTCATGGCTATGGGCACATTGTCGCCCCATTTCCCGTACAGCCGGATATCGGAAATCGTGCTCTCTTCCCGGGCATGGTCGGCCCGCAGGGAATGGGCAAGCAGCACCGGTGCCGCGTCTGGTTTCACCAGGATATAGACATGGGTGGAATTGATGACCGGGTTGAAATTACTGAAATACTTGACATTCTCTGGTTTTTCAATGATGGCAGCAGCAATGTTATTTTCGGCCATCTTGTTCTGCAATGCCTGGATTCTGCGGCCCGCATATTCCTTGATATCCATCGTTATCCCTCCTTATTTTAAAAGCGCTTTTTCGATTTCCACTTTAACTTTCTTTACATAGGCGAGCATCTCCTCATCCAGGGGATAACGGATCACGCAGCCCGGTGCCAGGATCAGGTGCTTTCCACCTGTCTGCCGGATGGACTCATAAATTTCATTGCGAATGGCGTTCTTATGATGTTTCGTAATATCCATCCGTTCGATCCCGCACATCAGTGTCTTGCCCGTGCAGGCAGCGGCTTCGCCCATGGACGGCAGGCTCTGCCAGGCATGGTAATTAAAGACCTGGACCGGATAGTCCTTCAACAGGTCAAACATGATGTCATCACCGTGGGCATGCAGGACATTGCACCAACCCCGGGAAGCTTCCAGGACCTTCAGGTCATAGGGCTTGCCATATTCTTCATAGAAGGCTTCCGTACTCATGGCAAAGGAAGAAAGCTGCGTAGCAAAGAAGATGCCGTCGGCACCCATTTCGGTAACGCGGGCAACCAGTTTTGCCGTGGTTTCCGCAATATGGTCCAGAGCCTGATGAATCAGCTTCCCGTAGCCTTCCTTGACGAATTCCTGGATCTTGCCGCCGCACAGCTTATTGGCTGTCGTAACGGGGCTGAATGCCGTAAAGACGACAGGAACTTCCTCACCCTTCAGTTCCTCAAGAAGCCGCTTCAGATAGGTTTGTTCCCGTTTGAGAGCCCCTTCGTCAATGGAGACTTCCTGAACCTTGGCCCAATCCTCACCGGTTTGCACGGGAGTATAAGTCACTTTGGCCACGCCGCCCGTAAGAACATCAGAATAATCAACCTGGACGCCAAAATCCTCACAGCTGTACATGCCGTTGTTCATGGTCTTGATGATATCGACATCATACTTATGGTAGAAATCCACCGTTTTTTTGGTGATGGCTTCCGGGTCGCGATCGACACCAGGAACATGGCTCCACATGGAATAAGGAATATGGTCCACGTCCCTGCCAGCCAACACGGCTTTAATCAACTCTTTTTTCGTCATGATGATCCCTTCTTTTTTCAAATTTTTAAAAGAGTTTTCCACAGGTGATAAAACAATTTCTGACAACTTCATCTTAACGATGATTTTTTCACCCATCAAACGGTATTTTTTCGAGTCTTTTAACAGGTAAAAACCTGTTGGTAATTTCATAAACAAAAAGATAAAATTATAGTGTTTTACTAGGATAAAAAGATAATAACCATTTCCTCCTTTATTTATATTTTACGACCGAATAAAACGATATTAAATTACATTTACTTCATTTTTTATGTTTTTTTGATAATTATACTCTTCACTTTGAACATATTCAATATTTTTTATAAAATCATTCGTCATTTTTTCAATTTATTTTCCTTCTTCCCAAAATAAGCCAACGATAAATCCTGAAATTTTCTCACATTTAAGAAAATAAATGAAACCATTTTTTCATTAAAATATTGATGGTTTGATTCAGTTTTAGGCTAAATGTTCCGTATCAGCATTCCGTCAAAGGCATTGGTTCAGTGTTTTTTTATCGGTAAATCGCCAGGGAAAAGGGTATTTTTTCAACATAAACGGGAATTTTCCTGTATCTTGTTTTATTTTTTCTCATCTTTTTATCGTTCGGAAAGAATCAAATCAAAAGTCCCCGCCTCCGGACATCCGTCCGGTGACGAGGACCCTTTGATGAGACGATGACATATGCTTTTTTATGACCGTGGATCGTTACTCCGTCAATACGGCAACGCACTCCACTTCCACCAGGCCGCCTAAGGGCAGCTTGCCAATTTCGATGCAGGAACGGGCAGGAAAACCGTTCTTGAAATAGGATTTGTAGATTTC
>CADBQR010000118.1 GCA_902796945.1 uncultured Acidaminococcus sp.
ATGCATTCGGGGGACTCAGCAATCCCGCCGTTGTCCAGGATGTGCTTGAGCGCATGGACCGCAAGGGCATACGGGGCACCTTTTTTGTGACGGAACGGGAACTGCAGCGGAATGGCAGTTCCATTGCGGCCATTGCGGCGCACCATCAGGAAATCGGTATCGGACTCCGGCCCGGCGATGTGCCGGAGCAAAAGGCGCTGGAAGCCCAGATCGACCGGATCCGCCAGAAACTGGCTAACGGCTACGGCGTTTCGCCCACCCTGGTCCGTCAGATGTACGGAGCTGAAAATCCGGCCATTGAAGCCGCTGTTGCCGCTAAGGGATGCAAACTGATCGGCCAGACCAAGAACATTGTCCTGTCCAAACTGAAAGATGCCAAAAGTGTCGATGAAGTCATGGGAACGGTTTTCAAGAAATGGGACCTTTCCCTGGGGCGGGGACAGATTGCCTATTTCCGCCTGGATTATTTTACGGATCCTTCCCTGGCAGGGAAACTGGTGGAAGCCATCAAGGAACAGAAGGTTGACAATAACGCCTACCGTACGTTCCGGGATTCCCCGGAAATCAATCCCCAAAACGACTCGGCCTACCAGATATTGTCCGTCGGCGATGTCTTGGCCCACAAAGAGGCCCTCTGGTCGCATCCCGTACCGGCCGAATCCATTCCGCAGGCCCTGCAGCCTTCGGTGATCGAGGCTCCCGTTACGAAGAAGAATTTCAACGAGGAATTCCTTAAACGTTACATCGGGGCACCGGAAGTGGATGAAGACGATCGCATGTACGGCCTGGACCAGGACGTCATCCGCAAGGCGGACAAGTCCGGCGTCATCAAGACCGTCAATGACAACACCATCTTCCTTACTTTCGATGACTGGGGAACGGACAATACCATCAACAAGCTGCTCTATGTCCTTCGCAAGCACCATGTGCCGGGGACCTTCTTCATCATTACGAAATACATGCCCGGCAACCCGAACCTGTTGCGGGCCATTGCCCTTGAAGGCAACGAGATCGGAAGTCATACGGATCTCCATAAGGCCATGGCCATTCGGAATGAAAAGGGACGCATCGAGTACAGTCAGTCCCCGGAAGACTACAGGGACAACGTAGCGGCGGCTTACCGGAAACTTGCGGAAATGGTGGGGGATGTAAAGGTCAACGGCCGTTATGCCCTGACCCGCTTTTTCCGTCCCCCCACCCTGGCCATCAGTGACCAGGGAGCCATGCAACTCTTCAATTCCGGTTATACTTATCTTGTTTCCGGCTATAAGAGTACGGAGGACTATGCGGTCTACGACCTGACCCAGCTTGTCGGGGCCATTCGCAGTGGTATCTACCGTCCTGATAAAAAGGTGCGCCGCGGCGCCGTCATCATCATGCATATGAGCGCTACCGCGAAATATACGGCAGAAGCCCTGGACATTGTCCTGTCCCAGAATGAACTGCTGGACGATACGGATCCCCGGAAATTCAAGGTTGGTTATCTTTCCGACTACCTGAAGGATGGCTATGACCAGCGGCAGGAACAAAAGAAATATTGAAGACCGGAAAATTCCTGATTCCGAAAGGAATCGGGAATTTTTTATGTCCGGAAAAAGGAGGTGCCTGCCAGGGAAAAATGACCTCTTCAGATTCCCCTGCTGGGATGGAGCGGGCACTTCCCCGGCATTCCCGTTTCAGCAGGAAGGGAACCAGCCTGGCAAGGAAGCGTCAGCAGGAAGGATTTGTCACCGCCCGCAACCTATGGTATACTACCCCTCATGAACAGGCTGTTATTTTGAATCAATCAAGAGGAGAAGCGGATGAGTGTATTGGATGTAGCGCACCTTTCCCATAGTTATGGGGGACGGGAAATTTTTGATGATGTATCGTTTCGCCTGGAAAAAGGTGAACATGTGGCTCTGGTCGGTGCCAATGGGGAGGGAAAGTCCACCTTCATGGCCATCATTACGGGAAAGCTGAGCCCTGATGACGGGAAAA
This sequence comes from uncultured Acidaminococcus sp., assembly GCA_902796945.1. GTDB lineage: Bacteria > Bacillota > Negativicutes > Acidaminococcales > Acidaminococcaceae > Acidaminococcus. Next base: position 1,981 of record CADBQR010000118.1, read on the forward strand.
TTACCTGGGCCCGGCGCACCAAGGTGGGGTACCTGGACCAGCATTCCGTCCTGGTGCCGGGTACGACCATCCGGGAAACCCTGCGGACGGCCTTCCAGGATCTTGTGGAACAGGAGAAGGAAATGCTCGCTGCCTATGACCGAATGGGAGAGGCGTCACCTGAAGAAACGGAGCGCCTCATGGCGGAAGTCGGCGAGATCCAGGAACGCCTGGAAGCGGCCGATTACTACAGCCTGGACGCCAAGATTGAGGAGGTGGCAGGCGGCCTCGGACTGCGGGATATCGGCCTGGAACACAAGGTCGACGAACTGTCCGGCGGGCAGCGCACCAAGGTACTATTGACCAAGCTGCTTCTGGAAAACCCGGATATCCTGCTTTTGGACGAACCAACGAACTACCTGGATCCCGAGCATATTGAATGGCTTATCCATTACCTGCAGGGCTATGAGAACGCCTTTATTGTCATTTCCCATGACGTCCCGTTCTTAAATGCCGTGACCAACGTCATCTGGCATGTTGACAACCTGAAGCTCGACCGCTATACCGGAAATTACGAAAAGTTCGAGGAAATGGTGGCAATCAAGCGGCGCCAGGAAGCGGATGCCTATGAACGGCAGCAGGCGGAAATCCGCAAGGAACAGGATTTCATTGCCCGCAACAAGGCACGGGTAGCCACCCGAGGAATGGCCAACAGCCGGCAGAAGAAGCTCGACAAAATGGAACGCCTGACGAAGCGTGCGGAAAAGCCAAAACCTCATTTCCGCTTCCTGGAAGACCGGGCCCCGTCCCGTTTTGTCCTGACCGGGACCAACCTGGTGCTGGGCTATGACCTGCCGCTGACCAGACAGGTGGACCTGAAGATTGAGCGGGGACAGAAAATTGCCCTGTGCGGCACCAACGGGCTCGGCAAATCGACGCTGCTGAAAACGCTCCTCGGCATGATTCCGCCGGTGGCTGGCAGCGTGGAACGGGGCGAATTTGTTTCTGTCGGCTATTTTGAGCAGGAAAGTGCCCGGGGCAACCAAAATACGGCCCTGGAAGAACTCTGGCAGGAATATCCCGGCATGAGCAATTCCGAGGTCCGGGCTGCCCTGGCTGCCTGCGGCCTGACCAATGACCATATCACGACGAAGATGACCGCCCTTTCCGGCGGTGAGGCGGCCAAGGTCCGCCTTTGCAAGATCATGCAGCGGCCGGCAAACCTGCTGGTCCTTGATGAGCCGACGAACCACCTTGATGTGGAAGCCAAGGCGGAACTCCAGCGGGCACTGAAAGCCTACAAGGGAACCTTGCTCCTGGTTTCGCATGAACCGGAATTCTATGAGGACTGGATCGACGCGGTGTGGAATATCGAAGGCTGGTCGACAAAGATTGTCTGATTTCCAAAGTGCAGTTTTCAAGGGGGACCGTCATGGCGCGTGAAATTGTTGATTCAACGGGGAAAAAGGCCCCTGACCAGGGAGAAATCAGGGCCCTTCTGGAAGCACAGGCGGAGGAAAAGTATCGGATTTTTGCTTCCCGCCTGCTGCCGGGTACTTCTGGAATCCTGGGAGTCCGCCTGCCACTGCTGCGAAAAATGGCCCGCTCCCTGGTCCGGCAGGACTGGCGGGCTTACCTGGCGGGAGCAAGGGATGCTTCCTTTGAGGAAATCATGCTGCAGGGCATGGTCATCGGCTATGCCCGGTGTGACCTGTCGGAACGCCTTTCCCATGCGGCCCGCTTCATCCCGAAGATCCGGAACTGGTCAATCTGTGACAGCTTCTGTGCCGGCCTGAAAGCGGCCAGCGACGCCAAAGCGGAAGTATGGGCATTTTTGCAGCCCTACATGGTTTCCCGGGAAGAATTTGAACAGCGCTTTGCCCTTGTGATGATGCTGGACTATTATCTGGTTGAAGACTGGTATCCCCGCGTCCTTGCCTGCATCGATGCCATGCCCCTGAATGGCTGTTATGCCATGATGGCGGCCGCCTGGGCTGTGAGTGCGTGTTTTGTGCGGCATCCGCGGGAAACCCTGGCAGCAATCCGGCGCATCCACCTTGATGACCGTACCCGGCGGATGGCACTGCAAAAGATCCTTGCGTCGACCCAGGTCGACGCAAAAACCAAGGCCGTTGTCCGTGCGTTGAAAGCATAAGGAAGAGCCATCCCTTTGGAATCGCTTCCCGGGGATGGTTTTTTGTTTTGACTTTCACCATTTTTGAGTTGAAATCCCGCTCCCAACCCGGTACCATAAGGGTGTATAAAATGTTTCCTGAGGGGGCGTAAACAGAATGGGCAGTACGGATCAGGGAAGCTGCAAAAATTTTTCGGTCGATGAGGAACAGGAGCTGCTGTCACTGATTGCGGGACTCCTGGAGGCCTGTGAGGATTGCCGGTGGCATATCAATGAAATCGTCTTTGACAGCATCTCCATTCTTCTTGACCTGGAACAGGATCCGGAGGAACCAGGCTCCCATATGTCATCGTACCTGAAGGAGCTGCTGAACCAGGCAGGGATACGGAATGCCTCCCTGGCAGAAAAACTTGCGACTGCCGATGGGATCCTTTTCGTGGTCATGATGGCGCTCCGTGTGATTGCTGAAAAAGGCTATATGACCTATGAACTGGTCACGGCGGTACTCCTTCAGCTGAATCTTTCTGCGCAGACCGCCGGGAAGGAAGAAAAACACTGGATTGCCATGCTGTCTGACTGGTTTGCCCCTTATGGCAATCCTTCCGGTGAAAGGACAGGGACCGGAGAAATGGCCCTTAACGGGCAGCTTGCGGGCTGGCAGCCGTCCGTGCGGTATCTGTCCCTTGAAGGGAACTCCCTGCTTTATCTGGAGCCTGTAACGAAACTGGTCTGCCTGATCCGGGAATTCTGGGACGTGACAAAAGGGCAGTGGTCGGCCGATGACTTTTTCTATCTCAGGAAAATGATGGAGCACTTGAGCCTGCCTGCGGATCAGGAATTTTCCTATCTGGATTCCCTGCAATTCATTGCTGCTTCTCCCACCCTGAAGGCACTGCTCTTTGCCGGCATCCCGGCCGGTAGCGGTGAAATTCCAACCGCCATTGCCGCGGTGACGATCATCCGTAGCTTTGAAAAACTGCATCAGGATCTTTCCTATGTGGGCAATGCCATGGAATCGGTGGCCCGGGATTTTGACCTGCCCATGGACCGCGGTGAAATCGACCGCCGTCTGGTGGCAGCCTATATGAAGAACTGCTACCATCTCCGTGTCTGTGGAACGGTAAAAGCCTTTGACCTGGCGGTTGAACTTCTCTATAACCTGAAGCAGCTGACCATGGAAGGCGGGGAAAATCCGCTGTGAAAGGATTCCCATGACAGTACTGGTTCGGGCTGGTTTTCCTGAGGGACGAGGCGCTTCCCTGTGTAAGGAAAAAAGGCCTTCCATGGCTCAATCTGGGCGCCGGGCAGGAGCTGGAAGGGGCAAAGGATATCCAGAAAAAATAAGAAAGGCATCACGGAAACTGCTTTTGTTGCAAAAGACATCGGTCCTGCTGAAGGGCCGGTGTTTTTTTGACAGGAACTTTTCAATATCATTTTTACAGGGACTTCATAAAATTGTATTCCATACAATTTTATGATTGTTTGGATGGATCAGGTCCTGAATGAACATACCCTGCCTCGTTTCGTCAAGTTTGCCCGCCATGTCATGGCCGTTCCCTGCGGCCATAATGATTGGGAAACGGCCAAAAGGGGAATCCGCGCCCTCTATGATTTCTTCGTTTCCCTGGGCCTGCCCATGCATTTGAAGGAAGTGGGCATCGATGAATCCCGTCTTGCCGAAATGGCCCACCATGTGGCCGTAAAGGAGGGGCTTGACCGGGCTTATGTTCCGCTTGAGGAAAAGGATATCCTTGCCATTTTCCGGGCTTCCCTGTAACGGGGAAAAGCCCGATGGTCCCAGTGGCAGGGAACTGTTCTGCCCTTTGAATAAACGTAGCTCCCGCAAGGCTGGCGGGAGCTTTTTTACATCCGAAAATGTCGCTTTTGAAGCGACCTTTTTTCAACGGTCAGAAGCTACAATAAAAGCAGGGAGGAAAGAAAAACGCCACCGGAAAGGCGGCCTCCCGGCGGCAGGATCCTTTCAAACCGATGGCGGAGCCGCTGCAGGGCGGACGCAGCCAATCCTTTTATACATACAGGGAGGTAGAACGTAATGAGAACCCTTACGGTTACGGGAGAAGGAACGTTAAAACTGAGACCGGATACGATGCGGCTGATGATGACCGTCAATGGGCAGGGAAAGGCCTATGGTGCCTGCCTGAAAAAGGCCGAAAAGGCCATGCAGGAATTGCTTTCCCTTTTGGAATCCATCGGGTTTGCCCGGACGGACCTGAAGACCCTGGATTTTTGGGTGAGACCGGAATATAAATCCTGTAAAAAAAGGGGATTCCGCAGAAACTTCCAGGACTGTCCTTGTCGGCTATCGTTCCGTGCAGGAGGCGAAACTGGAATTTCCCATGGACAATGCCCGGCTTGGCCGGATCCTGACGGGAATTGCCGAACAGAACCTGCCTGTGGAAGTGGAAATTGATTTTATCCTGGCTGATGAAGGCGCTGCCAGGAACCGGGTCCTGGCCAAAGCAGTGGAAGATGCCAGGACCAAGGCGCAGGTGCTGGCAACGTCAGCCGGTACTTCCTTGGGAAAAATCCTGTCCATTACCTATGCCTGGGGACGGGTCGATCTGGAAATCAAATCCTGGCAAGATGAGGAACTGTTCGCCTGCTGTACGGGAAAGAAGATGGACTTTGCTTTTGAACCGGATGATATTACTGCCTCCGACCATGTGACCCTTGTCTGGGCCATCGGAGAAGAACCGCAAAGGTGACAAGGACCAGCCAGAAAAGGAAAACGGGCCCTGCCAATCAAGATAAGATTGGCAGGGCCCGTTCTTTTCTTTAGATGCTGATACCACCATCCACCAGAATGATATCGCCCGTAGTCCATAAGGCCTTGTCCGATAACAGGAATTCAATGGCAGGTGCCAGGTCCTTTTTGGCATCACCAATCCTTCCGAGGGGATACAGCGTTACTTTGTCCTTCGACCACTGGTCATAGGACTTTTGGTCATAGTCTCCGCTTGCAACATAGATATTGGTATATACAGCGCCGGGATTGATACTGTTTACACGGATCCCGTAAGGACCCAGTTCCTTAGCCAGGAATTTTGTCATGGCATCAAGCCCTGCCTTGGCAGCACAATAGGCTATGGAACCGCCGACACGGCCGGAAGCCATGGAAGAAATATTGACGATGGAAGGGTTGGTCCCTTTTTTCAGAAGGGGCAATAACTCCTTCGTTATCGTAAAGACGCTTGTCAAATTTACGGCCATGCTTTTGTCCCATTCTTCGTAAGTCTGTTTTTCGATACCGCCTAATTTGATGATTCCGGCAGCGTTCACGAGGCCATCCAGGCGATGATAGCGTTCGTCGATGATTTTTGCCAGCTGGACGCAGTCCTGCCGGCTGCTGACATCTCCCTGGAGAAAGCATACCGCTTCCGCCTTTGCACCGAGTTTCTTTTTCGCTGCTTCGATATGGTCTTTGCTTCTTGAAAACGAAAGGACGCAATATCCCTTCTGTTCCAGCAAATATTCAACGGTTCCCAGTCCAATGCCACTGGTACCTCCTGTAATGAGCACGACTTTTTGTTTTTCCATGTTTCATACCTCCATGAAAACGGGCTTTATACGGTTTTTTCCTTATCGGTGACCTGATTGGTGAAACGGGCCACCGATTTTACGATGATACTGACGATGGTATTGATGATGGGATATTTCTTGGCTGCCATTTCCGGATAGAAGAGGCAGAGGGATCCCTTTGTCTTCAGGCCTTCATAAGGAATGTGGGTCAGCTTCCTGCCGCTTGCCTGATAGCGGACCAGGGCAGGATAAAAGGACACCGCGTAGGAGCGGGAATTATTACGGACGGCATCGATGACATTTTGCAGGGTATCCACTTCCACCACATGGTCCGCAGAAACAGAACGGACAATGGTGGACATGATTGGCTTCAGGAAAGAGCCATCAACCAGGAATTCATCGATTGAATCCGGCAGCATCAGGTACATGCTTTTTAAGTCTTCCAGGGTGACGCGCTGTTTTTTTGCCAACTCGCTTTGACAGCTGACCAGGCATTGGTATTCACCAGTCAGAAGCGTAATGGGCTGGTTTCCCTGTGCCTTTGCCAGAACTACCTTCGAGAGCTCGTCGCATACGGTCATGACAATTGAGATGGGCGAGAAATCAGGGGAAATGTATTGATCGGGATATGCGATGGACCGATAGCTGATGCTGCGGTTCGGATATTGTTCCTTGATCTGCAGGACTACTTCCGGAAGCAGGAAATCCGAGAAGGAAATATGGCCATAAATTTTGATCGGTGGCAGCGGCATGTGTTGGGCGTAGGCCAGCCAGCTGTCATAGGTCTTGACAATTCCCCGTGCATCGGAAACGATTTTCTGTCCCGCCTCTGTCAGATGGATACCTGCTTTCGTTCGAACAAAAAGTTTAAGACCCAGTTCGTTTTCCATCAAATGGATTGACTTGGTCAAACTGGGCTGGGAAATGAACAATTTGCGGGCTGCCGCATTGATTGACTTTGCCTCCGACAGGGCAATGAGATATTTAAGAGTCTGGATTTTCACCGTGAATCATCCTCTTTTAGGTTATAACCTTTTGTTTGAATTAGAAATAAATAACGGTATTATACAGCAGGATTTATACAGGCTATACTGATTATAGAAAAAATTTCGAAACCTTGCAAATGTAAAATGGTGGATGTGGAAAGAAATTACATGAACAAGATTCAGAAAAATCAGTTACCGGAAAGGAGAGAAAATTTCAACGGGTTGATGCAGGCAAACAGGCGGAAGCATCCACCGGGAATTGACCATGCTGTTACTAACGAAAAAAGGGAGGTCTTGATGATGGAAGAAAAACGTGCACCAGCGGACAGCACCTTTAAGCGGCTGTTTTCAGTCGGTGCCCTGATGTTCGGTACCTACTGCGGAGGCGCCATGGCTTCCGGTACCTATGCGACCGGATATATGGCCACCTTCGGTGGTGGCTGGCTGTTTGTGTTTCTTGGCATCTTTTTTGCTTTTATGGCGTTCTTTTGCGCGATTTCCATGGATTTTGCCCAGGCCTTTGGAACCAAGGATTATAATGAATACGCCCTTGCCCTCTATGGACTGAACAAACCGAATGCCAATCCGGCTCTTCGCTTTATTGTATCCACTTATTTCGATATTTTTAACCTGCTCATGGGTGGTATTACGGCGGCGCTGACCATTGCCCTGTTTGGCGAATTGTTCAACCAGCTTTTCGGGGTTCCTGTTATGGTAGCCAGTTTGGCTGCGGTCCTGCTTTTTGCAGTGCTTACCATCTATGGAGCCGCCTTCCTCAGAAAGTTCAATACCCTGATGACTGTGCTTCTGGTAGTCAGTCTGGGGGCGATCCTCATTGCCGTGATCGGGATCCGGGGTGATGTGCTGATGCAGCGGCTCGGGAATTTCCAGATTGGCATGGACTGGAGCGGAACCACCCTGGAATCGCATATCGATATGTTGATTGCCTACTGCTTTACAACTTCTCAATGGGGCTGCACCCTGACCAACCATACCGATGTCATTCACAGCCGTAAGGAATCCTACCTCTGCGGATTGATGATTGGCGTTCTGGTCTGCATATTGTTCTTTGTCACCAGCTGTATCGTAATTCCTTTCCTGCCGGAAGAACTGAATGCCACGCCCATTCTTTCCATTTGCAAGAAGTACCTGCCACTTGCCTTGACCGGAGCCTACTGGGTCGTTGTCATGATTTCAGTCATATCGACGGGGCCGACCTTTGCTTATAACATTGCCAACCGGTTTTCCAAGTCCTGGAAAAGTGAAGCGGTCAGCCAGAAAACAAAGTTTTTCGTCATATCCGGTGTATTCCTGCTTGCCTGCTACGTTTTATCCAGCCTCGGACTGATGAAACTGGCCCAGAAGGGATATGCCCTGGCCGGAAAGATTGCGGTACCCGGTATTGCCATTCCGCTGATCATTTCCATTTTCCGCGTCACGAAAAGACGCAGGGCCATGGCAGAAGCCAGGAATGTTACGAATCAATGAAGCAGGTTCCATACATTGATGATTCATTATTTTAAGGAGGAAACATGATGAACAGAAAAGATCTTATGAAGACGGTATTTGACGGTAAAGCAGGCGATCGGGTTCCTGTTGGTTTTTGGTGGCATTTCCTGCCTTCCAAGTGCCATGCTTCTGGTTTTTATGATAATGACTACCTGGACCAGCTGATTGCGGGACATAAAAAGATGCTGTCCCAGTTCAAGCCAGACCTGCTGAAAATCATGTCCGACGGATTCTTCTGCCACCCGGGAATTGTTGACAACAACGTCCGGACAATTGAAGACCTGAAAAAAGTAAAGCACATTACCAAGGATCATCCCTGGGTCCAAAAGCAGATCCGCCTGGTCAATGCGGTCACGGAAGCCGCCGGCGGCGAACCGCTGATCATGTACAATATATTCAGCACCGTCCAGCAGCTGCGCCTGTATGTTGAGTACATCCTGCTCGATAAGGCTGCTTATCGGGATCTGATGATCAATCATACGGCGGAAACCATGGAAATTTTGAAAATCGTGGAAGAAGACACCAATATGCTTTTGGATGAGCTGAAGGCCCATACCCATATCGATGGCATCTACTACAGCGTACAGATGCTGCAGCATCCGGAGGCCGATGAGGCTTTCCATGATAAATGGATCGTTCCCAGCGACCTGGCTGTACTGAACCATTTCAACAGCCTGTGGACGTATAATATGCTTCATATCTGCGGCTACGAACATTATCATAACAATGTCAGCTTCTATAAGAAGTATCCCTGCAAGGCCTATAACTGGGCTACCCATACGGATAAGGTCGACATGAAGGAAGGCAAGGAAATCTTCAAGCACTGCGTCTGCGGCGGTTTCGACAATAATGCCGGTACACTGATTGACCAGGGCAGCAAGGAAGAACTGGCTGAATACACGAAGAAAATCATTGCCCATGCCGGACGGGAAGGCCTGATCATCGGTGCTGACTGCACCATTCCGGCTCCACAGGATTATTCCAGACTGGAAGCCATTCGCAATGCCGGAAAATAATCAATAAATCATCAATGGATTGATCGAGGGGTAAAATGAACAAGAAGTTAATCTGTGAAATCCTGAAACAGGAAATGGAACTGGCAACGGGGTGTACGGAGCCGGCTGCCATTGCCTATAATGCGGCTACTGCCAGGGAGCAATTGCCGGGAGAGGTGGCATCCATCCAGGTCTATGCCAGTGTCAATATGATCAAGAATGCCATGGCTGCCGGCCTTCCTGGAACGACCCATACAGGCATCAATTATGCGGCCGCCCTGGGAGCCATTGGCGGCAAGACCGAAAAGGTGCTGCAGGTCATTGATAATATGGACCCGGCCCTGGTGAAAAAGGCGGAACAACTGGTGGCCGATGGCAAGGTAACTGTGGCAAAGGCGGATGTGCCGGAAAAGTTGTACATCAAGGTCATTCTGACGGATGACAAGGGCCACACCGCAAGCGCCGTTACCGTTGACTCCCATACGAACATCACCCAGGTTGAACAGGATGGAAAGGTCCTTGTGAGCAGGGAAAGCCACCTTACCCAGGCGCCGCGGATCGCCGAACAGACCATCACTGAAACACTGAGTATCCAGACCATTTACGATTTTGTCAATGAAATGGATCCGGCGGTGGATGATGTGAAAGTTGTGGAAGATGCGATCCGGGTCAATAATGCAATCAGCCAGCGGGGACAAAAGACACGGTACGGCCTCGGTGTGGGTCCGGCCCTGATTGATGCCGTCAAGGCGGGCGTCATGTCCGAAAACATGACGACAAGCGCCATGATTGCCGTTGCCAGCGGTGTTGACGCGCGTATGGCAGGCACTGATTCGCCGGTCATGACGAATTCCGGAAGTGGCAACCAGGGAATTACCGCTACGATGTCCGTATATGGGGCCGGTAAATACCTGAAGGCCAGCGATGACAAGATCCTGCGCGCCGTTACGTTGAGCAACCTGATGAGTATCCATATCCACTCCCGTTTTGGCCGGCTCTCTGCCCTGTGCGGATGCAGTCTTGCCGGTACTGGTGCTGCCTGTGGAATCGTTTATCTCCTGGGCGGCGGTGTGAAGGAACTGGGATATGCAGTCAATAATATGCTGGGGGATATCAGCGGTATGATCTGTGATGGCGCAAAAGCCGACTGTGCGTTGAAAATGAGCAGCTGCATCAACGCGGCCTGCAAGAACGCCTTCCTGGCTTCCCGGGGAATTGGTGTCAAGAGTACGGATGGCATCGTGGAAAAAGATCCGGAAAAGACCATCCTCAATTTCACGGAGTTAGGAAACAAAGGATCCGGCGTGATGGATAACCTGATCCTGGATATGATGATCCATAAGCAGTAAGCGTAAAAACTGATCAACAGTTTTCCCTTTCCAATGGGAACCGATGGTTCAATGAGACAGCACTGGATCTTGCGGAAATCCAGCTCTCCTATGATGACAAAGCCAAAGCGTACCAGGCTTTGCCGGTCAGGGAGACCTTTCCGCAAAACCTGCTGGCGATGGAATCATGGGTTCCCTTTTTTTGTCCGGATTTTTTTTTCGGAATGAAAGATGGGGCGTGGACCGACCCCCGTCCCGGCGCAATCGGGATTTTTTGGGTCCCTGCTTCTTCGGCTTCCTTTTATCTGGTACAATAGTCATGAAAAAATATGGCTGTCCCGGAAAAGAAGAGGGAGAAAGGAAGGAAAAATGGGAAGGGTCAGGATTACGGTGATGCGGATCACGACTTATCCGGAACTGTCTGCCCGGTACGAGAACCCGCTGGAGCACCCCTGTGATATGGCGGTGGGGCAGGTCTTTGAAACGGAGGGCCTGGAAAAACCGGCCGGCTTCTGTGAAAGCGCCTGGCAGACCCTGTTGCCTTTTGTCATGACCCTGTCCTGCGGCGGGTCCGACATCTATCAGGGTTGGATGAAAAATAAGAGAAGTGCCATGGTCTCCTGCAATGACGGTTTCCGCCCGGTCAGTTTCTACCTGGAAGCCATTGATGCCTGAGGTGCGGGAACCCCGGTCAGGCCACTTGCAACAGGGCCCGGTGTTCACGGTTTCCTCATGAAGCAGTGGCCATCCTGCCGCTTTTGCGTTACAATGGTGGTTGGGGAAAAGGGGCTCCTTTTCCGAATCAAGCATAGAGAGGTGTAGGTTATGGATACGGTTCATGTCGCGGCAGCAGTCATCCTGAAAGGCGATACGGTATTTGCCACGCAGCGCGGTTACGGTCCTTACAAGGATAAATGGGAATTTCCCGGTGGAAAAGTGGAAGCCGGAGAGACTCCGGAGCAGGCACTGGTGCGGGAAATCAAGGAGGAATTAGCGGCTGATGTCAAGGTAGGACGTCATCTGGCCCAGGTTCAGTATGATTATCCTGAATTCCATCTGGTGATGGATTGCTATCTTTGCACGGTGGAAGGCGGGAAACTGAAGCTCCTGGAACATGAAAATGCCTGCTGGCTGACCATTCAGGAGCTGGATCTGATGGACTGGCTGGAAGCCGATAAGCAGACGGTTGCAGCGGTAAAAAAATTCTATAAGGATGCCGAACGGTATGCGGAACGGGGAATCAACCCTCCTGAGGAGTAAATTTCCTGTACAGGCATTGAAAAAGCGGTTCCTGGCCGGTTATGGCTGGTCAGGAACCGCTTTTTTTCATCCCCTGCAGGGGTTATTTGATGAGCTTTCCAATGGCTTTCTGTAATTTTTCAATGCTTTCCTGGTCATTGTGATGGACGGCATCCACCAGGCAGTGACTGATATGGTCCTGGAGGATGACCTTTCCCGTACTGATGAGGGCCGCGTCAACGGCAGAAATCTGCATCAGGATTTCGCTGCAGTCCCGGTCTTCTTCCACCATATGCCGGATGCCTTCCAGATGGCCGCTGATCCGGGCCAGGCGATTGATGACCTTTTTGGTTTCCGTGTGGGGATGTTGGGACGATATTCCCGGCTCTCCCTTTGCCGGGGCTGGAATTTCCTTCTTCTCTCCTTTGACGAGGTAGAGCGTGTCCGTGTCCATGGCAATGGTGATGCTCAGTCCAGCGCTGATGAACTGCATCTCAAGCACATCAACAGGCGGCAGTACCGCCGGTCCGACCTGGTTTCCGTCCTGATGCACCTGATTGGTTTTTTCCCTCGACTGGTCGTGGAAAATAGCCAGGCAGCCACCGGGTTTCAGGGCATGGACGGCCTTTTTGATGAATGCCTCGATGCCGCATCCGATATGGGGATAGACATTCAGGCAAAGGATGGCGTCATAGTGCTTCTCAGGCAGGGAAACCTTCAGGATGTCCCCTTCCGTATAGGTGATATCCGGAGCGGTTCCAAATTTTTGGCGTGCCCTGTCCAGCATCCTGCCAGAATAATCCAGTTCCTCGATATGGCCGCCCCGGGTCAATGCGTTCCGGAGGTAGGGCACGAGGATTCCCGTTCCGGACCCGGCATCAAGGATGCACCCGTCCGGCGGAAGCGCCAGCAGGTCGATGATCCAGGCCAGCTTTTTTGGATCTTCCTTGCGATCCCTGTCCCAGGTAGCGGCATAATTTTCAAAATAAACATGTTCCCTGTTCATGGCAATCCTTCCTGTTACACGGTTATTTCAGGGCCCTCAGGCAGAAGAGGGGCCGGTCATCATAACGCATCCGCTTTGAGCGGTGGACCCTTTCCCGGATATCGGAATCACAGGAAATTTTCCTGAAGCCAATCATTTTTAACTGATGGAGATCCCATTCCGGCCGCTTTTGCCGGCTAATAGCCATGGTATCCTTGATTGCCTGGCATTCCTGAAGGAGTGAGGAAGCAAGTTCATGATGGATATTGTCCCTGGCATTGGCGGCCTCGGCAAATTGAGCGCTGCCGTAGTCGGAATCAAAATTGAGCAGGACGCCGCCCGGTGCCAGGACCCGGTACCAGTCACGATAGGCCGCGGCCACGTCCGGAAGGGTCCAGGTAAGGTTGCGTGTCACGATTCCATCAAAGGAAGCGTCCGGGAAGGGAAGTGACTGGGCATTTCCTGTTATTTCGCGGATGGAAACGCCTTGGGCTTCTGCGTTTTGACGGGCTTCGGCCAGCATTTCGGAAGCACTGTCCAGGGCAGTGACCTGATGCCCGGCCAGAGCCATCAGGATGGCCAAAAAGCCCGGCCCGGTGCCGACGTCAAGGATGCGAAGCCCTTTCCGGAGCGGTAGTTGGGCCAGCATGTATTCCTGCCAGGCCCGGCCATCAGGGCTGTCCAATTCGATTTGTCGTACCTTGCTGTACCCTTTGCTTCTTTTATTCCAATACGTTTGGATTCTTGCAGTCAGATCCATGACGCGCTTTCTCCTTCTGTTTCTTTTCGAAATCACATCGATTCACTGGAGGAATCCTGTTCTTTTCTGACCAGTGGGCTTCCCGGCAAAGGGGAAACGCTTTCCATGGCCTCATCCATCTTCATGGACTCGCTGTGATTCTATAAGAATAGCGGAATCATTTTATTTATTATATCCCTCCCCAGGGGATATTCATACAAGAAATCCGGATTTTATAATAAAAGAAAATAATGGGTGCAGAGAGGAGGAATCCATGGTGCGGCGATACATTCTTCAGCGTCTGCTTCACTTATTGGTGATCCTTTTTGGCGCCACCTTCCTGTCCTTTGCCCTGATGCATACGGTTTCGACGGATACGGTGGACGTGCTTTATACGCTGAACGGCAATGCCAACGCTGCCGTCGCGGCTGCCAAAAGGGCTTCCCTCGGTCTGGACCGGACTTTTCTTGTCCAGTACGGGGACTGGCTATGGCGGATCCTCCATGGTGATATGGGAAATTCCTTTGTTTCAGGTGAACCGGTACTGACGACCATCCTGCAAAAACTGCCTGCCACCATGGAGCTGATGGTGCTGGCTCTTCTCATGACCATCCTTGCAGCTCTCCCCCTGGGAATCCTGGCGGCCCTGCACCGGGATCGTTTCTGGGATCAGGCGGTACGGATTTTTTCCTTCCTGGGAAATGCCATGCCGGATTTTTTTACGGCTCTTTTGCTGCTTTATCTTTTTGCCGTGCACTGGCATCTGTTTTCCTTTCTGGATGCTTCCCGCCTTCCCGTACTGCCGGCCCTGACCCTTTCCATTGCCATGACGGCCAAGTCTATCCGTCAGGTCCGTGCGGTTTTTCTTGATGAATTAAGCAAGACCTATGTACAGGCTGCCCTGGTGCGGGGACTCCCTGTCAATACGGTCCTTTTACATTACGTGCTCAGGTCCGTGCTGGCACCGCTCCTGGCGCTTCTTGGCGTTTCGGCCGGTTCCCTTTTAGGCGGCGCGGCCATTGTGGAATCCATTTTTTTGTGGGACGGCATTGGCAAGCTTGCCGTCGATGCCATCCTGCTGCGGGATTATCCGGTGATCCAGGCATATGTCATCTGGATGTGTGTCATCTATGTGGGTGTCAACCTCCTGATGGACCTGCTCAGTGCTTTTCTTGATCCCCGCGTGGCGGAAAGGGGGAGTGACCAATGATTTCTTCCCGAAAAAGAAGATTCCAGAGCTGTCTGGTCCTGGTAGTACTCCTGCTCCTGTCCTGTCTTTGCTGGCAATGGCTGGTCCCTTTTGATCCCTATGCCCAGGACCTTGGCAAAGCGCTGCGGCCTCCCGATGGGGTCCATCTTTTTGGAACGGACCGTTATGGCCGGGATCTTTTCAGCCGGGTTCTTGCCGGCGGGCAGCTTACCGTCTTTTCGGCCCTGGCCGTTGTGCTTACCGCCAGTGTTACCGGATCCCTGATCGGTCTTATCTGTGGCTACCGTCCCGGAAAAACAGCGACGCTGCTGCTCCGCCTTGCCGACGTCTTTCTGGCTTTCCCATCGATGGTCTTTGCCATTGCCGTGGCTGGTATCCTGGGCGGAGGGACCTTCAATGCCGGTATTGCCATTGTCCTTGTGGCCTGGCCTAAATATACGCGTCTTGCCTGTAGTACGGTCCTGCCTCTTCGCCACGAACCTTTTATCGAGGCTGCCCGAATGAGCGGCTGTACTGATGGGCAGATTCTTTTCCAACAGATTTTACCTCTGGCCGTGGGGCCCCTTGCCGTCACGGCTGCCCTTGACGTGGGAACGGTGATTGCGGAACTGGCCGGATTATCTTTTTTAGGTCTTGGAACCGCGCCGCCCGCCGCGGAATGGGGATCCATGATGAGCGGCTCCCGCAATCTCCTGCAGTCCGCTCCCTGGACCGTGCTGGCGCCCGGTTTGGGAATCTTCCTTACCGTTGCAGTCTGCCAGCTCTTTGCGGATGCCCTGCGTGATTATGTAGATGAGAAAGGATGAGTTATATGCATCGAATGGAACGGATTTGGAAGGAACTCGGAATGGCAGTCCTTATTGGCAGTATCCTGCTTCTTGGCGGCTGTGGAACGAAAGAAGCAGCCAGGGAAAAAGGCAAGGTCTTTCATTACGGAACGATGGCCTATGGGCCGGCCATGCAGAATGCCGGACTGGATCCCCATGATTCGTACTGCGGCTGGAGTGCAGTCCGTTACGGAGTAGGGGAAACGCTCTTTAAATTCGACCAGAACATGCATGTACAGCCCTGGGTGGCGGAATCCTATAAACAGATGGATGATTATACGCTGGAAATCAGGATCCGGGACACTGTTACGTTTTCCAATGGAAAACCTGTAACCGGTGAAGCCGTTAAGAAGTGCCTGGAGGACCTCATGAAACGGCATGACCGGGCGCCGCATGATCTTAAGATTGACCGCATCACGGCAGAAGGCCAGAAGGTGACAATCCATTCCAAGGAAAAAGTACCGGCCCTGATCAATTACCTGGCAGATCCCTACGGAGCCATTATTGACGTGGATGCCGGCATCAAAAATCGCATTGCCGTGGGTACCGGTCCGTATGTTGCGGTCCATGTCGACGACAAAGGGATTGAACTGAAGAAAAATGAAAAATATTGGGGTGAAGTAAAACCGAAACTGGACCGTATCGTGGTACGGAGCATTACCGATGGCGATACCCTGGCCATGGCGATGCAAAGTGGAGAACTTGACGCGGTACAGGGGCTTCCCTATGAAAGTCTCAAAAATTTTTCGGATGCCAGCAAGTACAGGATTTCTTCCTGTGCGACGAGCCGTGTCTATCAGGCTGCCATGAATTTCAAGACGCCGGTCCTTCAGGATAACCGGGTAAGACAGGCCATTGTCATGGCCATCGATAAGCAGCAGTTTGTCCATGTTCTCCTCAATGACAACGGAGAAGCTGCTGTCGGTGCCTTTCCGGTCCATACGGATTTTGGCAAGGGACTCCATGTACCGTCCTATGATCTGGAAGGTGCCCGGAAACTGCTGGCCGAAGCCGGCTATACGGAAAAGGATGCCGACGGCTATGTCATGAAAAATGGCCAGCCCCTTTCGCTGCGCTGGCTGACGTACACTTCCCGGCAGGAACTACCCCTGCTTGCGGAATATGCCCAGTCCCAGCTCAAAAAGATCGGCATCAAACTGAATGTCAACGCAACCGATAATTATAAGGATTTCCTCAAGCGGGGCGAATACGATATCTATGCCCAGGCCATGGTAACGGCGCCTACGGGTGATCCGGAATATTACCTGATGAGCAAGATTGCTTCCGGACAGCCCTATAATAACGGATATTATACAAATTCCCGGGTGGACCAGCTCATCAGTCAGCTCCATAACACGTTCGACCGTTCGGAAAGGAACCGGCTGGCCATCGAGATCCAGCAGCAGGTCCTTGACGATAATGCGGTGCTTTATGTTTCCTTCCTCAGGATGAGCTTTGTCATGAAGAAAAACGTGACCGGTTTTGCGGCCCATCCTTCCGATTACTATGAAATTACGCCGGAACTGGATCTGTGATGAGGGAAGGTGCTGCTATGGAGAAACTGCTGGAACTGCAAAATGTGACCATCCAGTCCAGAACCCGTCCCCTGGTGAGCCACCTTTCCCTGACCGTTTCCCCCGGTGAAATCCTGGTTATCGTGGGGGCATCAGGCAGTGGGAAAACCACCATCCTGAAGGCGGTGGCCGGCCTTCTGCCCAAAGGCATAACAAGAACGGAAGGCAGTCTTTTCTTCCATGACAAACCGCTGCTGCATCGGTCAGACTGGGAACGGCGCTGGAAAAACCATCAGATCCAGTATGTGTTCCAGGATTCCCTTTCCTCCTTTTGTCCGATTTATTCCATTCGCCGGCAATTATGGGATGCCGTGGGAAAGGACAGCTCCCTGAACTGGAGGGAATTTTCGGAACTGGCCAATGAACGGGCTGCCCTGCTGGAGCTTACGCCGGAAGCCCTGGACCTGTATCCGCAGGAACTTTCCGGCGGTATGGTCCAGCGGGCAGGACTTCTCTTTACGATGCTGCGCCCACCGGAACTGGTCCTGGCCGATGAGCCGACTTCCGCAGTGGACAGTACTACGCAGAAAAAGATGGCCGATGCCCTGCTCAGGGTCCGCCGCTATCATCACATGGCCATGATCCTGGTTACCCATGATATGCGGCTGGCACGTTATATGGCGGATACGCTGCTCGTCCTGAAGCAGGGAGAGGTCCAGGAAACCGGTCCGGCCGAAGCGGTCCTTGCCAGTCCGAAATCCGCTTATACCATGTCCATGCTGGAACTGGCCGGCATGGATTCCGGGGAGGTCTGTCATGTTATTGGAAGTTGATCATCTGGTCAAGATGTATGTCCGGCAGGGAAAACAATTCCGGGCCCTTGATGCGGTTTCTTTTTCGCTGGAGAAAGGGAGCTGGCTCAATATCGTGGGAGAAAGCGGTTCCGGGAAAAGTACCCTGAGCCGCCTGGTCTGCGGGCTGGAAAAGCCGGATCAGGGAAAAATCATCTTTGAAGGCATGGATGTGGCCGGCCTGTCCCTTCGCCAATGGCGGGAACGCTATCGAAAGGTACAGATGATTTTCCAGAATCCCATTGCTTCCTTTCATCCCCGCTATCCCTTGTTGAAAAGCATTCGCCTGGGAATGGAAAATTACCGTGTGAGCCTGGAACCGGGACAATTTGAACAGCTGATGGAAGAATGTCATCTGACGCCCGCCCTGTTGGAACGCTATCCCCATGAGGTCAGCGGAGGTGAATGCCAGCGGGCAGCCTGTCTGCGCGCGCTCTGTCTTTCTCCGGAACTGTTGGTCTGTGATGAAGTGACCAGTGCACTGGATGTTAGCCTGCGGCTGGAAATTGGTGAATTGCTCCGGAACCTGGTCAGGCACCATCATATTGCCTGCCTCTTTGTTACCCATGATCTCCTTCTTGCAAGGAAGCTGGGAGGAAACCTGATTGTCCTGCAACAGGGAAGCATCGTGGAAAAGGGCAGGACGGAGGATGTGTTCCAGTCTCCCCGGGAACCCTATACGAAAAAGCTGATCGATTCCATTTTATAGCAAGATCGGGCGCTCCTTCGAAAAGAATTTGCACCATCATTGCCTCCATGTGTTATAATACAAAAAATATTCACTGTTAAACGGAGGCATCCTATGGAACTTGAAATGGAGTTCATCCGCAAAATGCCCTCTCCCCAGGAGCTTAAGGTTGAGCATCCTGTAGAAGCGGCAATTTATGAAACAAAGCGGCGCCGTGATCAGGAAATCCGTGATATCTTTACTGGCAAAGATCCCCGTTTCCTGCTGATCATCGGGCCTTGTTCTGCCGATAACGAGGACGCGGTTGTTGATTATTGCAGCCGGCTGGCCAGGGTTCAGGAAAAGGTCAGGGATACCATTTATATCATTCCCCGCGTCTATACCAATAAACCGCGTACCATCGGCGTAGGCTATAAGGGCATGCTCCACCAGCCGGACCCGGAGGGAAAGGAAGACATGCTGAAGGGCATCATGGCCTGCCGGGATATGCATACCCGGGTAATCCGGGAAACCGGCTTTACCTGTGCCGAGGAAATCCTCTATCCGGAAAACCATCGCTACCTGTCCGACCTGGTTTCCTATGCTGCCATTGGCGCCCGTTCCGTGGAAGATCAGCTGCACCGCATGATTGCCAGCGGCGTCGGGATTCCCGTGGGAATGAAGAATCCCACTTCCGGTGACGTATCGGTTATGCTCAATTCCATCGCCGCTGCCCAGCATGAGCAGCAGTTCCTGTTCCGCGGCTGGGAAGTCCGTACCAAGGGCAATCCCATGGCGCATGCCATTCTTCGCGGCTACGTGGATAAATTCGGAAAGAGCCTGCCCAATTACCATTATGAGGACCTGGTCCGCCTGTATGACGAATATGGCAAACGGGAGCTTGCCAATATGGCCGTCATCATTGATGCCAACCACGCCAATTCCGGTAAAAAGTACCTGGAACAGATCCGCATTGCCAATGACGTCCTGTACAGCCGCCATATGAATCCGGACCTGAAAAAGATGGTCAAGGGACTGATGATTGAAAGCTATATTGAGGACGGAAGCCAGAAGATCGGCGAGGGAATCTATGGAAAATCCATTACCGACCCCTGCCTGGGCTGGCAAAAAACCGAAGACCTGATCCTGGAACTGGCAGGACGGGTGGATTATTGAGAAGGGGAGGCATTTCCGATTATGCTGAAACAAATTTCTATTTTTGCTGCCAACACCCAGGGCGCACTGGGAAAAATAACGGATGAACTGGCCCATCAGGATATCAACATCTATACCATGCTGGCTACGGACAGCGCTGAATTCGGCATCGTCCGGATCATTGTGGATAATGCGGAAAAGGCACAGGAAGCCCTGCAGAAGGTCGGCTATCAGTGCCGCATCGATTATGTCATTGCCGTGGACATGGCTTCCGATAAACCGGGAACCCTGAACCGCATCCTGGCCAATCTGAACAAGGCCAATGTGAATATCCGTTATTTGTATATTTCCTTTGACCGCCAGACTTCCACACCGATTGTTGTCCTGCAGACGGACGAACCGGAAACGGAAACCTTCCTGCAAGGCAAGGGCTATCGGCTGATTGAAAACTTCTGAAAATGATAAGGAAAAGGGAGTCGTCGAAAACGGCTCCCTTTTCCTGTTTGTCAGGATTCCTTCACTAAAAAGCGGCTGCCACCGAAAGGTGA
>CADBQR010000119.1 GCA_902796945.1 uncultured Acidaminococcus sp.
GTACACTTTCCGTATGGGTTAGGGTACCATAAAAAGCAACCAGCTTCTACTTATTGAATGATGGAAAGAAGCTGGTTGTGGCGATTGCAGAATGTTATATTTTTGTAATTTACTTTGGGTAAACGCCCCGGGCCGTGATTTCGTCCCGCGAGCGCTCCTCATAACGGCCCGGGTAAACCGCAGAGGAACCATTCTATCTAGACACACGATATAGCGCCATCTGCGATGTCAGAAGCCCAATGCTTCGTTGACCAGGATGACCTTGATGCGGCCTGTGTCCTTGGAATACCTTGTAATCAGGAAGTTGCAGCAGAGGCAGTCCGGCGATTTGCAGTTGGCGCAGGAACCGGTGGCGTTGCAGGGAGTCTTGCTGTCCTTGAAGCGCTGTGCGTTCAGGGGCGCTGCCGTGTTGCGTACGCGGTACAACGCGTGGTCCAGGTCCTTCGTGACCTTGTTCATACCGACGATGAGCACGACGTATTTCGGCCCGTAGGCATAACAGGACACCCGGTTGGAATTGCGATCCACGTTGACCAGGACGCCGTCTTCCGTGATGGCATTGGTACTGCCCAGAAAATAATCGCAACTGTGGGCCTTGAGCATCATGGCCCGTTTTCCTTCCGCCGTAGGTTCCGTGTCCCGGTTGTAGACCGTGTAGGACCCTTTGAGAATGGCTTCCTTCAGGCCGATTTCCGAAATCGACTGGGAGCCGCCCCAGCTGACGCTGGCTCCTTCAGGAATCAGTTCCAGCGCCTTTTGCAGGGCCTCTTCCCTGGTCTCGACAAAGTAACCTTCCATCTTGCGGGAAGCCAAACCCGTCAGGACCTTTTGGGCCCGCTTGCGGTTCCTGATTTTTTCGTAATCCGTCATCATGATCTCCTTCTTTCCCTGTATCATATTACCAGATGCTCACTGATTTTCAGAAGCTGGAACGCTCCCGGATCTTTGCCATGACCCGGGCTCCTTCTTCCCCGCTGAGGATGACGGGGCGGTAATCATTATAAGAGGATACCGAGGAAATCCGGCAGGGGAGAATGCTTCCACTGTCCGATCCCGTCAGCATGTCTTTGGTAAAATAAAAAGTCTGCTGAAAAATCATGGAGTCCTTGTCCATGGGATTGCTGTTCCCGCCAAAACAGAAATTTCCCAGACTGTAACAGATCTGACGTCCCTTGTAGGTTTCCACTCCCTGCAGGACATGGGGATGGGAGCCCAGGACAAGGTGGGCGCCGTGGTCGATGGCGGTGTGGGCCAGATAGCGCTGGTCCCCGTCAGGATATGCGGCCAGCTCGGTTCCCCAGTGGAAATAGACGATGATCAGGCGGGCTCCCTGCTGCTTCATCCTGGCCAGTTCAGTCATCAACTGGGCCTCGGCTCCGCCCGTCAGGTCATTGATCCCAATCAGCCCAATGGGAATTCCCTTGACGCGGATCAGCTGGCTGTCCCCGTACCCGAAAGGCGTGATGCCATGGTCAGCGAGGATTGAGAAGGTATCCCAGTAGGCTTTTTCTCCGTAATCATAACTGTGGTTATTGGCCATGGAAGCCGCTTCCACACTGCCCTGACGCAGGACTTCCACATAGGAGGGGTCCCCCTTGAAGGCAAAGGTCTTTTCTTCCCGTTTATTGGCCAGGGTCAGGGGCCCTTCCATGTTTACAAGGGTCAGGTCGTCGTGGGCGAAGGCCTGTTGGACGCCGGAAAGGAACAGGGCCGGAT
This sequence comes from uncultured Acidaminococcus sp., assembly GCA_902796945.1. GTDB lineage: Bacteria > Bacillota > Negativicutes > Acidaminococcales > Acidaminococcaceae > Acidaminococcus. The sequence continues at coordinate 1,717 of CADBQR010000119.1, forward strand.
TGCCGGCCGCATCAAAAGCCGCTGGAAAGGTTCCATCATAGCCGAAATGGATGTCCGTTCCCAGGGTGCAGTCCCCGGCGGCGCTGATTGTAATCGACGTGACCGGAGGTTCCGGATCCGGCTGCGATGGGGCCGGAGCCTGCGCATTCCCGGTTCCCGCCGCGGAGATCCCTGACCCTGCCTGCGGCTGCGTCCCGTTCTGCGATTCCGGTGCAGTAAGCGGGACCTGGCTGTTTCCGCTTGCTGTCCGGCCGGTTCCGCCCAGCGCGTTGGCGGCTGAACAGCCGCTGATGGCCATTACCAGGAAAAGAATGAAGGCGGTCAGAAGGAAGTGGTAAAGCCACATCCTGTCGCTCCGGCTTTGTTTTTGCTTCATAAGGCGTCACCGCCTAACCTGGCGATTACCCGTCGTTGTTTGAATGGATCCATGGTAAGCTCCTCCCGAGGCTGCCGGCAGGACAAGGGAACGCATCCTGCCAGGGCGTTCTTTCTCTATTTTTCTCCAACTTTTATTATACCCTATTCGGAGAGAGGTTTCGACCTTTTCCTTCCTCCTGGGATGCGGCCCTTTCGAGTCCGGATTCGTTCCCCCTGACTTCCGGCATTTCTGATATAATAGGAACATACTACGAGCAATGGAAGAGGATACACAATGAGATTTATTGGCAGCAAAACGAATCTGCTGGACCAGATCCTTGCTACGATTCAGGAAAAATGCATCGGTGCCCGTTCGGTCATCGATATCTTTGCAGGCAGCGGCGCTGTGACAGGTGCCCTCAAAAAGGCCGGGTACCAGGTCTTTGGCAACGACTTCATGTATTTTTCCTACGTCATCCTGCGCGGAACGGTCCAGCTGAACGCGGTTCCTGATTTTTCCCGCCTGGGCATCGCCGATCCGATTGCCTGGCTGAACGACCTGACCCTTGAAGCATCGGGCTTTAATCTGAAAGACTGCTTCATCTATCAGCATTATTCGCCCCATGACGGATGCGAGCGGATGTACTTCCAGAATGAAAACGCCATTCGCATCGATATCATCCGCATGACCATCGAACGCTGGAAACAGGAAGGCCGGATCGATGAGGACGGGTATTTCTATCTCCTGGCCGCGCTGATTGAAGCCATTCCCTACGTAGCCAACATTGCCGGCGTCTACGCGGCGTACCTGAAGTTCTGGGACAAACGGACCTACAAACGGCTGACCCTGGAGGCACCGGTCCTGACGGGAAGCGATTGTCAAAACGCCATGTTCAATGAGCGGGACGAGGTGCTGCTGCCACGGCTGGAGGCGGATGTCCTCTATTCGGACAGTCCCTATAATTCACGGGAATACGTACCCAACTACCATATCCTGGAAACCATTGCCCGCTATGATGCACCGGAACTGCACGGCCGGACGGGGATGCGGAGCTATGAACAGCAGAAGTCTCCGTTCTGCAAAAAAGCGACTGTCCACGAGGCCTTTGAAACGATGATCCGGAAGGCCCGCGTCCGCTATGTCGTCATCAGCTACAATAACGAGGGCCTGATTTCCACGGAGGAACTTTCCGATATCTGCCGCAAATACGCGCGACCGGGGACCTTCGAGCTGCAGGAATTTCCCTACCGGCGGTATAAGTCCAAGATTCCCAACAACCAGAGCGGGCTCATGGAACAGATTTATTTCTTCGAAAAAAAGACCGATTCGGGGCCTGCCGCGACGGCAAAGGGCGGGGAAAAGCCCCAGGACGCCGCTGTCTATGATAAGGCACCTTTCAATTATATCGGCAATAAATATAAGATTCTGCCGCAGATCCTGCCACTGTTTCCCAGGTCCATCCATACCATGGTCGATCTTTTTGCCGGCGGCTGCGACGTATGCGCCAATGTAAAGGCGGAAGCCATCCGGGCCAATGATATCAACTATTTCGTGATGGATATCTGCAAGGCTTTCCAGGCGTCGTCGGCGGACGCCATTTTGGCCTATATCGACAAAACCATCGCCAAATGGGGACTCAGCGAGACCAACGAGAAGGCCTACAAGGATTTTCGCCGCCATTACAATGCCCACCCGGATCCCCTCGACCTGTATGTGCTGATGTGCTATTCCTATAATTATCAGTTCCGGTTCAATGCCCGCCGGGAATATAACAATCCCTTCGGTCGCAACCGGAGCAGTTTCAATCCGGTCATGCGGGAACACCTCATCCGGTTCCTGGAACATATCCGGAACATTCAGTTTACGTCCCTGGATTTCAGGGATGTGGACCTTTCCGGCCTGGGGAAGGGGGACTTTGTGTACTGCGACCCTCCCTATACGATTACAACGGGGTCCTACAATGACGGGAAACGGGGATTCAAGGGGTGGAGTGCGGCCGACGACCAGGACCTGTTTGCCCTGCTTGACCGGCTTCATGGGCAGGGAGCGGCCTTTGCCCTGTCCAATGTGATGGAGCACAAGGGCATGAAAAACGAGACCCTGATGGAATGGGCCCGAAAGTACCATGTCAACGAAATCGACAAGCATTACCGCAACAGCAGCTACCATGGAAGGAACACGGATAAGGTGACGCGGGAAGTGCTGATCACCAACTATGAGGTTTCCCGGCCCGGGGAATGAACAGGGAGGCAAGGACATGAAAAAACAACGGACGTTTGGCTGGATCCAGAATCCTGGCAAATTGCAGACCCTGCAGGACGTTGTGGCCTGTTTCTATGCCGGTTCCCATTTTAACCGGGTCATGCGGGAATCCCGGCTGCCCCTGCTGCTGGAAAACGGGTTCATCACCCGCGCTGATTATGATGCGTTCCAGAAAGTCCTCAGCCAGTCTCCCATTGAGGTTTCCTACCAGATGCTGAAGGGAACGGCCGGTACCAGTCGGAAGGACGCCCTCTGTGATGGGCTGATCCAGGCCGCCATTGACGGGCAGCAGCAGAAACGCCTGCGGGACGGGCGGCTGATCAAAAAGCCCTACACCCAGGACTGGTCCGCCGAAGGCTATGTGCGGTGGGCAGTTTCCACGGGACTGCTCAGCTACGACGGGAAGCGTGATACGTGCTGCCTTTCCCCGCTGGGAACGCGGCTGGTGGAGGCCCTGGAAGATAAGGACGAGGAAGCGGTCCGGCAGTGCATGATGGAGGCCCTGCTTTCCTACCCGCTGTGCATCCGGGTCCTGAACCTGCTGCAGGATGAAAAGCCCCATACAAAGTACGACCTGGGGAGCCGCATCGGGTTCCAGGGCGAAATGGGCTTTACGTCCATACCGCAGAACATTTTTGCCGCAACCTATGGGCTGGCCGATGAAGCGGAGCGGAAGAAAATCAAGGCCAACATGGAAGGCGACGCGGATAAGTATGCCCGCATGATCTGCAACTGGCTGAAGCAGATGGGCTTGGTGGAGAGCCTGAACGTGACCGTGGAGGAACGCTACCGGGACCGGGGCTTTTCACTCCAGCTGCCGGCATGGCGGGTGACCCTTTCCGGTCTGCAGGCACTGAAGCGGGCCAATGGCTATTCCCGATATGCCAGGATCCCGAAACGTGTCTTTTGGGAAATGCTGGCTACGAAAGGTGCCGACGTTGAATACCTGCGGTGCCGGCGGGCTGCCCTTATTGGGATCCTTTCCCGCTCAGAAAAGACCCTGGATGAACTGCGGCAGCTGCTGACGGAACGGCATATTGCGGCCCCGGATGCGGCGGCCCTTGCCGATGACCTGACCGGACTTGTCCGCATTGGCCTGTATGTACAAAAGGACAGCCGGAACAAGTATCGGATCAACGATACCATTGAATGCCTGGAGACACGTTCCTATGCTGAGGAAAAGGCCGGTTCCGATGTAACGTTCCTGAAGGACCGTATCCGGACGAACCTGGAGCGCCTGGACCACGATTACCTGATCCTGGTGGATCTTGCCTACTCCGACAAGGCCAACAAAGCGGCTGACGCCATGAAGTTCGAGATCTGGACGGCAAAACTCTTTGATGAATTGGGCATGAACGGTCTCCATCTGGGCGGTGCGGACAAGCCGGATGTGCTGGCTTCCTATGGGAAGCAGGGCCTTATTGTAGATAACAAGTCCTACCAGAACGGGTTCAATGTCGATAAGCATTGTGCCGATGAAATGCGCCGGTACATTACGCAAAACCAGCTGCGCCAGCCCCATGTGCCGGGAAATGAATGGTGGAAGCAGTTCGGTCCTGATGTCACGGAATTCTACTATCTCTTTGTAACCAGCTACCTCACCGGAAACTTCCAGTCCAATCTGAAGGAACTGTCAGCGCTGAACCATATCAACGGCGGTGCCATCAGCGTGGAGAACCTGCTATATCTGGCAGATGACCTCAAGACGGGGCGCATGACCAGGGATGCCTTTTTTGAAAGGCTGCAGAACGACGAAGTCCTGGCGCCGGAACGCATAAAGAAAAACGCATAGCCGGTGGCGAGCAAAAAACGCGGTTCGCAGACCGCAGACCGCGGACCGCTCGGTAGCCTTTCTGATACCGTAATTGGACCCGGAATCTGCAAAGGACACAACGAACTACTTCCAGAAAGCTCCGTTTCGCAATGACGAGCGTGGCGAGGATTGGAGAAACGGAGGCGTCAACCCAAGGTAGATTGTGGACTCGCAACATCGTACGATACGGCACAGACCGCTTCTCTCCTCATTAATGGAAAGAAGCGGTCTGCTTATTGCATCGAATCAGCGCAATCCTTGCGCTGTCTTTTTTTATAGTTCACTTGGACATCGTCGTCGAATTCCCTTTTCCTTCTCCTTCGACGTTACTGTTTTTAGGGTCCGGCGTTGGGACTTTCACATCGTATAAGGATTTCTCCATGTTTTTCAGCCGTCTTTCGGAATAATCAAATTGGTTCTTATATCGATAAAGATCGGATACGGCGGCAAGCTGGACGAAGATATTGTCCTCGATTCCCGGACGGCTGAATATGTTCCCCAATTCTTTGCAGGCAGCGGCAATCTTATTATATTCATTGGCATACTCCATCGCTGGCATGGGAACGTCCTTGTAGTTCAGTTTTGATTTTCCCAGCGTGGAAAAGAAACGGGCGTAAGAGCCGAACTCGGAATAATTTGCGTTATCGAGTACGTTGCTCAACTTTTGCACAGTGGTTTTCATTTTATTTCTATGGGCGATGATGAATTGCTTCAGGCGGATACGGTCGATTTCATTGACATAACGATATAAAGCCCCGGCGTCTTCCAATGCCGTAATCTTCCAATAACCTTCGGGCTCCTGCTTCATGGTTACCACAAAGGACTGTTCAAGGGAATCAGTGTCAGAAGCTTTTTTCGCAGGTTTCAGGGCAATGACTGCTTCGGCTGTATTACCCTTTTTCATGACCGATTTGATGGTTGGCACAAAGCTGGGTTCTTCTCCTATGGGAGCATCATGTTCGATGCGTCCCGTAAATTTTTTTGTTTCCCGTGAGGGGTCTTTTTTCATTGCCGCAATGCGGGATTTGGGCGAATAGAATACCGATTCTTCGGCTGGATGGTACGTATCCTGAAAGGCTTTTGCGAGGGAATCCTCGCCGGATTCAACAATGGCGTTCAAGTCAAGATATTTTTCCATGAGCGCCAGGTTGTTTTCATTGTAGGCCTTGGCCAGCTGTTCCAGGGAATAGCGTGGCGTACGGGGAAGATAATAATATTTGTACCCGAGGAACCCGATAATGGCTGCCAGAACAATTCCGATAATTCCAAGAAGCGTTTTTTTCTGTGAGGCAATTTGCGGCATATTAACAACCCCTTTGTGTAATGGCATCCGGATTTGAACCCCCATCAGGCAGACTGTTTCAACCGGAATGATCTTATTTTTTTATTATACATCTTTTACCTCCATGTTGCGAACTTTCGTAAGGGGTGGCGCACACCGGATTATAAGCACCTTGAACAAGGACCATGGAGGGAGTTCCCATATTTCGACAGGTCGTGCGGTCTTTCAGGCATAAAACGGTGGAGTTGAACCATTTCCGGTAAATCGTCACCGCTTTCATTGTTTACAGAAAACTTTGAATGTATTATAGTTAATTTGATAATACGCAACTGCAAGGAGGGAGCCGCTGGCCCTCTCCGAAACGCTGCCCATGTCCGGCCGGGGGATGGAAGGCGGGCAGCTGGAAAACATTAGATTCAGGAGGAGATAGAAGCATGAAATGTCCGGTATGTGGAAGGGAACTTTATAAAGATGAACACTTTTGTATGGGATGCGGCGCCAAAATCAACCACTGTCCTAAATGCGGGGCCCCTTATACGGTGGGGACCCGTTTTTGCATGGCCTGTGGCACAGCGCTGCCCCAGGAGGCTCCGGCACCTCCGACGGCACCCCGGAATGTCCAGCGGGAAAATCCATCGCAGCCGGGTCCTGCTGATATGCCGCGGCCTGCGGTTCCGGCCAAAAAGAACCACACGCCACTGATTATCCTGGCCGTCCTGCTGGTGCTGGCTGGCGGCGGGTTCGGCTACTATCAGGGCGTCGTGATTCCCCGCCGTCATGCCGCGGCTGTGGAGGAAGCAAAGAAAGCTTCGGACGGCGAAAACCAGAAGAAAGAAAAAGCTGCAGATGGCCAGAAGGGTGGAAAAACAACGGATAAGGAAGCCGTCCGTCAGAAAATCGGCGACCTGGTAAAACGCAAAAATGATTTTGACAGCCGTCTTTCCAAGGCTGCCGATACCATCAATGGCGGAAAACCGTTGGATGCAAAGAAGCCACTTGAAGACCTGAACCGGGATATTGACAAGGCCCGGGAGGAGCTGAAGAACGTAGGTGGATCCGATGCATCGAAGCAGGTCCGCAGTGAACTGATGACGCTCCTTGATTATGAACGACAGCGTTCCGACGGGATGCTGCGCGGTATTTCCGGTGACGGGAACGGGTACAAGACCGGCGGCGACGCCTACGATAAATATCATGAACTGGATTCGAAATTCCAGCAACATCTGATGGATTACCTGGCGAAGAATTCATAAGAAGGGAGGCTGAATCGTGCTGAAAAAAATGATGCTTGCCGCGATAGTGTGCCTGCTGGCCGGTACCGGTTGTGCCTTTTCACAGAAACCGCAGGAAGCGTCCGCTCCGACCGCTCCTTCTGTCCCGGAGGCACCCCGGCAGAAGGAGCCGGAAATATCCCGGCCTCCTGTGGTGGATAAACCGCTGGCCTTTACGGAAAAACGCAGCCGCCTCATGCGCGAATACAGCCGGATCCATTATGGTACGGAAATGGAAACCATCGTGCCTGAAGCAGTCGTCGTGCATTGGACTGCCTCTGATTCCCAGGAAGGGGTGTACCAGTTCTTCTATGCGGAAGAAAGCCCCCGTCTCTCCCATGGGACGCTCAATGTGGCCTCCCATTACCTTGTCGGAAAAGATGGCAGCATCTGGCAGCTCACGCCGGAAACCGCCCTGAACCGTCATGCCATCGGACTGAATTGGTGTTCCATCGGTATCGAGAATGTGGGCGGTGTTGACGGGGTGGAAGACCTGACCCAGGCCCAGCTGGATGCCAATATCCGGCTCATTTCCTACCTCCATCGGAAATATCCGACTATTACGTATGTACTGGGACACTATCAGCAGGATCAAGCCATGGAAACCGATCTTTGGAAAGAAAATATCAAGGGTTATTACCATGGGAAGATCGATCCCGGACCAAAGTTCATGAAGGGACTGCAGGAGGCCCTGGAAAAGGAGGGCCTGCACTTCCTATGAAATTGAGAAAATGGGCAGGGATCCTGACGGCTGCCTGCTGTCTGGTCAGCGGTTGCCAGAGTGCCAAAACGGATCCTCCCAAGTCGGAGGATCCAGTTAAGCCGGCGGCAGTGGCGGAAAAGGTGAAACCGCGCCGGGACCTGCAGGCAGTGAAACAAGCCATCCGCCAGGGGGAGCCCTGTTCCCTGTACTTTGCCGATCTTGAATCGGGAACGGTTTTTACCCGTGCGCCCCGGAAGATGCCGTCGGCCAGTATGATCAAGGTCTTTATCCTGGCCAAGGCCTATGCGGCGATGGAGCAGGGTACCCTGCGCCGGGATGAGGTGTTTACCATCAGTCGGGACAATGTGGTCGGCGGGTCCGGCTACCTGCAGGGAATGGCCTATGGAACCCGGGTTTCCCTTTCCAAGGTCCTCCATGCCATGATCACCGCCAGCGACAACACGGCGACCAACATCATGATTGACCGGTTGGGCATGAAGGCCATCAATGACTATATGCAGACCAACGGCTACAAGGACAGCCTGCTGCAGCGCAAGATGATGGATTACGATGCCATCGCCGCGGGCCGTGACAACTACACGTCCGTGACGGATGTGGGGCGCCTGTTTGAAAGGCTCGGGCACGGGACCTGTGTGAATCCGGAAATGGACCGGGAAATGCTGGAAATCTATAAGGAACAGGAAGACCGGGATATCCTGCCGGCGAACCTGCCGTCAGGCACGGTCGTTGCCCATAAGACGGGGGAAGTCAATGATGTCCGCCATGACGGTGGGATTGTCTATACTCCGGACGGTGCCTATGTCCTGTGCATCTTTTCAGAAAGGTACTGTCCTTATCGCACGATGGCCGCCATTTCGGAAGACGTGTACAGCGCCTACCGGGAAAGCGGCAAAAGCCAGCCCCTTGCGGTTGTACCGAAAGGAGAAATAAAATGAGCCTGTTAAGCAAAACCTGTGCCCTGCTGTTGACAGGGAGCTTATTGGGAGCGGCGGCCCCCGTGGGAACCCGCTTCCTGCCACCATCCGCCGCACCGGGAACAGCCACGGCTGCCACTACTTCACTGAGTCCGAGGCTGCAACGGGTTGCCTCCGTGATCCGGGGAGACGCGCCTCGTTCAGTCTATTTTGCCGACCTGAAAACAGGAACCGGCTTTTTCCAGCATGATCAGCAGCTTTCGTCGGCCAGCATGATCAAGGTCTTTATCCTGGCCAAGGCTTACGATGAAATCCGGACAGGCAATCTTTCCCGGGAGGAAACCTTTGTCCTGTCAAAGGACAATGTAGTCAGCGGTTCCGGCGACCTGCAGTATGAACCATTGGGGACGAAGCTGTCCCTGAAGCAGGTCCTGGAGGCCATGATCGTAGAAAGTGATAACACGGCGACCAATATCCTCATCGACCGCCTCGGCATGGATGCCATCAATGCCTATATGCAGGGCCATGGGTATTCAAAAAGCGTCCTGCGCCGCAAGATGATGGATTATGATGCCATCGCTGCGGGCCGGGACAACCTGACCAGCGTAAAGGATGTGGGGCTGCTCTTCAAGCGACTTTACCGGGGGCAGTGCGTCAGCCCTGAACTGGATGCAGAAATGCTGGCCATCTATAAGAAACAGACCGATAATGATAAGATTCCTGCCGGTGTGCCAAAGGGGACCATTGTCGCCCATAAGACCGGGGAAGTCAATGATGTCCGCCACGATGGCGGCATTGTCTATACGCCCAAAGGGGATTATGTGCTTTGCATTTTTACGACCGGTTACTGCCCGTACAGTGAAATGGCGGGCCTCTCAGGCCGTATCTATCAGGCGTTCCTCGGGGAATGAGGCGGCATCGGAGCGGGAAAAACCATATTTTGGCATTCCTGCTACGGCAGGTGGTTTTTCAGGTTTTTTGCAGGACCCCGAGTGCCTTTGAAAAAAGCCTGAAGGAGTCAGATTTCTCCCCCTGAACGGGGTCTTCTGTGGTAAACTTACAAGTATCGGATCCAAGAATTTTCACTTTTACGGAAAGGTGATGAAGGTAATGTCAGGTTTTTGTCCTTCCTGTGGTAAAGCACTTCCTGATCATGTCAAATTCTGTCCATCCTGCGGTGCCCCTGTTGCTTCCGAGGTGCTGAAAGGCGCTTCCCAGGGCACGCAGCAAAACGCGGCAGTGAATATTCCTCCGGAGCAGCCGGGAAACAATGGAGCTTCCTTTGGCCCTCAGGGCGGGCCGGCTTCTTTTGGGGGGCCCACCATGAATCAGGGGGAGACTGGAGGTCTTTCCTTTGAGCAGCTTCCTACTTATGATGCCGTGCCGGAAAGCTCCTGGAGCGATATTGTCTTCAAGACGCGGGGCCGTCTGAACCGGAAACGTTATTTTATTCGGACCCTGATTATTGAGCTTGCCCTTAATTTTATTCTCTACGGAATTGTGTTTGGCTCGACAGACTCTTTTGTGACGATGCTTTTCGTAAATTTAATGGTGTCTCTTTTCCTTATCCCCGTTGCCATCCGGCGGCTTCATGACCTGAATCACAGCGGACCGATGATCCTCATCAGACTGATTCCGATAATAGGTTTGTTCTTTGCCCTGTATCTCCTGTTTGCCGCCGGTACTCCCGGCAAGAACCAATATGGACCGGATCCCCTGCTGTCCCCACAGCTGTATCGCTGACGGCTCCTGGAGCGAACCCGCCAAAACCGCTACCGCCGCAGGGAAGAGGTTTTTCCGGGATCCCCGCGGTAATCCGGACTGATAAAAGGAAGGGAGGCAGGGTTCCCACCCTGGACACAGTGGCCGGGGCAGCCTGTCGATGATGCAGATGAGCACTTTTTGTGAAAAATGCGGTACCCCGATTCCTTCTGATGCCAGGTTTTGTCCGAAATGCGGGGCACTTGCCGCACAGCCGGCAGCAGGACATCCCGGCCCTCAGGGGCAGCCGCCGGACCAACCGTATCCTGCGGGGAATCCTTTCTGCCAGTTTCCCGGCTATTATGATGAGCCGGAACGGAGCTGGGGGACCACTTCTTTCGATACCGAGGACGCCTGTCCCGTTCGGTCTGTCTGAAACGGGGCCTGGTCCTGCTGGTCATTGCCATTATCCTTATGGATGTGGACGTCCTGGCTGATTCGATTGAAGTACTGGGCGTTCTTATTGATGTTCCCTTCGTCTTTCTTTCCATTTGGCGTACCCATGATCTGGGAAGGGCCGGGTGGATTCCTGTTGCCGCCTATTTCCTGGATACTGTTTTTACCTCTCTTTTTGATTCTGATTACCTGTTTTTCATGGTGGTCTTTGCGTTATGCAGCATGAAGGGACCGAGAGGGCCGAATCTGTACGGACCGGATCCGGAAGCGGTTCCCCTGCGGCCATAATACTACGTGCCCTGTCTGGAAAGGATCCAGGGGCGTCAGATGGGCGTGCGTTGTCTGGTGGAGTGATCATGAACCAATCCGTTGATTTACAACCTAAAAAGAAAAAAATCAGGAAAGCACGGATCCTGTTGATCGTACTGATCCTGGCCGCCCTGATTGCCGGCGCCTGTAAGGCCATCAGCACGGAGGTGCCGGGTGCTTCCGGAAAAACACAGGGCCCGGTCTCTGTGCCGGGGCAGGCGGACCGGAAGGAAAGGACGGCTGCCGGCGGAGGGACGCCCGTTTCCCCCGAGCTGACCGGGGACGTACCCGAGACGGCGGGCCCCCATGAATATTCCGTTCTTGTCATCAAGGGCGAGCATAAGGTCTATCTCCTTGATCATGGGAAAAAAGTGGCCGTCTGGGGATGTGCCATCGGAAAGGGCGGCGCCGGCCAGAAAAAGAAGTCCGGCGACAATATGACCCCGACGGGAATCTTCCGTATCGATGAAATCGATGATGCCTCTTCCTGGACCCACGATTTCCATGATGGCAAGGGCGTCATCGAGCATGCCTACGGACCCTGGTTCCTGAGCCTTGATACGAGTCAGCTCAGTAAGGGTCAGTGGGACGGCATCGGCATCCATGGCACCCATGACCCCCAGTCCATTGGCACCAATGCTTCGGAGGGATGCATCCGCCTGCGCAATGAAGATTTGAAAAAACTGCATGCCCATGTCCGGGTGGGTACCCTGGTTGAAATCCGGGAATGACCTCCAAAGGAGGGCCTGACGCCATGCCGCGGCAGGGCCTCCTTTTTTCGTCCTGGCCGGGCTGTGCTTCTTCCTGAAGACCGGTCATTCTGTCAACCGGATCCCTTCCCGTCCACTGCCCGTGGCCGGGCCTTCCGGGTAACTCCGGGGGCACTCTTCCATAGCTTGACTTTTGTCGCTTGATTTGTTACGCTTAAATAACAGAATTGTAGAAACATCGCCGCAAAACTTGTAGAAATGTTACAGCAGGTCAGCAGGAATCGCAGGAAGCTGTTTTGGGCGATGGAAGAAATCCAGCAGGTCATTGCAGCAGGGGTCCTTCGGGAGTCCCAGGAGGAAAGAAGTATGGAAAAGACCGGAAGAAAAGCACTGATTGTCCTGGCCGCTGCCCTTGGTATCGCGGCAGGAAGTTTTGGCATGGCCGATGCCATGTCCCTGGAAGGCATTCCTGTGGCAGGGAATCCGCCGCAGGTCAGCAGTCGGGAAGATGAAAGCGTATTCATTGCCCGCCTGACCCGCTCTTCCCATGTACTGGCAGCCAATCCCATGCTGCCCATGGCCACGGTGATGCTGCTCCTGGCAGAAACGCGAATGTGAGAAATTCTGCCGTCTGGTGGAACGAAGATCAAAAGGGTGCTGTCGCTTTTGCGGCAGCACCCTTTTTGGCTGTGAGGAAATGGGAAAAGCCTGTTTCCTTTGTCTTTTTTTTCAATTTTGGATACGGGCGAGGGGATCGGGTCCGAAGCGGTTGGGCCCTTTCTCTCCCCTGGAGAAGATCAGCCGGAACATGACGTAGATGTATCCGGGCGGCAGCAGGGTCCACAGCAGGAACCAGCCGGATTTGCCCAGATCGTGGCAGCGCCGGATATTCAGGGTAATGCCGGCAAAATTGGCAAGCCCCTGGAACAGCAGGACAAAGAGGTTGTCCCGGCCCGTAAGGATCTGGCCCGACTCAGAAGCGGAACGGAGGGCATCGTCCGTACTATAGGGCATGAGCTGTTCCGCAATGACGATAATCAGGAGCACGGTCAGGGAGATGGCTATACTGCGCAGCAAATAAGGCTTGCGGTTCAGACGGCCGCGGATCTTGAATAATTTATCCTGCAGGGTCACTTCCTCGCTGTCGTCGTAGGTTGGGAATGCCTTCCAGTCCGGTTCGGTTTTTCCGTCAAGGCCGAAGCCCTGCAGGGGCAGGTGGTCCTTGTTTTCAGGGTCCCCTTCTTCGGCAAAACAACAGGTCCCGTTCAGGAATGGGGATTCCACCTGATCTTCCGGAGCCTTCTCCTCCCCTGGGCCATAGTCGGAAAGGAACGCGGCGGATTGCTTGGGGATTCTGTTTCTATCGTGGTTCGGAAAGAATGCTTCCATGGTGTTCAGCTCCTTAACAGGAAATCAAAAGCTTCTCTTTGGGTTCAGTTTCTTTTCCCCATTATACTCTTTTCATAGTAAAAAACAGTGAAATTTTTGTATCTCCGGCAGCAGGGAGCGCGGCTAAAGGCTGTCGGGCCCCCAGAACCGCTGGCAGCGTCCTGGCGCCGGCAGGACCGGGAAGTTCCGTGCAGCCCGGGAACCCCGGTGTCCGTGGATCCAACGGGAGGGGGCAAAAAAAGACAGCGGAGAAAGGAAAGCTCCTTTCTTCGCTGTCCATTTTGATCCGGTGCCATCAATAAGCCGTGGTCATGGCTCCGTCGCAGAGAATATGCTGCCCCGTGACGCCCGTGTTGGCCGGGGATTCCAGGAAGACCGCCATGCGGCCGTATTCCTCGACGTTCTGATAGCGCTTCAGTGGGAAAGTGGCGCTGTCCCGTTTGGTGTATTCCTCTTCGGTAAGGCCCAGCTTTTCGCCGCGGATGCCATTCAGGTATTTGATGCGGGCCGTGTAGATCCGGCCCGGTCCCATGACGTTGACCAGGATCCCATACTGACCTACTTCCCGGGCCAGGGTCTTGCTCATGCCGACTACGCCCATGCGGAAGGTGTTGGACAGGATCAGGTTGTCCAGGGCCTGCTTGATGGAGGAGGAAGTACTGTTCAGGATACGGCCTTCTCCGGCTGCCTTCATGAAGGGCAGGGCGGCCCGGATGGCAAAGGTATAGCTGTGCAGGCATTTTTCGTATCCGTCCGCCCAGTCTTCCTCCGTCAGTTTTTCAAAAGGGCCGGCCTTGGGTCCGGGGCAGTGGTTGACCAGGGCGTACAGGCCGCCCAACTGGGTCCCGACTTCATTGACCATCTTGGTGATGCTGGCCGGATCCTTGACATCATAGGTGAACATATGGGGACGATTGCCCGTTTCTTTTTCAATATCGGCCTGGGCCTGTTTCAGGTCATCCATGAAGGCCGGGGCCGTAGCAATGGCAACAGTGGCGCCTTCCCGGGCAAATTCCATGGCAATTCCCTTGCCGATGCCGGAAGCGGACGATAGTACGAGTGCGACTTTTCCCTTTAATCCTAAATCCATGATGAAATCCTCCTTATTCTATCCTTGATTCCCTTAATGCTTCTTCAGGTCCCGCACGGGGTTCCTGAGCGGTTCCATGGTAAATCCATCGGGGCCGTAGATCCGGCATTCGGCGATGTCACCATCTTCGATATGGAAGGCCCGCGGCGTGCCCGTGGAAAGGACATCACCGGCATACCAGCCCTGGATCTGACTGTGCAGGGAAACGAGGCGGGCCGGTTTATGGGTCATATGGTCGACGGTGTTCTTCGCGTGGACTTCCCCATTATGGACACTCTGGATTTCCAGTTTCAGTACGTCCGGCACTTCGTCCGGCGTGACCAGTTCAGGCCCGAAGGAGAAGAAGGTGGGGAAGTTCTTGACGATGGTCAGGTAGCGGGGGTTGCCCTTCAGGTAGTCATTACCCTTCAGGATGGATTCCTCCGTCATGTCCAGTATGGTGGTGTAGCCGACAATCGCATCTTCCCAATGGTCTTCCGGCACATCGCGGCAATCCTTGCCCATGATGATGCCCAATTCGGCTTCCGCCGTGGTTTTCTGGGCTTCCTTCAGTTTCGGCAGCAAAATGATGTCGTTCGGGCCAATCAGGGTATCCGCCATCTTGAAGAAGCTGCCGGGGAAGCCGACCGGAGGCGGCGTCCCGATATCGCCGGCGTGGTCGGAATAATTCAGGCCAATGCCGAAGATACGCTTCGGATTGCGGTAAAGAGGACCGTAGACGCATTGGTCATAAGGAACGGCATCCATCGTTTCCAGCTGGTCCCGGCCGCCCGCGTTGTACCAGGCCGTGATTTCGGGAATGGCCTGGGCCTGGATCAGGGACATCATGTCCAGGGGATATTCCCTGCCCGTTGCTTCGTTCAGCGAGCTGATGGTGACGACCCCTTTTTTCGCTTTGATCCCGGCTACTTCAAGTCCGAATAATTTCAAGGTTACAAGACGCATAACATAAACCTCCTTTATTTTGACCGTGATGGAAGTCTTTTGGCTACCTCCATTGTAGTCTCCGGCGGCACTAAAGTAAAAGACGTAAATCATGAAGATGTTATAGGTATTTGCCTATAAGGGGACTTTTAAAGGGCCGGAAATACCCGGGCACCGGCCCGGCTGCTGCCGGGATGGGAGACCTGTCACGGGAAGGACGGACCCGTCCATATAAAAAAGGAGCTGCCGCACGGGCGGCAACCCCTCATTCCGGTTGATCGTCAGTAGCATTCCGTCACGTTCCAGGCAAAATGGTCCGTGTGGAGCAGATCTTCCGCTTTTTCACTCATCGGCTCGCCCAGGTACTCCTCATAAAGGGCCTGAATCTGGGGATTCCGGTGGGAGCAGCGCAGTTTCATCTGTGCATCCAGTTGATGGAGCCCGCTGCCGCGGATTCCCGCCCGTTCCTCGTCATCAATGGAAATCGGCTGTCCGCCTCCACCGCTGCAGCCTCCGGGGCAGGCCATGACTTCCACAAAATCATAGTGGGCACGGCCGGTCTTCAGGTCGTGGATCAGCGCCCTTGCATTGGCCAGACCGCTGACGACGGCGCAGCGGACAGTGGCACCGCCCATATTGTAGACGGCTTCCCGCAGGGCCGGGCCGGTCCGGATGGCTGAGAAAATGGCAGGATCCGGATCCTGGCCGGTCAGTTTCCAGTAGGCCGTGCGCAGGGCCGCTTCCATGACGCCGCCCGTGGCTCCGAAAATGGTGCCGGCGCCGGTATGGACGCCCATGGGATTATCCAGTGGTTCTGCATCCAGATGGACCGGATCGATCCGGTCCGCCCGGAGCATGCGAGTGAATTCGCGGGTCGTCAGGACTACATCCACATCCTTGCCCCGTTCTTCCGTCTGCATGGTCGGCAGGTCGCATTCCGCCTTCTTGGCCAGGCAGGGCATGATGGAAACGAGGAAGAGTTTTTCCGCGGGA
Organism: uncultured Acidaminococcus sp.; assembly: GCA_902796945.1. GTDB lineage: Bacteria > Bacillota > Negativicutes > Acidaminococcales > Acidaminococcaceae > Acidaminococcus. The sequence continues at coordinate 17,913 of CADBQR010000119.1, forward strand.
ACACCCAGCTTCTGCGCAAGCCAGGTCTTCGCAATGGCGCCGAACATCTGCTGCGGGGATTTGGAAGTGGAAAGCTGGCCCGTCAATTCCGGGAACTGTCCCTTGAGGAAGCGCACCCAGCCGGGACAGCAGCTCGTGAACATGGGAAAATGCTTGAGCTCCCCGGAGGTAAAGCGCTTCAGGAATTCGTTGGCTTCTTCCATGATGGTCAGGTCGGCGCCGAAGCACGTGTCATAGACATGGGCAAATCCCATGCGGCGCAGGGCGGCGGCCATTTTTCCCATAGGTGCGGCTTTGGGGTCGAGACCAAAGGATTCGCACCAGGCCGTGCGGACCGCCGGCGCAATCTGTACGATGGGAATCAGGTCCGGGTTGGCCAGGGCGTCATAGACCTTGTCCGTGTCATCCCGCTCCCTGAGTCCGGCCGTCGGGCAATGCGTGATGCACTGGCCGCAGAGGGTACAGTCGGAGTCCTTGATGACCCGGTTATGGGAAACATCCACGGTGGTCCGGGAACCGGTTCCGTCGATATCCCAGATATGGACGGACTGCATTTTGTCGCAAATCTGGATGCAGCGCATGCATTTGATGCATTTCTGGTAATCCCGGAAAAGGGGATAAGTCGAGGTCCAGGCGCCTCGGAGGCCGACAGGAAGCTGTTCCGGATAGGGCACATTGATGATGTTCAGGTCGTTGGCGATGCGTTGCAGCTGGCAATTGCCGCTGCGGACGCAGGTGGCGCATTTGCAGTCGTGCTGGGACAGGATCAGCTCTACGTTGATCCGCCTTGTCTGGCGGGCCCGGGGCGAATTGGTATGGACCACCATGTTTTCATAAACAGGGCTGTTGCAGGCCGTGACCATGGCGTTTTCGTTTTCCACCTCCACGCAGCATACGCGGCAGGCGGCAATATTGTTGTAGCCTTTCAGGTAGCAGAGATGGGGAATCTGGATGTGGGCTGACCTGGCAGCTTCCATGATGGTGGTTCCCTCGGGAACCGTAACCCGTTTGTTGTCGATTGTCAGTGTTACCATTCGGTTTCCCTGCCTCCTTTGAAGCTGCCAAAGCCGAAGTGATCGCAGCGCAGACAGCGGCTGGATTCCTGATGGGCTTCTTCCGGCGTCATGCCGTCGACAGCCAGCGTGAAATCGCCGACACAATCCGGCGTGGTATGAAATTTCAGGTTGACCCGGCCGCAAGGCGGCATGCTGGTGAAGTGGGCCGGTGGAATCTCAATGGAACTGGATATTTTATGGTTGAATCCAAAAAAGGCGTCAATATTGGCGGCCGCCACTTTTCCGGCTGCAACGGCGCGAATGACCGTGGCCGGGCCGGATACGGCGTCCCCGCCGGCAAAGATATTGTCGAGACCGGGAACGGCGCTGCTGTTTTCTGCCTTGATGGCACCGCGGCAGGTGGTAATGCCGATGGATTCGAATGGCTTGGTGACGATGGCCTGGCCGATTGCCACGATGACATAGTCGCAGGGAATGCGTACGGGTTCACAGTCCGCATCCTTGGGACGGGGACGGCCGTCGGAACCGTATTTTCCGATGATCTGCGGCCTTGTCCAAAGGGCAGCCACCTTGCCTTCTGCGTCTTTTTCGATATGGTCCGGTGCCTGGAGGGGCTGGATTTCACAGCCTTCCGCCATGGCTGCGTTGATTTCTTCCGGCAGGGCCGTCATATCTTCAATGCGGCGGCGGTAGAGGCAGATGACGGAGGAAGCACCCAGCCGCTTGGCGGTACGCGTGGCATCCATGGATACGTTGCCTCCGCCGATGACACAGATCCGTTTTCCCGTAAAGTCAGGAATCCGGTTTTCCCCGATGGCACGGAGCATGGAAACGGCACTGACGACGTTTTTCGCGTCCTCGCCTGCAATGCCCAGCTTCTTATCGCTGTGGGCCCCGATGGCGATATAGACCGCGTCAAATTCGGATTGGATTTCCCTGATGTCAATGTCCTTTCCAACGGAAACGCCCGTATGGACATCGATGCCTGCCGTCAGGACATAGTCGATGTCGCGGTTCAGGACTTCCGGAGGCAGCCGGTAATCGGGAATCCCGTAGCGCAGCATACCGCCCAGTTGGGGACGCTGCTCAAAAACGGTGACGGAATGCCCCATCTGGGCCAGATAAAAAGCTGCCGTCAGCCCGCCGGGGCCGCCGCCGATGACCGCCACGGTACGGCCGGTGGATTCCTGGTTGGGCGGGCAGGCCATGGGCTTGGAGTGATCGATGGCAAAGCGCTTGAGACCGCAGATGTTGACCGCATCATCCACCATCCGGCGCCGGCAGTGGATTTCGCAGGGATGTTCGCATACGTAGCCACAGACGCCGGGGAAAGGATTATCCTTACGGATGAGGCGGATGGCATCGTCATAGCGCTTTTCGCGGATGAGGGCGATGTACCCCGGCACATCCACGTGAGCCGGACAGACGGTTACACAGGGAACCGGATGGGTCAGTCCGGTGATGCAGCGGCCCCGCAGGATATGCTCCTCGTAGTCGTCACGGAAGCCGCGGACACCGCGCAGCACCATTGCCGCTGCTTCATAACCGATGGCACAGTCCGCCGAGTCGGCGATGACACGGGCAGTCCGTTCAATGCGGTCAATCGTTTCAAGGGTTGCAGTCCGGTTCATGACCGTTTCGATCAGGTCCGCCAGCTGCCCCAGGCCGATCCGGCAGGGCACGCATTTTCCGCAGGTCTGGGCATGGCATAGCCGCAGGAAGCTGAGGGACATGTCGATGGGGCAGAGTCCGGGGGAACTGGCACTGATTCGCCGTTCAATATCCCGGTACAGGCCCCGCAGTACCACTTCAGCACTGGTGGGGGTCTCAATGGATAAGCGAGTCATGGATTCTCCTCTCCGCAGCAGTTTGCTGCCAGTGATTTAACACAAAAAAGCATTACATAAAAATTATACTACAGGAATATAAGAAAAAGGTATTGTTTATGCTTATAAGGATGCATGCTTTGTCTTATAACAGGGAAAAAACACCTTTTCAGGCTGCCTGGCTCCGGAGAAAAGCGTAAAAAGGCCCCGGCTTCCCTGCAGGGGGAAACCGGGGCACTGCCGTCTTTTTTCAACAGGAAACCCTTCCGGGGCCTTACTTTTCGTCTTCCGGATCGGCGTACAGCCAGAGAGCTCCCTTTTCGGAGCCGGAAACGATGCGGCGATACTGCTGCATGACGCCTTTGGCCGGGTGGTTCGGCTTTACGATTTCTTTTCTGCGGCGTTCCAGTTCCTCGTCGGAAACTTCCAGTTGCAGGATGTGCTGGTTCAGGTCGATATGGATCATATCGCCATCCTTCACGCAGGCAATGGGGCCGTCATCCCAGGCTTCGGGAGCCACGTGGCCGACACAGGGTCCGCGGGAAGCACCGGAGAAACGGCCGTCCGTCACCATGGCCACGGATTTCTGCAGTCCCATGCCGACGAGCATGGCCGCAGGTATGGACATTTCCCGCATGCCGGGGCCGCCCTTCGGGCCTTCATAGCGGATGACAAGAACGGACCCCGGTTTGATATCGGAATTCATCATGCGGTCCATGACCTCTTCCTCGGAATTGAAAACGACGGCCGGGCCGCGGTGGACAAACATTTCCGGATCGACGCCGCTCTTTTTGACGACGGCCCCTTTAGGTGCCAGGTTGCCGTAAAGGACGCTGAAGCAGCCATTTTCATGCAGGGGATGCTCCAGGTCGTGAATGATTTTCCGGTCAATGGGACGCTGGAAACGGTCCAGGGCCTCGCCCAGGGTTCCGCCCATGGCCAGGGGTACGTCGCGGTGCAGGAATTTTTCAATGGTCTTCAAGGTGGCCAGTGCGCCGCCGGCCCTGCCATAGTCCACCATGTTGTACGGCGAGGCGGGCTTGAATTTGGCAATGACCGGAACCTTTTCCTGGATCTCATCAAAGATCTTCAGGTTCATGGGTACGCCGGCCACTTTGGCAACGGCCTGGATATGGAGGGCAAAATTACTGGAACCGCCCGTAGCGGAAGTGTGGAGGATGCCATTTTCAATGGATTCCTTAGTCATGAACTGGCGGGCCGTCACGTTTTGCCTGGTCAGTTCGACAATACGTTCGCCCACATCGCGGGCCTGTTTGTATTTGGCCGAAACGCAGAACGGCATGGTGGCCGATCCGAAAGGCGCCAGTCCGATGGCTTCCGCAAAGACCGCCATGGTATTGGCGGTGCCGTACATGGAGCAGGTGCCGCAGGAGGCGCAGATGTTCTGACGGAAGTGGTCGAACTGCCCGTCATCGATGCGGCCGGCTTTCCAGCTGCCGATGGATTCCTTCAGGTCCGGCGTTACATAGGTGACACCGTCTTCCTCAAAGGGAAGCATGGAGCCCGGCGTCAGGAAGAGACTGGGCTTATCCAGTGCTGCTGCGGCCATGAGCATGCCGGGGACAATCTTGTCGCAGGCGCAGAGAAAGACCAGGCCGTCAAAATCGTGGGACCGGACCATGGCCTCGATGGAGGCGGCAATCAGGTCGCGGGAGGGCAGGACGGTTTTCATACCGCGCAGCTGCGCCATGCCGTCGCAGGGGGCGGGCACGGTGAATTCGGCAGGTGTCCCACCGGCTGCCCAGACCCCTTCCCGGACGTATTGCGCCAGTTCCCGCAGCGGCTTATGGCCGGGGTTTACATCATTCCAGGAATTGACGATGCCAATCATCGGCTTGTGCAGGTCTTTTTCACGGTAGCCGACGGCATTCATCAGGCCAACATAATAGGCTTCTGCATTTTCATCAAGATGTCTCATCGCGTTTCACTCCTCTGGATCAGGTTCGTGCAAGGTTTCTTTCTTCATGCTTTAAGTGTAGCAGGGTTTTACTACAAAGTAAAACACCGATACTGATGGATTATCACAAGTTTTATCTTGTGTAAAACCCAAAGGTGCCAATCCTTCCCTGTTTGCTTCAGGTCTCTTTCATTGGCAGGCAGGAAGCCGCTGATGGGGACCGCGTTTTTCCACGGGTCTGTGAATTTCCTATAACTTAGTATGGATTTTTTCGGACAATTATAGTAAAATTATAGGGTATGAATACGGTCTTTCTGTTGTTTGGAGGATGAAAATATCATGAAAATTTCGACAAAAGGACGTTACGCACTGCGGCTGATGCTGGATCTTGCCATGAACGGCAAGGAATCGTACGTGCCAATCCGCAGCGTCTCGGAACGGCAGGAAATTTCCGAAAAATACCTGGAACAGATCATTACGTCCCTTTCCCGGGCCAAACTGGTCCAAAGCGCCCGCGGTGCCCAGGGCGGCTACCGTCTGGTCAGGGAGCCAAGGGACTATACCTGCGGGGAAATCCTGCGCGCCGTGGAGGGATCCCTGGCCCCCGTGGCCTGCCTGGAACCGGGCCATTCCGTGTGTGCCCGCGCCAAAAAATGCATTACCCTGAATCTCTATAAGGAAATCCAGGATGCCGTCGACCAGGTCGTGGACCATACGACGCTGGAAGACCTGATCCGCCAGCAGGAAACGCTGGATGCGGAGGAAAATGCCTGAAACCCGGTCGGTCAATCAACCATGCAATCATGGCGGTGAATTTTTGATAAAGGATGGTGACTGTCATGCTGGCTAAAAAAGTAGCTAAGCTGATCAATGAACAAGTAACGCTGGAATTTTATTCTGCCTATCTCTATCTGGATATGGCCAACTTCTACGCTGACCAGGGACTGGAAGGCTTTGCCCACTGGTTTGAGATCCAGACCCAGGAAGAACGGGACCATGCCCTGCTGATGCGCACCTATCTGCTGAACAATGGCGTTCATGTAACTTTTGGAACCATTCATCAGCCCGATAAGGAATTCAAGGCCCTGATCGATCCCTTGGAAGCAGCCCTGGAACATGAACAGTATATTACGGGCTGCATCAACAAGATCTACGGCGCGGCAGCGGAAGAAAAGGATTACCGCACCATGCAGTGCTTCAACTGGTTCGTCAAGGAACAGGGAGAAGAAGAAAAGAACGTGGGCGACCTGATTAAAAAGTTCAAACTCTTTGGCAGCGACCCGAAAGGTCTGTATGCCCTGGACCAGGAACTTCTGGCCCGCGTCTATACGGCTCCGTCCCTGGTGCTGTAAAAACCGTGCAGTCCGTCCAGATGGGATGGGCTCCTTTAAGGAAAGGCCGTGAAGAAAGGATGCTTCCTTCACGGCCTTTTTTATTCTGCAAGGCCTGCAACGCTGGGATACGCGACGATAGCCAGTTCATAAGCCAGTTTGGGAATGCCGCATTTCTTCCGGCGGCCATGTATTTAAGGATTCGGGGCAGCCTGCCGGAAGAAATGGACTGCGCCGGGAGCGCAGATGCCCAGGTCCGCCCCCAAAAATAAAAAAAGGCGCACTTTGGTATTTTTTCACCTTGCACCATTTATGGGAATGGGCTATAATACTAGGCATTGGGGCATTAGCTCAGCTGGGAGAGCGCAAGGTTCGCAATCTTGAGGCCAGGGGTTCGATCCCCCTATGCTCCACCAA
>CADBQR010000120.1 GCA_902796945.1 uncultured Acidaminococcus sp.
CAAAGGACACAACGAACTTCCGCCCGTGAGCTCCGCTCCGGAGTTGACGAGACGAGTCGAGGAGTGAAGGAGCGGAGGCGTCAGGCTAGAGGAAATTGCGTACCGCAACATCGTACGATACGACACAACCTGCTTCCATCCACCATGAGTGGATAGAAGCAGGTTGCCTAAATCCGTCGAATCAGCGCGATCCTTGCGCTGACCCCTCTACAGGTCAGAACTTCCAGTTCACACCCGCCCGAATATCATAGGTCCGTTTGAAGTCGTTGCCAAAGTATCTTTCGGCATCCACATAGAAGTACTGGTTTTCCCCAATCCTGGACGAATAGCCCAGGCCAACGACGCCCCAGGTGCCACTCTGGTCACCGCTGTTGACGTAGCGGTCGCTCCCGTAGCGGGTCGTCACATCGTTGCCGTCGAGGAATTCATGGAGCAGGCTGGCCTTGAAGTACAGCTTGCTGTTTTGCTTATCGTGGAAATCACGGACCACGTCAAAGCCAAGACGTCCGATGAAACTCCAGTCGTGGTCCCCATCGACATACAGGCCCTGGGAATCGACATAATCATAACCGCCCAGATACGACAGCTGCAACTGGGCCTGCGGCACCCAGAACCAATCTTCATTCAGCATCAGCTTATGACCGTATTCGGTCGAAAGGTTCCAGACATTCTGGTCATAATCTCCGGAATAACGAGTCCCTGCTGCATGATCAAAAGCATTGTATTCCGTCTTCACATGATGGTATTTCAGGTAGTTGTCCCAATAGGCATGCGATTCCTTCTTCCATTCCGGCTTATCTGCCAGTTTCTCGGCAGATGGATAATATTCGTGCGTATCATAGAGATTGACGGAGAAATCGCGCACCGTCAGATCCCCGCCGTAGCCTTCAAAGCGTCCGCTGGGCTTTCCGTAAGCCACGGAGGCACTGAAGCGGTCCTTCCGTTCCTCGTTTTGGCGGGATACCGTGGTCCAGCCCAGTTCATACGTATTGCCGTCGATTTCGCCGACACCATCCACACCGAGATTGCGGTAACCCAGACGCACCCAGCCGCCCTGATCGGCGCCGGGCGTAAAGTACTGGCTCTGTCCATCGCGCTTTGTGAAAGTATCCAGGTCAGTCACATAACGCCAGATGAGGTCACGATTGCGGCCCGGTGTTACGGCACCGTCGTTTTTGGTTTCCTGCGTCTTGACCAGATAGATATTCGTTGCTCCATCCAATCCGTAGGCAGCATCGAAATCAGCGTCATAGCTATCAGCCCGGTTTGGATCGTTTGTTACCACGCGGTACTCCGTTCTCAACGTATCATTATAGATACCGTTTGCCACAACGTAATCATTGCCCAGGAATCCGCCGCCGGATTCCGTCATCACCGTCGCATAGCGAACCGCATCACCAATGTTCATTTCACGGGTCAGCCGGGTCAGGTTCTTGACGTTAAGGGTCTGGTGATCAGCCGTTCCCGTACGAGCATAAAGCATATCGCTTTGCAGCTTATCGGCATAGGAAAGGTCCATATCATAACGATGGGAACCGGATACGGCTTCCGTGATTTCCAGATGCCTGCCGCCATCCACAAAATGGACAGTACCTCCTGTACCGGAAAGTCTTGAAATGGAGCTTGATCCGGTCATCGTCCACAGGCTGCTGCCTTCCATTTGTAAGTTGAAGGTTCCCATACGCGCTGATTCCCGATCGGCAAGGGCCAGTTCCCGGGAAGCGTTCATTGCAGTACCGGTAAAGGTACTGCCGTCGGTAAGGTGGATATCAATCTGTCCGCCCACAAAGGTGGATGGATCCGGCAATCCCGTAGCCACGTCCTGAGAAGACGCCTGGTAATCTCCGGTAAGATGAATCCGTTGTACCTGATGCTGCTGATCCTCACGGGGCACAATTGTGATGTGGCCCTTATTGTACGCTTTCACATCGCCCTGTACCGAAGACTGGCCGTCATACTGCAGTGAAATGGAAGCGCCATTACCAGTCGGCTCGCCCGCGGCATCTTCATTCTGTGCGTCAGCCAGCAAAGCAGTTGCACTCGTGATAATGGTTTTCCCTTCCAGCCGGGTTTGGGCACCATACACGGATACGACGCCCACTTCGGGGGCAGTAATACGATTCGTACCGGTTCCTGTGGTCAGGCTGGTGCTGCCGCCCGTCTGGTCGTAGATTCCGTAGGCATCCGTTTCAATATCATTGTCGCCGCTTTCTGCCGTTACAGAAAGCGTTCCGTCCGTGAAAGTAACAAGACCGGCTGCATCCGTTCCACTGACGCTGACATGGTTACTGCCAGCAGTACTCATCAGTTCCGCAATGCCCTGGCCGTTGGCTTGTACGCCGATGCCACCGGCACTGGTCGTCACCGTGACAGAATTGTCACCGGCAGCCTGCAACGTGACATGGCTGGGGATTGTTTCTCCCGTTGTGCCGGCTGTGACGCTTTTGAAAGCACGTACACCAAGGTGGGTCGAGGTGATTTTATTGCTTCCCTGTTCAGCAATCACGGTGACAGCCCCGCCATACTGAGCGCTGATGGTACAATCTTTCTGTTGTCCATCGGTGGACTTGATCTCGTTATCCCCTGCCTTTGCCGTAAGAAAAATGTGTCCCTGCATGTTAGCATAGAGTGTGGAAATAGTTGAAGATCCGTCCTTTGCTGCAATGGAGGCGGTGTTGCCCTGCCCACCGGTTATGGTAACGACAGCTCCTTCCGTTACGGAGCTGACAGCCGAGTTGCTTCCGGTTAAAATGTTATGTTCCCCCGCGATGAGGGTGATTTTTCCAGCCCGGCTGGCATAAACAGCCGTATCGCGGGTCCCCATGCCGTTGATTTCATTATTTTGCGCTGCCTCGAGCGTAAGGCTGCTGTTGTCATTGACCCAGGCGCCCCACCAGACAGAAGGCAGGGCTGCACCGTTATCCGTCGCCCGATTACTCCCCTGTGTAGCAATGACATGCACCTGTGAACCCTCGTTCATGAAAATTGCCGTTGCCTGACTGGCATCGGAAATACGGAATTCATTTTCGGAATCGCTATAGGTATAAAGCCTGTCGTTATTTCCCTTGTTCTCCGACCATGTTGCGTCAGTAAACACCTGAGCCTGTGCCAAAGAAACGGGGGCACCGAGCAATAAACCTGAAATCACCAGTCTTACTGCATGCAGGGTTTCTTTTTTCATCATGTGACGCTCCTCTCCTGCACCATGAACAGGCACAATCTGCTATTTTAAATTATCATACCATATAAATAATTATTTTAAATTATACCATGATTGATTGTTAGAATATACCCCTCCGTCAAATTTTCCCGTTTCCTAAGGAAAATGAACCTTTCCTTCAACCGAAACCAGGATGGCCCGTAAAATGGTCGGTTCGTCTTGATTCCCTCGATACCCTTCCCTGATATAGGTATGTTTCCAGCCTTGATTTTACCTGTTTTTTCTTCTATACTTGAACCAAAAGAAACGATAAGGAAACAGCAACACCTTTCGTTGGATCCTATGGTGGGAGCCGTGATATGATACCCGGAAGTGGTGATGTTCGTACAATCAGCATGGCCTACCCAGCGGACGCCTTCAGGATGGTATCATTTACCCTGTGTGGACCTTTCAGGCGACCGGTCAATGCCATTCAATAACAAAGAGGATGACCCTGCTACTGTCAAGAAGGCTGTCCTGCGAATATGCCCGGCGGCTTCAAAGATCCCTCTTTGAACCAGGCCATCACCATAAAGGAGAGGAACCCTGATATGCCAAAATTTTGTTCAAAATGTGGAGCACCTTTACCCGAAAATACAAAATTCTGTCAAAATTGCGGCCACCCCGTAACGCCTGCCGCAAACGAACCGCAGCAGCCCCAGGCCGCACATCCACAAAACCAGCCGGCAGCTCCGGCTCCGGCGCCAGCCAAAGGTTCCGGAAATCCAGCCGCTAAAATCGGGTTGGCTGTCCTGGCACTGGCACTGATTGGTTTTGGCGGTTACAAATTCTATCTGTCGCGGCAGGTACCGGCCAAGGCTCCTGCCCCAACAAAACAGACAGAAAAGGCACAAAAAGAGGAACCGGCCCCTGAAAAAGAGGACACTCAGTCGAACACTTCCCTTGACGCAGCCAAAAAAGCCGCTGCTGAACACGGCTTTACTGGAAAGGTACTGGCTACTTCCTATGGTCATAATGACAAAGGATTTCTCTTTATAGAAGAATACGGGGATAAAGGAATGATGGATACCCGCATCATCGAAATCGATACCCAGAACAACCGGGCTGCCTGGGTTCATGTAAATAGCAAAGAGCTGGAAAACCTTTTCCGCAGCTTCATAAATTCTTCCCGGGGGACCCTTTCCCTGACCGCCCGTTTTGAAATTGAAAATGACAGCCATGACCGTGACGGCAACGCCGGCAGCTGGAGAGGAACTACCCATACCCTTCCGGTGCTTTGCAAATATACAATCAATAGCGGGACCGTAGAACCGGGCATGCTCACAACCGGTGCTTCATCTCATCCCTATACTATGAAAACACCCCTTTATGAGCAAAAGAACGTCGACCTGGCCAATTTACTCCTGGAAGACCTGTATGTACTTCTTGACGAAGCACAAAAAAACAACGTCAAAATCTGAATGGCTGTCCCTTTACCAGGAGCCTGTAAAAGTCAGCCGTGAATCCTTTGGAATCCTTCCAGCCTGGTAAGGAATGGAATTGCGCGGTTGCCTTCAATAAAAAATACCCTGCCGGAAACCTGTCCGACAGGGTATTTTCAGGTTGAAACTATTTCAGTCCCATTTCCTTGACCATGGATTCATATTTCTTTGTTTGTTCTTCCCCAAGATGCTTTACGAGGATCTTGTGGAAATCGCCATTCTTCTTCATGTCTTCAAGGATTTTGTTGACCTTGGCCACATTCGGGGAATTCTTCGGGAAAGCAATGGCAAACGTGTCATCTTTGCCGGTGGAAAGTTTCATCATATGCATTTCCAGTTCCGGATGTTCCTTACAGAAAACGATGGCATGGGTACCATCGCAGAGTGTCGCATCAAGACGGCCATTCAATACATCCTGGACGGCCATGGTTGCACTGTCCAATTCAACAACCTTGATTCCGTCCACTGCTTTCAGGTCCTTGACATAGGTGGTTCCCATCGTTGCACCGGCGCTGTGCCCCTTCAGGGCATTCAGGTCAGTAAAGTTGGTTCCCTTTTTTGCCACGATGGCTTTGGGCGGGTAGAAGTAGGAATCGGTGAAGCTTACCACTTCGCTCCGCTTATCCGTTGGGGAAATACCGGAAATGACCATATCAGCACGCCCGCTCTGCAAGGTCGGGATCAGGGAAGCGAATTTCATGTCGGAAATTTCGACTTTCATGCCCAGTTTATTGGCCACGTATTTTGCAATATCCACGTCAATACCCGCATAGCTGCCATCTTTCTCCGCATATTCAAAGGGAGGGAAGGTAGCCGTCATGGCCACATGCAGGACTTTCTTTTCCTTGGCAGTATCCTTTGCTGCTTCTTTTTTCCCACCGCAGCCTGCAATCATCAGGCCCGCCGTCAACAGGGCCGCCACAGCCATTACGATTTTTGTCATTTTACTTTTCATGAGAAGCATCCTCCTTTTTGGTGATTACCATTCGCCCTCTCCGGGCTCTGCATATTCCGGAAATCCGTTCTGTACCAGTAAATACCGGGCAATGGCCGCATCCGTCGTTACCCACACCTGATGGTCCAGGGCATAACGAATGAACTGGCGCAGGGCCCGAACATAACCGGGGTGTCCGATAAACTGCGGGTGCATGACGAAGTTCATATATCCCTTTTCTTCCAATAACCCATCCAGTTCCTCTTCCCAGATGCCAACCATCTCACGGCCTGTCTTCAAATAATAATGCTCCGGGTGTTGGATGGTGTACATATCATAGGACGTATCATCGTTGATGCTGTCCTTGGGAAGTTCCACGATGGGAACCGGTTTTCCATGAATGGTATGAATGAAGGGGCGGTCCGTATTTCGCCAGTTGGACGAATAAATATAGCCCCGTTTCTGCCACAGGCCAAGATGGAAATCATGCAGGATTCCGTCCGGGCTGCGCTGCCCCATGGGACGTCGTCCCGTTATGCCCCGGATGATATCTTCCGCCTTCTTCATCAGGGCATCTTCTTCTTCACAGGTATCACAGACCTCGTGCAGATAACCATGATAGGAAATCTCATGGCCGCAGTCAGCAATGCATTTGATGACATCCGGATGGTGTTCAGCGGTCCAGGCTGGAGTAAAGAAAGTTGCATGGACCCCTTCCTGCTCCAGCATCCGCAGGATGCGGGGAATTCCCTGTTTGACGGAATAGCGGCCCCTGGAAACGTGAACCGGGTGATGATAATTGATCGGATTCCGGGTAAGCCACAGGGTTTCTGCATCAATGTCAAAGGAAAGGCTCAGGGCCATACGATAGGGTTCAGGCCAGTTCATGTTCATTTTGCCTCCCCCTCCTTTCCTTCGTAAAAGGCCTTGACATAGGCCGCCACATCATGGCAGGAAGCAATCCAGGCCCCGCTTTGCTGCATATAGAGAATGAACTGCTCCAGCATTCGGATGCGGCTGACGCGCCCAATCAGCTGGGGATGCAATTTAAGCACAAAGACCTTGTCGCCTTCGGCAGCCAGTTCATCGTAGGCATCCTGCCAGAAAATGCGGACTTCATCGGGCAGGTAGCTGCAGTTGATGGTGGCTTCATCGGCGTAGGAAAAGTAAAAATAGGAAAAGTCATCGCAGGCGACATCCGTCGGCAGTTCCACCAGGCCGTTCGGAAGCAGATACGGCCAGTCACAGTCTTTCAGTGTGGAATCATACAGGTACCCGCGCTTTTTGAGCAATTCGGCACTGTATTCCTGCAGGACGTCAAGAGGTCCGCGGGCGCCGACAGGTTTCTTTCCGCAACATGCCTGGATCAGCTTTTCACTCTTTTCGAGGTTTTCCATTTCCTGGGCCTCGGGAATTCCTACCGTATGATCATGATCATATCCATGGTAGCCGATTTCACATCCCAGGGCAGCAATTTTCCTCACCGCTTCCGGGTACATCTCAAAGATCTGTCCGGGAATGAAGAAGGTTGCCGGCACCCTCAGCCGTTCCAGCATCGATACACACCGTTCCAGCCCGTCCGCCGTTCCATACTGGCCGCGGGAACGGTCGGCAAAACCGATGTTTTTCTTACCAATGACCGAATGGCGCAGGAGCTCTGCGTCAAAATCAAAGGTCAGCATGACTGCAATCCGTTTTCCTTCAGGCCAGCGGATTCCGTCACCATTCTTTATTGAAATCAAAAGATCACCTTCCTGCCAATCAACCTGTTTCTAATTTCAAGCAAAACTTATTATAGCGCAATTATGCATAAATATGTATAAAAATTCAACGATATTATTGTAATACCGTTCCGTTCGCCTGACAAGGGGGCTTTGAATCAAAAAACGGACTTACCAGTACCTGGCAGCCGAGCGGTTTCTGGCCATTCCGCGGACTGGGACGCCCGTTTGGCGCCGGCTTCCCGGATTGACAAAATTTTCCTGAAAAATCCCCCTGAAAAGGAGGGAATTAGTATTCAACCGACCAAAAAGATGGTAAAATAAAAAAGATATGAAAGAAGAGGCTTTTAAGAGGCCCCGCAATCGTTTCAAGGGACCGACACCTTCAGGACGGCAGCCTGCCAGGAGGCCTGAAGGCATGAAATCCCTGACAGCGGACAGCAGACGGCCAGGAAAGCCTCACTATTGCATAAAAGCAGAAACGGGATCGCCAATGATCCGTGAAGGAGGAGTTTATGCTTGAACTGAAGAATGTTTCTTTCGGCGTGGAAACCGATAAAGGAACCAAGGGTATCATTCACGACGTATCCATTCATTTTGACGATGATAAATTCTATGTCATCACCGGACCGAACGGCGGCGGAAAATCCACACTGGCCAAGCTGATTGTCGGAATTGAGAAGCCGGACCAGGGACAAGTCCTTTTCGACGGAGAAGATATCACATCCCTTTCCATTACGGAACGCGCCAAAAAAGGAATCAGCTATGCCATGCAGGCACCGGTTAAATTCAAGGGAATCCAGGTCATCGACCTGCTCCGCATTGCTTCCGGCAAACACCTGTCCCGCGGTGAATGCTGCACCTACCTGTCCGAAGTCGGTCTTTGCGCCAATGATTACGTGGATCGCGAAGTCAATGCGGAACTGTCCGGCGGTGAGCTGAAACGGATTGAAATCGCCACGGTCATCGCCCGCGGCACAAAGCTGTCCGTCTTTGATGAGCCGGAAGCCGGCATTGACCTGTGGAGTTTCCAGAACCTTATTCGCGTGTTTGAGCGCATGCAGAAAAAACTGAACGGCACCATGATCATCATCTCCCACCAGGAACGGATTTTAAAGATTGCCGATGAAATCATCGTCATTGCCGACGGCAAAGTCGTAAAGCAAGGTCCCCGGGATGCAATTCTCCCCAGCCTGCTCGGCACGGATGCTGCTGTTACGGCATGTTCCGAACTGGAGAAAGGAGACGCCTGATGCTGGATAAAATTCAACTGCAACTCTTAAAAGAAGTAGCGGACCTGGACGCCCGCCCGTCGGGAGCCTTCAATATCCGCGTCAACGGCCAGGCCGCTGACCGTCAGTCCACGGCCAATATTGAAATCGTCCCGAAGACAGATGTCAGCGGGATCGATATCAAGATCAAGCCAGGCACCAAAAATGAAAGCGTCCATATCCCCGTCGTTATGAGCAAGACCGGTATGAAGGATATGGTCTACAATGATTTTTATGTCGGCGACAACAGTGATGTCATTATCGTGGCCGGCTGCGGCATTGATAACTGCGGTGGCAAGGATTCCGAACATGACGGCATCCATCGTTTCTACATCGGCAAAAACTGCAAGGTCAAATATATTGAAAAGCACTACGGCAGCGGTACGGGCAAGGGCAAACGCATCCTGAACCCGGTTACCGAAGTGCACCTGGGTGAAGACAGCACGATGGAAATGGAAATGACGCAGATCAAGGGCGTCGATGACACGGATCGTGAAACCAGGGCGGAAGTGGCCAAAGGCGGCAAGCTCGTCGTCCGTGAACGCCTGATGACGCATGACCAGCAGAATGCCATCAGCGGCTACCAGGTGACGCTGAACGGAGAAGGTTCCAGTGCCGATGTCGTTTCCCGCGGCGTTGCCAGAAACCAATCCCATCAGAAACTGGATCTGCGCATCACCGGCAATGCCCCCTGTACGGGCCACACCGAATGCGATTCCATCATCATGGATGACGCCAAGATCCTGGCGGTACCTTCCCTGGAAGCCAATCACCTTGATGCGGCCCTTGTCCATGAAGCTGCCATCGGTAAAATCGCCGGCGACCAGATCATCAAACTGATGACCCTGGGACTGACGGAAGCGGAAGCCGAAGAAGAAATCATCAGTGGCTTCCTGAAATAATATCGGACCTTCTGAAAATTGCAGCCCCATAGGGACAATTCCAATTTCGGGTAAAAAGCCATCGGCCTTTTCAGCTGATGGCTTTTTTGGAAAGGGAGATGAGGGGCAATGGAAATTACGTTTTTTGCCTCGTTCTGTGCCTACCTTGTCAAGGGCCTCTGCGGTTTTGCCAACACCCTTATTTTTGATGCCATCCTGAGTTTCTGGCAGGACAATATCGAAATTACGCCGATTGATGCTCCTCTCAGCTTTATTTCGAACCTTATTGTGGCCTGGCATGAACATCGTTCTGTGTCCTTTACGATCTGGGGACGGGCAGCGGCTTATATGATTATGGGAATCATCCCCGGCGTCTTTTTCCTGCAGACGGAAAAGCCCGGAACCATTAAACTGATCCTGGGCGGATTGATTCTCTTCCTGGCCATCGGTATGATGCGGAACCGGAAGAAAGAAAACACAGGGTCCACACCGATTGCCAATATGATTTTGGGTATATCGGCAGGATTCTTCAGCGGCCTTCTGGGCATAGGGGCCCTGATCAGTCTTTATATGGCACGGGTAACATCAAACCTGGAGGCCTTCCGCGGCAATCTGGCCATTTTGTTTATCGTAACAAACGGCTTCCGTCTGATCCTGTATTATCATCTGGGAATCATGAATGCTGCCACACTCCGCGTGTCAGCCCTGCTCCTTCCTGCCATGATCCTTGGAGTCGGATGCGGTTTGAAACTTTCCCGCCATCTGGATGAGGGGCTTGTAAGAAAAGTCATTATTGCCTTTATGATGCTTTCAGGATTGTCCCTGATAATCCTGAATTTCTGAGGTCCCCATGCCTCGTCACAGGAAAGAGACGGTTGTTCCGGCTGCGCATCAGGACCAAGGCTGATTAATAAAACGGAGGTTCCTTTTAACGTTGACCGCCAGAAGTCATCCCCCTCTTAAATGAGGGTTGAAGGCAGGTCGGACGAATTTATGCAGGGAACTGGAGCCGGGCGAATATCAGCCTGCCGTAACGCATAACCTATACCGCACCACAGGTCGCAAGGAAGGCTACACCTGCGGAGAACGTCTCAGTCGCAAGGGCGCTTCAGCGTCAGCGGTGCTGTTCTCGTTGAAGCAGGAATCTCCCGCTCCTACTGGAAGGAGTCCGTTCACGCCGTTTTCCTTTTCCAGCACTGGCATAAGAAGGCAAACGCAGTTCCCTGCGTTCCACGATTTCCCAGATCCCTTTTAAAATGCAATCGGGCGCAATCCCCTACAATGGGACTGCGCCTTCTTTTTACGCGTTTTTACAGCAGCCAGGCCTTTTCGGGTCTGTCACCCCAGGATTGTATAGAACATTTCCCGAAGCGCCTTTGCTGCCCTGGAATGGTAGCGACCTGGTGCCATGGCCATGGCAAGTTCGACAGAAGCCATATCCCGGCCCAGGGAGATGAATTCCGCTCCCTGGAAATAACGCCGGGAACTATAGTAGGTAAAAGCAAGCCCCTGCCCTCCGGCCCCCATGGAAGCTGCAAAAAGGGCCGACAAATTATCATTACTGGCTTTTGGCGTCATGTCATGCCGCTGGAAATAGCGACGTGCTTCCCGGCCCAGGATCGTATCATAGCCACTGAGGACAAATTCGTAGTCAGCAAGCTGCCTGATATCCACTTCATAGCACGGCCCGTCTGAGGG
>CADBQR010000121.1 GCA_902796945.1 uncultured Acidaminococcus sp.
CCGGCTACTGCGACAAGCTTGAAGATATTGGACTTATTCATCATATCGATGAAGACCGCTGCCATAAAGGTCGTCGTAAGGAGCGGAATGGCTTCCTTCAGGCCGGCCGATACGAGACGGGGAATATCCTTCCATTTCTTGATTTCACCCGTGGCCACACCGTAGGGAGTACCCGTGGCAACGAAGAAGAAAGCAATGATGGTAATGATGCCCTGGAAAAGCGGGGATTTCGGCAGGAAGCCGCCCTTGGCGTTCCGCAGCAGGGCATTGCCCGGAACCGTCAGGATCCCTACGACCAGCAGGAAGAAGAAGAACCCATACAGGGCCCAGCGCAGTCCTTTTTCCTGGTCATCGGTCAGCTTATATTCGTCCAGCATGGCCATGTTGACTTCACCGGTGCCGTCGCCGACCATGCGGCAGACAACTTTTTCCGTAAAGAGCGTCAGGGTCACGGAAAGGAAGAAGGTAGCGCTGGCCATAAAGAAATAGTTCATGGCCGGGTTGATGGCCACGTCAACACCCATTTCCTTGACAACGCCTTCCGTAATGCCGGCGAGCAGGGCATCCGTACCGGCCAGGAACAGGTTGGCCGTAAAGCCGCCGCTGGCACTGGCCCAGCCGAGGATCACCCCGATCAGCGGATTGCGCCCCAGAGCGGCAAAAATGATACCACCCATGGTGAGGGCAAAGAGCGTACCGGCGTCGGACATCAGGTTGGAGTTGACGCCGACAAAGACAACGGCGAAGGTAACGAGGCCTCTCGGTGCCCGGAGCAGGTATTTTTTCATGAAGGTGCTGAAAAAGCCCGTCTTTTCAATGAAAGCCGTAGCAGCCATCATGACAAGGACGAGTTTCAGGGGCGGATAGGAAATAATGATATCAGGATACTTGGTAATCAGGTAGCGGATGTTGTCCGGAGCCAGCAGGTTCTTGACCGCGATGGTCACTTCCTTTTCCGGTTCACCGGGGACACGGGACGCGCTCATGTACGTAATGCTGCACCCGGCATTGTAAAGAAGGCAGGACCCGACGAGCGTCAGGATAACGAGGATTCCAAACAGGATAAAGGGATGAGGCAGTTTATTGCCCCAGTACTCAATGGTGTCGATGAATTTATTCATCAGGGACTTCTTTTTTTGCTGCATGATACTGACCTCCATGAATGAATTGGTTTTGCGTCCACCCTGATTATAACGGAATTATCTGAAATGTTCCACTAAGTTTTCGTTAAATTTAGATTTTTTAGACTATTCTAAAACTACGTAGATAATGCCCTTTGTAGCCATTTTTTTATAACTGTTACACTTTTTGACAAACGGCAGGGATTAAATCAGGATTTTGACGGCCCGGGGTGGAACAAACAGGAAAAGCGGCGTTTCCCGGCGGAAAAAAAGATTTTTAAAAAATTTTTTTCGTCCTTTTTTTGCACTACAAAAAAAGCGGCAAGGTGACAGAAAGCGCAATTTTGTTAAAGTGAATCCGCGGAATTGTCAGTCAGGAAAAATAACCGGCCCGCTCCGCCAAAAGGAAGTAAACGCAATACCGGCCCCCTCTTTTTGACAGAAGGGCAGATTCCCCGTGCCCCTTTCCCTTGCCTTCCACCATTTTCTATATTAGAATGGGCTTTATAAAGAAAGCCGCAGGAACCCTTCCGGGGAACTTTCCTGCCGCTGATACCCGGTTTTTCATCATGGAGAGAGAACGAACATGAAACACATGAATCCCTATGTCTATTTATTTACGATTGGCCACTTTGCGGCTGACTGGGCCCAGGGCGCCATTCCGGCCCTGATTCCCTACTTTATGGCCACGGGAAACCTGACCTATCAGGAATCGGGCGGCATCATTTTTGCCAATATCCTCCTGTCTTCCGTCACCCAGCCCCTCATCGGCTATTATGCCGACCGGGTCTCGATTCCCTTCCTGGTACCCCTGGGCGTCCTGCTCTGCGGCATCAGCCTTTCCCTGATGGCATTCACCCAAAGCTACGGACTGATCCTGGTCCTGTCCATGCTGAGCGGCCTCGGCAGCAGCCTGTTCCACCCGGAAGCGGCCCGCATGGTCAACGGCATCGCCCAGCAGGAAAAAGGAAAAGCCATGGGTTGTTTTTCCGTCGGGGGCAACGCGGGTTTTGCCGTAGGTCCCCTGCTGGCTTCCTTCAGCGCCTACACCTTCGGTATCAGGGGACTCCTGCTTTTCGGCATCGTCAATGGCCTGACGGCACTCTTCCTGTACAGCCGCATGCCCCGGGTACGGGCCCTGATGAAAACGGCGGTCCGCCAGGCGGGTACGGACAGCAGCACGGCTGAAAATGACTGGCATGCCTTCGGGAAGCTGACCTTCGTCATCTTTGCCCGCTCCATTGGCTTCACCCTGTGCAATACCTTTATTCCTTTGTACTGGATCCATGTGCTTCATGCCACGCCTTCGGCAGGAGGAATGGCCCTGACCCTGCTCTTTTCCATGGGCGTGGTGGTTACCTTTATCGGCGGCGTCCTGGCTGATCGTTTCGGCTATATCCGGGTCATGCGGGGGTCCTTCCTCATCATGGTGCCGGCCATGTTCCTCCTGGTCAACAGCTCCCACGTGGCTACGGCGACGGTCCTCCTGATCCCGACGGCCCTGGCCCTTTTTGCGCCTTACAGTGCCATTGTGATCCTGGGCCAGACCTACCTGTCCAGGAACGTGGGGTTTGCCTCCGGCATCACCCTGGGCCTCAGCAGCACCATCGGCGGCATCCTTTCCCCCCTTGTCGGCTGGGGGGCTGACCGCTGGGGCATCCAGCCGGCCCTGCAGATTTTATGGATCGTCGCCATCATCGGATGTCTTTTCGCCTTTTTCGTGCCCGTGCCAAAGGCCTGGAAAACCCGGTAATGTCCCGGCATCACCGGGCGCCGCCTGTCGCAGAAAGGCCCTTTCCCCGCTGGACAGACCAGCCGGAAGGGGCCTTTTCCTTTACGCACGATCCTCGATGCTGTCCGGCATGGAGAAGCCTTTTTCCTCCCTGCCCGCCTGGCGGAAAGCTAACTTCCTTTCGTCCCGTCCGGCAGCAGCCGTTCCGCCGCCTGTTGATCCCGGGATCGATGCAGGGGCCTTCTCCGGCACGCGCCGAAGGAACCGATGCGGCGGAGCCCCTTCCCTGGGCTTTTCAGGCCCTTCCCTGCCAACGGCCCCAGCAAAAAAGAACCTCCCACCCTACGGTGAGAGGTTCTTTCGTTTGTGTACCGTTCGTAATTCCAGTCAGCCAAAACGGCAGGGCCGAACAGGCTTGTGCCGGTTCCAGCGAACCCGATTACATCATGCCGGGCATCCCGCCACCCATGGCAGGAGCTGCCGGGGCATTCTTTTCAGCCGGTTTTTCAGCCACAACGGCTTCCGTGGTCAGGATCATTGCGGCGATGGAAGCAGCGTTCTGCAGGGCACTGCGGGTAACCTTGCAAGGATCCACAATACCAGCCTTCATCATATCCACATATTCTTCCGTCTGGGCGTTGAAGCCAGTGCCCTTGGCGGCCTTCTTGACCGCTTCCACGATGACAGCGCCTTCCAGGCCTGCGTTATCGGCAATCTGGCGGACCGGGGCTTCAATCGCGCGTCTTACGATATCGATACCGGTCTTTTCATCGCCTTCAGCCTTTGCTTCCAGTTCATCCAGGACGGGCTGGGCTTGCAGCAGGGCCGTACCACCGCCGGCTACGATGCCTTCGGCAACAGCAGCACGGGTAGCGTTCAGGGCATCTTCGATGCGGAGTTTCTTATCTTTCAGTTCGGTTTCGGTAGCAGCACCGACTTTGATGACGGCGACACCGCCGGCCAGTTTAGCCAGGCGTTCCTGCAGCTTTTCCTTGTCAAACTGGGAAGTCGTTTCCGGAATCTGGGCACGGATCGAAGCAACACGGTCCGCAATGGCCTGTTTGTCACCGGCACCGTCCACAATCGTGGTCAGGTCCTTGGTTACACGAACCTGGCCGCAGGAGCCGAGGTCAGCAACGGTCGCGCTGTCGAGCTTACGGCCGACTTCTTCGCTGATGACGGTAGCACCCGTCAGGGTAGCGATATCCTGCAGCATGGCCTTGCGGCGATCACCGAAGCCAGGAGCCTTCACGGCAACGGCCTTGAAGGTACCGCGCAGTCTGTTGACAACCAGCGTAGCCAGGGCTTCGCCTTCGATATCTTCTGCAATGATCAGCAGTTCACGACCCTGTTGTACAACCTTTTCCAGGACAGGCATAATGTCGTTGATCAGGGTGATCTTGCGATCCGTAATGAATACGTACGGGTTGGTCAGTACGGCTTCCTTCTTATCCGGATCCGTTACCATGTACGGGGAAATGTAGCCGCGGTCAAACTGCATGCCTTCAACCGTTTCCAGGGAAGTATCCATGGTCTTGGATTCCTCGACGGTGATGACACCATCATTGCCCACCTTTTCCATGGCGTCGGCAATGAGTCCGCCGATTTCTTCGTCACTGGCAGAAATGGAAGCAACCTGTGCTTTTTCTTCCTTGGTGCTGACTTTCTTGGCACTTTCCTGCAGCTTCTTGACGAGGCAGTCCGTCGCTTTCTTGATGCCTTTCTTCAGGACCATCGGGTTGGCACCGGCTACGACGTTCTTCATCCCTTCATGTACAATGGACTGGGCCAGCAGGGTTGCCGTCGTGGTACCATCACCCGCGATATCGTTGGTCTTGGTAGCGACTTCGCGAACCAGGGCAGCGCCCATGTTTTCAAACGGATCTTCCAGTTCAATGTCCTTGGCAATGGTTACGCCATCGTTGGTGATGGTCGGGGAACCGAATTTCTTTTCCAGGACTACGTTGCGGCCCTTGGGACCCAGCGTTACCTTTACCGCATCAGCCAGTTTGTTGACACCGCGTTCCAGGCCGCGGCGGGCTTCTTCATCAAATGCAATCATTTTAGCCATATCGATCTTCTCCTTAATTCCAAATTGTATAAGGTGTTTGATTTACCACAAAAAACGGGGCGATTCACTTATCTTCAATCACAGCCAGGATATCGCTGTCTCTCAGAATGATGTAGTTCTTCCCGTCCAGTTCCACTTCACTGCCGGAGTACTTGGCAAAGACAACCGTTTCGCCCACCTTGACAGCAGAAGGAACGCGGGTCCCATTGTCCAGCAGACGGCCTGTGCCAACAGCAATGACCTTACCGGTCTGGGGTTTATCCTTGTGAGCCGTATCAGGCAGATAAATTCCGCTTTCGGTCTTTTCTTCCTGTTCAATCGGTTCCACTACAACATGATCATCTAAAGGTCTTAACATCTTTCGTAATCCCCTTTCGTTAGGTTCATTTTAAACTTTTTGATTTATTAGCACTCATTTCATTGGAGTGCTAACCACAGCTACTATAATAGCATTTTTAGAAAAAAATGCAAGTACTTTGGAAAAAAAAGTTTAAAAGACAAAGAAAAGCGGGCCGATCCGGAAAAATGGCGGCGCCCCCCTGTTTGGGAATGGACGCCCGGGCCCTGGCCCGGGACGGAGTTCCACAGCCCGCCCCTCCCCTGCCGCAAGGCCAGGGACAAAACAAGGAGCGTACGAAACAGCCATTGCTTCGTACGCCCCTTTTATTTCTTTTTTGCGCTTTCGGCACAGAGCCGGGCAATCACTTTCCCGTAGTTTTCCCGCCGATGGGGAAAAAGACAGTGCGAACAGTCCTTGACGCCGGACACGGTCAGCGTGGGCGCGCCCCCGCAATCCTTCAGCAGGTAAAGCGGACAGTAGCAGAAAAGACAGTTGAAATTGTCCGGATCCGCCCCTTGGTGGCAGGGAAAAAATTCACATTCCTTATGGGAAAAATATTGGTAATGTTTGGTCATGATTTTCCACCCCAGGCTTTCGCCAGACGGCCGAATTCCTCCATGGTCAGGGATTCGCCCCGCCGCTTGCCATCGATCCCGGCCCGTTCCATCCAGGCCTTGACCGTATCATCGGCACGGACCATGGTCTTCAGGCAGTTGGCCAGCATCTTCCGGCGCTGGGAAAAACCGGCCCGGACGACCTTGAAAAATACCTTCGGATCCGCATCGACGGGTGGCTTCTCCCGTTTCTCACAGACCACGACCATGGAATCCACCTTGGGCGGGGGCATGAAATCACGGGCCGGCACCGGTACGGCCAGCTTCGGTTCCGAATAATACTGCAGCGCCAGGGACAGGGGGCCGTAATCCTTGCCGCCGGGCGGTGCGATCATCCGCTGGGCCACTTCCTTCTGGACCATCACGACAAGTCGCTGCAGCGGCAGGTCCTGTTCCAGGAGGGCAAAGATGATGGGTGTCGTGATGTAATACGGCAAATTGGCGGCCACCGTAAAAGGCCGTCCCTCCGTTATCGCGTGAAGGTCCACCTTCAGGATATCGCCGGGAATGATTTCCACATTGCCGTATCCTTCCAGCGTCTTTTCCAGGACCGGCAGCAGGGTCCGGTCGATTTCCACGCTTTTCACGTCAGCCCCCGTCTCGGCAAGGGCCTGGGTCAGGGTCCCGATGCCGGGGCCGACTTCCAATACCAGGTCGCCGGGGCCGATCTGCGCCGCTTCGGCAAACTGGCGCACCACTTTTTCATTGATCAGGAAGTTCTGTCCGAACTTCTTTTTCGTATGGAGCCCGAAGGTCTGCAG
>CADBQR010000122.1 GCA_902796945.1 uncultured Acidaminococcus sp.
AACGAGATTCGAACTCGCGACCCCCACCTTGGCAAGGTGATGCTCTACCACTGAGCTACTTCCGCATTGGCGACCCAGGACGGACTTGAACCGACGATCTCCGCCGTGACAGGGCGGCATTCTAAACCAACTGAACTACTGGGCCAATCAGTTACCTGACAGATATAGATATTACCAGAAATTTACAGGTTTGGCAAGTACTTTTTTCCTGTACGCCCGGCTTCCGCAAAAAGTATCTTTCCGGTCAGGAAACAGCCCCCTCCCCATCCCTGCCAGACACTTCCATGATAAAGGAACCTGGTCAACCAACGACCCTTCCCTGCGAGGAATTAAAAGGTTCATTTCTACGCTGAACGCTTTTGCCACAGCCCAGGATGAAATCGTAGAAGACGGCCACCGTCTGAAGAAGGGCAGCGAAGCGCTGCCAAAAAGCTGAACGGTCGGGCAGAAGAATGTGAAGAAAAGGAGGCAAGCACGGGTTACGTGTCTGTCTCCTTTTTGTCATGCCCTGTAAGGCATTATTTCTTATCCTTTTTGTCGAAGAAGTCCTTCACTTTATTGAAGAAGCTCTTTTCCTCCGGGTTGATGCTCTCGCCGCTTGCCTCCGCAAACTTACGCAGTGCCTCTTTCTGGGCATCGCTCAGTTTAGTAGGAACAACGACCTTGATCTGCACCAGCTGGTCGCCCTTGACACCGGTACGGATATTGGGAATCCCCTTACCCTTGATGCGAAGGACGCGGTTCGGCTGGGTTCCTTCCGGAATCTTGATCGTGGTCTGACCATAGAGCGTCGGCACCTTGATTTCGGCACCGAGCGCCGCTTGAACAATGGAAATTGGCACTTCGCACAGGACCGTCGTGCCTTCCCGTGCAAAGAACTTATGCGGTTTCACGAAAAGGTACACATACAGGTCACCGGCACGGCCTCCGCGAATGCCCGCTTCGCCTTCCCCGGCTACCCGCAGTCTCGATCCATTATCCACACCGGCAGGGATCTTGACGGTAATGACGCGTTTCTTTTCGACGCGGCCGCTGCCTCCGCAGTCATGGCAGGGATGGGTGACGATCTTGCCCGTACCATGGCATCTCGGACAGGTCCTCACATTGACAACCTGGCCGAAAATGGAGTTCTGGGTCATACGGATTTCGCCCGTACCATGGCAGTCCGGACAGGTTTCCGGCTTGCTGCCGGCTGCAGCCCCGGTGCCATGACAGGTTTCACATTCCTCTTCGCGTCTTACGCGGACTTTCTTTTCGGTACCAAAAGCGGCTTCCTCAAAAGTAATCTCCACATCGGCACGAAGGTCGGATCCCTGACGGGGTCCGTTATCGGCTCTCCGACCTCCACGGGCACCGGCATTGCCAAAGAACATGTTGAAAATATCATCCATGCCTTCGCCGCTGCTGAACCCGCCAAAACCGGAGAACCCGCCGGCACCGAAGGGATTCCCTCCGGCACCCGGTCCGCCGTTCTGGAAAGCCGCCTGGCCATACTGGTCATAAGCAGCCCTTTTCTGCGGATCGCTCAGGACCTGATAGGCCTCGTTGGCTTCCTTGAATTTCTCTGCTGCTTCCGGATTGTTCTTGTTCAAGTCGGGGTGATACTTCCGAGCCAGCTTATGATAGGCTTTTTTCAGTTCATCGGCCGTGGCATTTTTATCCACGCCCAGGACTTCATAATAATCTCTTTTCTCTGCCATCAGTATCTCCCTCTAGGAAAGCTTATTTCTTATCGTCGTCGACAACTTCAGCATCCACTACATCGTCATCGTTCTTCTTGCTTTCAGTGTTGCCCGCGTTGGATCCGGAAGAAGCGCCACCGTTGGCACCGGCATTGGCACCGGCTCCGGCATTGTTAGCCTGGCTCTGCTTGTAGAGCTCAGCGGACAGGTCATACAGAGGCTTCTGCAGAGCTTCCGTATCCGCTTTGATCTTATCGACATCGTCACCCTTCATGGTTTCCTTCAGGGTAGCAACAGCGCTTTCCACTGCGCTGATCTTATCATCATGGCCCTTGCCCTTCATATCCTTGACCGTCTTTTCAGCCTGGTAGATGAGGTTTTCAGCCTGGTTCTTGGCATCAACGGCATCACGACGCTTCTTGTCGGCAGCTTCATTGGCCTGGGCTTCCTTGACCATACGGTCGACTTCTTCCTTGCTCAGGCTGCCGGAAGAAGTAATGGTAATCTTCTGTTCCTTGCCAGTACCCAGATCCTTGGCGCTGACATTGACGATACCATTCGCGTCGATATCGAAGGCCACTTCGATCTGAGGCACCCCGCGCGGAGCAGCCGGAATACCGCTCAATTCAAAGCGTCCCAGGGTTTTGTTGTCCGCGGCCATTTCACGTTCGCCCTGCAGGACATGGATATCAACAGAGGGCTGGTTATCCGTAGCCGTGGAGAATACCTGCTTCTTGGAAGTCGGAATGGTCGTATTCCGATCAATGATACGGGTAAAGACACCACCCATGGTTTCAATACCCAGGGACAGCGGCGTTACATCAAGGAGCAGAACATCCTTGACATCACCGGCGAGCACACCGGCCTGAATGGCTGCACCAACGGCAACACATTCATCAGGGTTGACGCCGTGAGCCGGTTCCTTCCCGAGGACTCTCTTGATGGCTTCCTGCACGGCAGGGATACGGGAAGAACCGCCGACCAGCAGGATCTTGTCGATATCATTGACAGTCATCTTGGCGTCGGACAATGCCTTATGGACGCAGTCAATGGTGCGGTCAACGAGGTCGCTGGTCATTTCATCGAATTTGGCACGGGTCAGATCCATTTCCAGATGCTGAGGGCCATCGGCACCGGCCGTAATGAAAGGCAGGTTGATGTTGGTGCTCATCATGTTGGAAAGTTCGATCTTGGCCTTTTCAGCAGCTTCACGGATTCTCTGCATGGCCATCTTATCCTTGGTCAGGTCAATGCCATGGCTCTTCTTGAATTCATCGGTCATCCAGTTCATGATGCGCTGGTCGAAGTCATCGCCGCCCAGGTGGGTGTCCCCATTGGTGGCCTTGACTTCAAAGACACCATCGCCCAGTTCCAGAATGGACACATCGAAGGTGCCGCCGCCCAGGTCATAAACCAGGACGGTCTTGTCATCGGATTTATCGATTCCGTAAGCCAGGGCAGCAGCCGTCGGTTCGTTGATGATCCGCTTTACATCAAGACCGGCAATACGGCCTGCATCCTTGGTAGCCTGGCGCTGGGAATCGTTGAAGTAAGCAGGAACCGTAATAACGGCTTCCGTTACCTTTTCGCCCAGATAACGTTCCGCATCACCCTTCATCTTTTCAAGGATCATGGCGGAAATCTGTTCCGGCGTATAGTCCTTGCCATCAATGGTTACCGTATATTTGGTGCCCATGTGGCGTTTGATGGAGCTGATGGTCCGCTCCGGGTTGGAAACAGCCTGGCGTTTTGCCAGTTGGCCGACCAGTCTTTCACCATTCTTGGTGAAACCAACAACGGACGGGGTCAGGCGGCCGCCTTCCTGCGTCGTGATTACGGTAGGTTCCCCACCTTCCATCACAGCAACAACAGAGTTCGTAGTACCTAAGTCAATACCTATAATCTTGGACATCGTAGATTCCTCCTAAATTTAACCAGATTCTTACACTACAATGGAATTTATCCATTATGGACAACCCGCACCTTGCTGTGACGGATCACGTCATCGCCAATCTTGTATCCTTTTTCAAGGACCATGTCGATGCTGTCATCCGGCAGGTCGGGATTGTTTCCTTGCATAACGGCTTCGTGGACCTGTGGATCAAAGGGTTTTCCCTGTGCAGGGATTTCTTCGATATGCAGGGTCTCCAAAACCTTGTCAAACTGTTTATGAATCATGGTCATCCCTTTTTCCATGGATTGGATGTCATGATTCTTTTCCATGCTGGCTTCTGCCCGCTCGAAATTATCCAGGACCTTCAGGAATTCCCGTGCCACGGAAGCCGTCACAAAACGACCGAGGCGCTCCCGCTCCTCATTGTTCCGTTTGCGGAAATTATCAAAGTCGGCCTGCAGGCGGAGAAGACGATTCTTCAATTCGTCCAGCTCCTTTTGCTGGGCCGCGATGGTCGCATCCTTCGGATCCGGTTCCTGAACCTTTTCTTCCGGCTTCTCAGCCTTTTCAGCTTCGGTTCCGGCTTCGGCGGAAGCTTCCGCGGCCGCTGCGGCCTTCATGGTTTCTTCCGTCTGGGGAGAAGCTTGCTTAGCTGTGTCTTTCGTTTCTTCGTTCACCGTACATCCTCCCTATTTTTCGTCAATTTTATTCATAACCACTTTCAGGTAATTGTGCAGGTAATCCATTACGGAAATGACCTTCCGGTATTCCATACGCGTCGGTCCCAACACGGCAAGCGTCCCTACAACCTGTCCATTCAGGCGGTAGGTTGCCTGGATCATGCTGCAGTCCTGAATGCCGGAGAATTTGTTCTCGCTGCCGATGGTCACCTTCAAACCGGAATCCTTTCCGGCCATCAGCATATCCTTGAGCATCTGCTCTTCTTCCAGCACGCCGAGGAGTTCCCGCATCCGTTCCGTATCCTTGAATTCGGGCTGATTCAATAATTGTTTCGTTCCGCCGAGGAACATCTTGTTTTCCTGCTGGGCGGCCTTTACCTTCTTGATCCCGTTGATAATGGATACGTACAGGGATTTATCACCGGCGATGGCCTCACGAACTTCGTTCAGGAGGTCGTTGGTGATATCATTCAGCTTTTTCCCATTCAGGAAACGTGACACCCTTTCGGCCAGTCGTTCCATCTCTTCCTGCTTCATGCCGGCGGGGATTTCCACCACACCGTGATCCACATTGCCTTCCTCCGTGACAATACAGAGAATGGCCTGGTGAGCATTGAGGGGCAGGAACTTCATATAGGAAAAGCTGCTCTGACTGTCCTTATTGGCAAGGACAACGGATACGTTCTTGCTCATTCTGGAAAGGATCTTGGCCGTCGACTGGAAAATATCATCAATGGAATGGACCCGTTCCTTGTACCAGCTGTTGATCAGGGCCATATCATTGGGAGAAAGCCCCAGGGAATCGCCCTTGGACAGTGAATCCACATAAAGACGATAGGCCGCGGCGGAAGGAATCCGCCCTGCTGATGTATGGGGCTGTTCCAGATAGCCAAGCAGTTCCAGATCGGACATTTCGTTTCGAATCGTCGCAGGACTGATACCGAGATTGTACTTCCTGGCGATGGTACGAGATCCTACAGGCTCGGCCGTCTCGATATAGTCATCAATGATCAACTGAAGAATTTTCTTTTGTCGGTCTGTCAGCACTGTAATCATCTCTTTTTTTGATTATTAGCACTCGAAACTTTAGAGTGCTAACATCTAATGGTAAAGATACACCTCTTTAGTCAAAATGTCAAGGTTTAAGTCAAAAAATCTTAAAAAACTTTTTGATTCTCAAAAATGGCCCGGAAAGCCGCCCTAATTCTACAAGAAACACCTCGTCCAAAAAATAAAAAACGCCCGTGCAGAAATCCTGCACGGACGAAAAGGAGGTTTGCGAAATACGCCCACAGGGCAATCGATGCATGGCCGCACAGGACCAGAAACCAACGCACTCCAGGCAGAAGGAGCAGGCTTCCTCCTTTAGATCCCCAGGAAACCAGGACAAAGCCCTCTTTTTACAGGTATCAGCGAATGCGGATACAGGCCAGGGAAGCCAAGGCGCAAAGCGCGATATCCATGATCCAAAGCAGTTCATAGCCGCCTGTTGCGGAAACGATGACCCCGCCCAGCCAGGCACTGAAAAAGGCACCCACCTGATGGCCCGCGAAGAGCAGGCCGTCAGCAAAAAACGCAGACCGCGGACCGCAGACCGCTATGTAGCCCTTCTGTTATACTGTTTTTCCTAATGTTCGTTGTGAAATTTGCAGCAGGACGTGTCCAGGAACGCGGTTCGCAGATTGCAGACCGCAGTTTGCAGATTGCAGATTGCTTGGTAGGCCGCCAGCAAAAAACGCAGACCGCGGTTCGCAGACCGCAGAACGCTTAGTAGCCCCTTCTGTTTTACTGTTTTTCCTAATGTTCGTTGGGACATTTGCAGCAGGACGGGTCCAGGAACGCGGTTCGCAGACCGCGGACCGCAGACCGCGATTCGCTATGTAGCCCTTATGCTTTACTGTTTTTTTCTCATGTTCGTTGGGAAATTTGCAGCAGGACGGGTCCAGGAACGCGGTTCGCAGATCGCAGACCGCAGATTACTTGGTAGGCCGTCAGCGGCCAGCAGCCAGCAGTCAGCAAAAAAAGCAGACCGCGGACCGCGGATGGCTTAGTAGCCCCTTCAGTTTTACTGTTTTACTGTTTTTTTTCAATTGTTCGTTATGAAATTTGCAGCAGGACGTGTCCAAGTACAAGGAAGAAAGGCCCACAGCCGGGAGGCGTACGTAGTGTGTACGTTGACCGGCTTGT
>CADBQR010000123.1 GCA_902796945.1 uncultured Acidaminococcus sp.
CAACTGCGGGGCCCTGACCATTCCGGAACTGCAGAAAAAGGCCAAATTGACCCTGGTATCGGCAACGAGCCTGGTTGAAGGCGGTGCCCACGACGTTGTCCTGAAAGACAACAGCACGAATAACTATCCCAAATAAGTAAAACATCAGAAATCCCAATTCCGAGGGTTCCTTCGGAATTGGGATTCTTTATTTTTCCTGACAATGGCGGCGGGGATTCTTTCCGTAGGGAAAAATGGCGGGCCCCGCGATGCTGCAGGCCGCAGGAATCCGAAAGACCGGGGGTTGGTGCCGCATTCCTTTCGCGAGGAAACAACGGCATTTTCCGTGCTTTTGATTGCTTCCCGGAAATTTGCTTATTCCCCGGACTTGTTTTATCCATATGCTATAATAGGAACCAAAAGGAGTGATGGTATGAAAAAATTTGCGCGCTTTGTGTGTATCGCTGCTGCAGTGGGCACTCTTTTTGCTTCAGGTCCCGTCCTTGCGGCAGAACGGATCTTATATATTCCCCTGGACAATCGTCCCGTAAACCTTGATTATCCGGTGGAAACCTTCCGAAAGGCCGGTGTAGAGGTCGTTACCCCGCCGGAAGCCCTCCTGGCTTCCCATGTGAACAAGGGGGAACCGGACCGGCTGCAGACCTGGCTTGATGAAGAAGCCCCTTATGCGGAAGCGGCAGTGGTTGCAGCTGATTCCCTGATCTATGGGGGACTTACCAGTTCCCGTACCCATGAGATTCCCGCGGATACCCTGCAGCGCCGCCTGGGCTCCCTTCTTTCTTTCAAGAAAAAACACCCCGGCGTTCCCCTTTATGCCTTTTCAACGGTGATGCGTTCCCCGCGGGAAAGTAAGGGCCCGGAGGAACCAGCGTATTATGCGGAGTGGGGACCGAAACTGTTCCATTGGGGTGCGCTTCGTGACCGCCAGGACCTGAACGTCCTGACCAAGAAGGAAAAAAAGGAACTGCAACAGCTGCAGCAGGAAATTCCCGAAACGATTCAAAGGGACCTGCTGGGCAGGCGGACCAAAAACCGGGAGATCCTGAACCATTTATATGACGCGGCCCAGGAAGGAGACTTCGATTACTACCTGATTGCCCGTGATGATTCCGCTCCCTATTCGGAAGCCCATTACGACGTACGAAGGATTGAAAGCGGCCGGAAGAAATCCTACCAGGTACGGTCCTTTTCCGGGACGGATGAACTGGGGATGCTTCTGTTGACCCGGGCCTATTTCAAGGCCCGCGGCAGGACGCCGATTGTGCATGCCTGGTATGCGGAA
The DNA here is from genome assembly GCA_902796945.1 of uncultured Acidaminococcus sp. GTDB lineage: Bacteria > Bacillota > Negativicutes > Acidaminococcales > Acidaminococcaceae > Acidaminococcus. The sequence goes on from CADBQR010000123.1 coordinate 1,283, forward strand.
GGGGCCGGTCCTGAGACGGTGCCCGATTATGAAGACGGGCCTGTCCGGAACAGCTATCGGAACCATGTCCTGGCCATAGGCGCCTTTCCGGCCCGGACCGGCAAGCGGGCCGACCTGGTTGTGGGAATCTATACGCCCGTGAATGGCCGGACTCCCGGTGCAGACACGCCGGCCAATACGGATCAGGCCAGTTTGGAACAGGAACGGTTCCTCGATGAAACCGCCCGCTGGCTGCATAAGGGGTATCCGACGGGCATTGCCGATATTGCCTTTGGAAATGGCAGCAGTGATGCCCTGGTGAAAGCCCTCTTTACCCGCCGTCTGGCCCCCGGAAAGGAGGCCATGGCCTGGGACCTTGCTTCCTATGCGGGTTGGAACACGGCGAGCAACTCCCTGGGATACACGCTCGGGCAGGGGCTCATGGCTCCTTTTATGACCGATGAATCACGCCGGGACCTTCTGGCAGTCCGCTACCTGGATGACTGGGCGTATCAGGCCCATGTGCGGCAGGTTCTCCGGTATCAGCTGGTCTATCCCAAACAATGGCGGGATGGTCAGTTCACTAAAGCGCAGCAGACCGCGATCAATCAGCGTCTTGATGCAGAAATGAAAACGGTTTCCGCTCCTGTCCTTGGCAAGGGAATTGCTGAAGCCCATCGGTATGGGCTGCCCTGGAACAGGACCTTTGAAGTCAGTGTCAGATAAAAATAAGGGATGGAGGATGACGGGAAATGACGATGTTCAATGAAGCTATGGCGATGAAAAAAGAGCTTGTTGCCTGCAGGCGGGACCTGCACGCCCATCCGGAGCTGGCCTGGACGGAATTCCGTACGGCCAGTAAGATAGCCAGGGAACTGAAACGTCTTGGCTATGAGGTCCTGATGGGGGACCAGTGCATGAAAGAAGACGAAATGATGGGGGTTCCTTCCGAAGCGGTGCTGCAGGAATGTATGCAGCGGGCCATTGCGGAAGGGGCTGATCCGGAACTGGTATCCCGGATGCAAGGCGGCAAGACCGGTGTAGTCGGAATCATGCATTTTGACAAACCGGGGAAAACCGTGGGCCTTCGTTTTGATATTGACTGCCTGCTGGTTGATGAAAACAGTACGGATGACCATAAACCATCCCGTGAGGGGTTCAATTCCCTGCATCCGGGACTCATGCATTCCTGTGGCCATGACGGCCATGCCACGATTGGCCTGGGCGTAGCCCGCCTCATCGCAGCCCATAGGGAGGAAATGGCAGGAACCGTCAAGATCTGCTTCCAGCCAGGCGAAGAGGGCGTCATGGGCGCCCGTGGCATGGTTGCCAGCGGGATTGTTGATGATGTGGATTATTTCCTGAGCGGCCATATCGGTTTGGGCAATGGGGAAGATGATTCCCTGGTCTGCATGACGGAGGGCTTCCTGGCGACGAGCAAGATCGACGCCATTTTCACCGGGAAACCGGCCCATGCGGGGGCCAATCCGGAAAAGGGCCGCAACGCACTCCTGGCAGCCGCAGAAGCTTCGATTGCCCTGCATACGATTTCCCGTCACAGTGCCGGACCGTCCCGAATCAATGTGGGGGTCCTGAAGGCAGGAACCGGGCGCAATGTGATTCCCGACCAGGCCCTGATCCAGTTTGAGACCCGCGGCGGGTCCACGGAAATCAACCAGTATATGGAAAGCGAGGCCCGGCGCATGATCAGGGCGGCTGCTGATCTTTATGGCGTGGAGGTCCGCCTGGAAGCCAAGGGCAGTGCCGCTTCCGGAAATTCTTCCCCGGATATGGGAAAGGAAATCTATGAGGTGGTCAAGGGCCTGGGCGTCTATAAGGATCTGGAACTGAGCCGGCATGTAAGCGGCAGCGAGGATTGTTCCTACTTCCTGAGCCGTGTCCAGCAACATGGCGGTAAAGCGGTCTATATGCTTTATGGTACGAAGGAAGCGGCCGGCCACCATACCAGCGAATTTGATTTCAACGAAGACGTCCTGCCCCTGACGACCTATACCATGACGGAGCTGGTCAAACATTTCGGGAATAAATAAAGGCAATGGCCGGGACCCCGTTTCCCTCAGGAAAGCCTCTTCCAGGGGCGCCTGCTTTCATTGACATTTCCCATCCCCCGTGCTAGAATGAACATAACTTAATAGGGCCTTTTAATCTAGTCCTGTGAGACTAAGAAAGGGACTTTCCGTAACTATGCAGCGAGACTGCGGCGTTACCTTTTTGAGCTGTTATAAAAGCCTTCTTGTCTTATGGACGAGAGGGCTTATTTTTGTAGGAATTGACCCATCATCAGCAGTGAAACAAGTAAGGAGGCTATTACATGGCAAAGGCAGCGGTCAGCCTTTCCGGAAGGGATATCCTTGATCTGGCGTCCCTGTCCGTTGAGGAATATGACCTGATCATGCGAACAGCAGCAGAAATGAAGAAGGTCCTGAAGCGGGATATCAAGAAAGTTCCCTCTCTTCGGGGCAAGGCGGTGGTCAACCTGTTTTATGAAAACAGTACCCGTACCCGTACTTCCTTTGAGCTGGCAGGCAAGTATCTGGGCGCCGATGTCATCAACATCAATACCGGCAGTTCCAGTGTGGCCAAGGGGGAGTGCCTGAAGGATACGGTGCTGACAGTCCAGTCCATGGCCTGTGATGCCATTGTCATGCGGCACCCGGTGGAAGGCGCCGCCAAGTACATTGCGGACATTGCAAAACCGGTTGTCATCAATGCCGGCGATGGCTGCCATGCCCACCCGACCCAGGGCCTGCTGGATATGCTGACCATTCTGGAACATAAGAAATCCTTCAAGGGCCTGAAAATGGCCATTATCGGGGATATCCTGTTCAGTCGGGTTGCCCGAAGCAACATTGCTGCCTGGACAAAGCTGGGCGCTG
>CADBQR010000124.1 GCA_902796945.1 uncultured Acidaminococcus sp.
AGAAGCCGCCGGGGGAGCCGGTGCCATACGCACTTTGTATTGCCCGGTCCCACGGCGGCTTCTGACACCGCAGATGGCGCTATATCGTGTGTCTAGGTAGAATGGTTCCTCCGCGGTTTACCCGGGCCGTTATGAGGAGCGTATGCGGGACGAAATCACGGCCCGGGGCGTCTACCTTCAGTAAATTGCGGACTCGCAACATCATACGATACACCACAACCCCCTTCTCACCATAACCATAGATGGTAAGAAGGGGGTTGCTTTCTGCGTTAAGCGATCACCCTTACTCAATAAGCGTATAGAGGATTCTGCACACACAACTTCCCACCCGTAATCGGAATATCCACTCCGTTGATGTAGGAAGCCCGGTCAGAAGCCAGGAAGACAATGACGCTGGCAATGTCCTCAGCCGTTCCGAAGCGCTGCATGGGAATGGCGCTCATGAGCTGCTTGCCGTTCAGTTCAATGTTTTTCCTGGAGATTTCCGTGGCAATCATGCCGGGGACGTAGGCAACGACGCGGATATGATCCGGGGCCAGCTCTGCCGCAAAGGTCCTGGTCAAGGACGATACAGCGGCTTTGCAGGCGCTGTAAGGTGCGCGCCCTGCATTGGGAATGACGGCAGAAAAGGACGATGCGTTGAGGATCACGCCGGACTGCTGCTTTTTCATATAGGACGCCGCAATCTTGGATCCTGCAAAGGTTGACACAAAGAGACCGTCCGTCATGGCGCGGAATTCTTCCACGCTGTAGTCCATGAGACTCTTGATCTGGTTGGCGCCGGCGTTGTTGACCCAAACATCAAGCCGTCCGTAGGTTCGGACCACGTTTTCCGCAAAGGCGGCAAGCGCCTTCTCATCCTTTACATCCACGGAAGCAATGAGAAGGTCGTAACCAGAAGCCTGTGCTTCCTTTTTGGCAGCCTCCAGTTTGGAAAGGGTCCGCCCGCAGATGGCAACGCGGCAGCCTTCCTTCAGGAATTCAAAGGCCGCAGCCTTTCCGATTCCGCTTCCGCCGCCGGTAATGGCAACGACCCGGTTCTTCAGTCCCAGTTCCATGGTGTTCCTCCTTCCTGGAAAATCAGATAAGAAGCTTATTTAAAAGTACGATCGGCATACTCCTTCAGTTCATCACGGAACTGCGGGTGGGCGACGCGGATCATGGCATAGGCCCGCTCCTTCAGGGACAGGCCGGTCAGATGGGCAACGCCGTATTCCGTGGCCACATTCTGGATCAGGGCGCGGGGGCCGGAAATGGCACTGCCGGAAGGAATGGTGGCAACAATGTTGGAATGGAGCTCTCCCTTTTTGTCCTTCCGGGCCGAATTGATGCAGATATACCCATTGCCGCCCTGGGACAGGAAGGCCCCTTCCAGGAAATCAAGCTGGCCGCCCATGCCGGAAAGCTGGCGGGTGCCAACGGATTCGGCATTTTCCTGGCCCATCAGGTCCAGCTGCACGCCGCCGTTGATGCTGATGAAGTTGGAGATTTTTTCCATGACCCGGGGATTATGGACATAGTCCAGATCGGCCGGATAGAACAGCTGCGGTTCGTTCTGCAGCCAGTCATACAGCTCCTGGGAGCCACTGGCCAGGTTCCAGGTGCAAAGGCCCGTATTGATTTCCTTGCGTTTATTGGTCAGCTTACCGGCTTTATAGAGCATCAGGAACGCATCGCTGATGGTTCCGGTATGGCACCCCAGATCCTGTTTATCGGATTGAATGAGGGCCTGGGCGATGGTAAAGGGAATCGTCCCAACACCCAGGGACAGGGTTGCCCCGTCGGGGATTTCCGCCGCCACGTTGGCCGCAATGGCCAGGTCGGCTTCGGAAGGTGCCCGGTAGCCGTTCGTGCAGAGCGGTTCATGCTCCCCTTCCACAATGATATCGGCATCGTCCAGGGATACCCGGTGGGAACCATCGACGCCCTGCAGGGTCGGCATATGCTCATTGACTTCGAAAATGACCGTTTTAGCGGCCTTCATGATGGTCTTCCAGCCATAACTGGCAAGGCCCAGCCCGCAGTACCCGTTTGCATCCGGTTTGGATACGGGAATGCAGGCTACGTCCACATGGAGGTATTCCCGGTACATCTGCGGCAAAAGGCGCAGCAGCATGGGCACGAAGTGAATGCGGCCGGCCGTATAGTATTTCCGTTCCGCCGCTCCCAGGTGCCAGCTGTAGTAGTCAAAGCTCTTCTGCTCCGGGTCGCATTCCACGACCTGGATGGCCGGACGGTACACCAGGCCGCCCCGGATCTTGACATCATGCAGTTCGTCCTTGCGGGCGGCAATGGCGGCATCCATCAGTTCCGGAAAACCGCTGCCAAACCCAAAATCCACCCAGTCACCGCTCTTGATGACCTTGGCGGCCTCAGCGGGGCTCATGACTTTGCTGCGATATTTTTCAATCATGTTGTTCTCCTTTCGATGCTGTACATTCTGGCTTATTTATTCGATATACCTGACCCAATCCTCATGATAGCGGCAGGCCGGCGGTTTTTCCCGGGCCGCGTAACCCAGGGAAAACATGGCGAAGGGTTTCTCCTGCGGTGGCATTTTCAGGATGGCCGCGATTTTTGCCATCCGTTCCGTCCGGGGATAGACGCCCATCCAGACGCCTCCCAGCCCCTGGGCTGCCGTTTCGACCCAGAGGTTTTCGACGGCGGCACTCAGGTCAATGGGCGCAAATTCAGGCAGCTCACAGTCCGTCCGGAAAGCCGGAACAATCAGGACCGGTGCGGACGCGGCAAAGGTCGAATAAGGACTGACCGCGGCCAGGGTGGCAATGGTTTCCCGGTCCGTTACGACATAGAAACGCCAGGGCTGCTGGTTACAGGCCGAAGGAGCGGCCATGGCCGCCTTGAGAATCTGGGTGATCTTTTCTTTTTCCACGGGGCGATCCGTGTAATGGCGAATGCTGCGGCGCCGAAAAATTGCATCCATTTCAGGTACCTCCTGCTGATCATGCGGGCAGACGGGAAACGGCCTTTCGTTTAACGGGCGCTCCAGGAAAATTCCTGACCGTGCCCGGCGGGAAGGAAATCAGGATCCTTCCCCACGACCGTCCCGGGGATTTTCGTTTTAACAGGTTCCCCTATATACTATACAACTCTAGACCACTTTTTTCACGAGTGATCTAGAGTTGATAGAGGGGAATGAACTTGGGGATATGCGGAGAAACGGAAGCGGAACGCGGCAGGTTGGGCATCGGGCCTCCTGCTGCTTCTTTTCCGTTTCCCAGGGGGATGCATATCCGTTGACAATCGTTCCCGCAGGAGGGATATAGGGGTCAGATTGTCAGATGGAAGGAAAATCCACCAATATCTCCCTTCAGGTAGATAAAGATGATTTTTCCGTCTTTATTTCTGCGAATGGTCTCTTCCTTGAAGGTAATGCCTTTTGCGGAAAGGTCCTGCATAGCCAGTTCCACGTCGTCGGTCTGAAGGGCGATATGGCCGTTCCTGCCGATTTTCGTGTTCTTCATGACCTCGAAATAAGTAGAAACAAAGATGTGGGAATCGTTTTCCTGCCCCGGCTCCATGTTGAACAGGGAGCACAGGAGTGCCACCATTTTCTTTGCTTCCGCTTCGTTTTCGCAGTTGATGCCAACGTGTTTCAGACGATAGGTCACCTTCTGTGCCATGGGATTACCTCCTTGTATCAATCATGCGTGAAAAGGACAGCGCCCTTGTCAGCAGAAGAAACCAGGGCGGAATATTTCTTGAGCAGCGGGGACGTGGCCTTGATGACGGGCTTGAAGTTCTTGCGCCGTCTTGCCATTTCCTCGTCCGAAACGTCCACGGTCAGGGACCGGTTGGGAATATCGATATGGATGATATCGCCATCCTCAATCAGGCCGATTGGGCCGCCCGCAGCGGCTTCAGGGGAAATATGGCCGATGCAGGGTCCGCGGGTGGAACCGGAGAAGCGTCCGTCCGTAATGAGGGCCGTGCTTTCGTCCATGCCACGGCCGACAAGGAGGGCCGTAACCAGGAACATTTCCCGCATGCCGGGACCGCCTTTAGGGCCTTCATAGCGCAGGACAATGACTTCACCGGCATGGATTTCACCGGCTTCAAGCGCCGTAATGGAATCTTCCATGCTGTTGAAGACGCGGGCCTTTCCGGTAAACTGCTGCATGGAGGGCTTTACGCCGCTGGCCTTGACAACCGCCCCGTCAGGAGCCAGGTTGCCGCGCAGAATGGCGATGCCGCCCTGTTCGCGTTTCGGATGGCTTCTCGGGTAGATGACATTATTTTCAACCAACGGCTGGGCTTCCAGGATTTCCCGAATGGTATGGCCCGTAACGGTAAGCTGGGTATCATCGATCTTGTCCTGAATGGCCTTCAGCACTGCGGGAATACCGCCATTTTCGTGCAGGACGTCGACGGCGAAATCGCCGGAAGGACGCAGGTTGCACAGGTACGGAACTTCGCGGCTGATGCGGTCAAAGTCTTCCAGGGTCAGATCCACCTTGGCTTCGTGGGCAATGGACATCAAATGCAGGACGGAGTTCGTCGATGCACCGAGGGCCATGACGGCCTTGACGCCGTTCAGCAGGGCTTCCTTCGTGAGGATCTTGCGGGCCGTAAGGCCTTCCTTGACCTCGGCGACGATGCGCTTGCCGCTGGCCCGGGCCAGTCTCCGTTTTTCAGAAGCAATGGCCGGGGAAGTTCCCATGAACGGCAGGGTCAGGCCCAGTACCTCGGCGAGGGCACTCATGGTGTTGGCCGTGCCGAACATGGAGCAGGAACCGACGGTGGGCAGGGATGCCCGTTCCATCTTCTGCAGTTCCTCATAGCTCATCTTACCGACCTGATACTGGCCGACAAATTCACGCAGGTTGCTCAGGCAGATATTGTCCTTGCCGCAGCCCTTCCCGGCCAGCATGGGACCGCCGGTCACGATGATGGCCGGAATGTCCAGGCGGGCAGCCGCCATGATCATGCCGGGAACGATCTTATCGCAGGAAGCGATGAGCACCACGCCGTCCAGCTGGTTGCCTTCGACAACGGCTTCCACGGAGTCGGCAATGATTTCACGGCTCGGCAGGGAATAACGCATACCACAGTGGCCCTGGCAGAGACCGTCGCAAAGGGCAATGGTGTCAAATTCACGGGGAATACCGCCGGCGGCCAGGATGCCTTCGCTTACGTCGCGTGCGAGTTCGCGCAGGTGAATGTGTCCGGGGACCAATTCACTGAAGGAATTGGCAATACCAATCATGGGTTTACGGAAGTCATCTTCCTCCAGGCCCATGCTGTACAGGAGGGCGCGGTTGCCGCTGCGCCCGATCCCGTTCACCAATATGCCGCTGCGGGTATCCTTATAAATGATATCTTTTTTGTCACTCATGGGATTACCTCTTCATTCAATAGGATTCAACTGTCTTTGGATTACAGCTCCAGGCCTCTCTGGAGTGCCTTCTGATTGCTTTCAATGACCTTTTTCTTGCCGGCAAAGCGGTCAGCAATGGCTTTCATGCAGCCTTCCGGTTTCAAAAGGCCGGTTTTCTTGCTCATGGTTCCCAGGGCGACAAAGTTGGCACTCTGGATGCTGCCCAGTTTGATGGCTTCGCTGCGATAAGGGAAGCCGATATGTTCGCCCTTGGCGCCTTCCCTGGGCGTGACTTCTTCGTTGTCGTAGAAGACCAGCGTATCATCGCGGAATGCATCCACATACCGGTCATAGGCAACCTGTGCCAGGCACAGGATAATATCGGGCGATTCGATGTTCGGATACCCGATGGCGCCGTCACTGATGATGACATCCGTCTTGGTAAAGGTACCTCTTGCTTCGGAACCATAGGAAGCCGACATGGTCGCGTTCAGTCCTTCCTCATAAAGGGAAGCTGCCAGCCCCATGACTTCGCCTACGGAAACAACACCCTGTCCGCCAACACCACTCAATACGATTTCTTTTTTCATCTTCATCCCTCACTCAATTCTCTGGGCTTCAATAATTCTAGCGTATTCCGTGTAATAGTCGTCGCGCGGTTCGTTCTTCAGGACGCCAACGACGAGCTTGCCCTTCAGTTCTTCCGGGCTCATCTTGGCAGCCTGGGCGACCGTAACACTCTGCTCGTTCATGAGTTTCAGCATGCGGGCAGCTTCACCCAGCTTGTTGAACTTGCCGTAATGGGTCGGGCAGGCAGACATGACTTCGATCAGGGAGAATCCTTTGACCTGCATGCCTTCCTTGATGAGCTTGCGGATCATGACCGGGTTGTAAGCCGTGGCACGGCCGACATAGGAAGCACCGGCTGCAATGGCGAGCTTGCAGATATCGAAATTATCTTCGATATGGCCATAAGGAGAGGTCTGGGTGATGCTGTGGGTCGGGGTCGTAGCGGAATACTGGCCGCCGGTCTGGCCATAGTTGTAGTTGTTGGAAATGATGGCCGTCACGTTGATGTTTCTTCTGGCCGCATGGATCAGGTGGTTGCCGCCGATGGTCGTACCATCGCCATCACCCATGGTGCAGAGCACGTGGAGGTTCGGGTTGCCCAGGGCCACACCCGTTGCCGCTGCCAGTGCACGGCCGTGGGTTACGTGCATGCAGTTGATGTCCAGGTAATCGTCGACGCGGCCGAAGCAGCCGATGCCGCTGACCAGGGCCATATCGTGCTTATCCACGTCCAGTTCCGCCATCACAGCGGCAATGGATTGCAGTACAATGCCGTGGCTGCAGCCTGCGCACCAGGTCTGCGGTAATTTATCAAAAAGCATGTAGTCCTTATACGACTTCATTATTTCATACCTCCCTTTAATGCATCCACAACCTGTTTCGGCGTAATGAGCACACCGTCGGTGCGGTTTGCCTGGATGACGTTGCAGCCATAGTCATTGTATTTGCGGACTTCGCCGGCCAGCTGGCCCATGTTCAGTTCGACAACAACGACATTTTTGGCCTGCTGCAGGGCTTTGCGGATCTGTTTTTCCGGCATCGGCCAGACCGTAACGAGTTCCAGCATACCGGCCTTGACGCCTTCCTTGCGGAGCAGGTCAACGGCGGACATGGAGCTGCGGACGGAGCAGCCAAAGGAGATGAGGACGGTATCGGCATCTTCCATCTTGTATTCGCGGGTGATGGTAATATCATCGACATGGTCTTCGATCTTGCTCATCAGGTAATGAGTGACGCGGTCGATGTTTTCCGGGGTCGGCCGGAATTCACCTTTTTCATCGTGGGTGGAACCGGTGGTGCGCATCAGCAGGTTCCGGTCCCCTACTCCAACCATGGGAGCCGGCATATTGCCGCTGTAATCATAGGGGCGGAAGTCCTTCTGGGTCGTTCCAGGAGCCGGTGCCTTGCGGTTGATGATTTCGCCCGGTTCCGGTTCGCGAATGGAAACGGTAGCACGCAGATGGCCGATGACTTCGTCAGCCAGGAAAATGACGGGGGTACGATATTTTTCAGCCAGGTTGAAGGCGGTAATGGACAGATCGTAGCAGTCCTGTACGGAGGACGGTGCCAGGGCAATGATGCTGTGGTCGCCGTGGGTGCCATACTTAGCCTGCATCAGGTCGCCCTGGGCCGGTTTCGTGGCAGCACCGGTGGAAGGACCGCTGCGCTGAACATCATAGACAACGCAGGGCAGTTCGGACATAACGGCCAGACCCAGGTTTTCCTGCATCAGGGAGAAGCCAGGGCCGCTCGTCGCAGTAAAGGCCTTCTTGCCAGCCAGGGAAGCACCGCACAAAGCAGCCATGGAACTCAGTTCGTCTTCCATCTGGATATAGATGCCGCCGTGTCTCGGCAGTTCCTTCGCAGCGCCTTTGGCTACTTCAGAGCTCGGGGAGATTGGATAACCGGCAAAGAATCTTGCACCGGCCGCAATGGCGCCGGCCACCATAGCATCATTGCCTTCCATGAATTTCTTAACAGTTTTTCCCATTTACTTTCCCTCCACATCAATAGCAAAATCCGGGCAGCGCATCGCGCAGAGCTTGCAGCCGATGCAGTTTTCCGGGTGGGCAACGACAGGAACCTTGCCGACTTCCTGCTCCAGGACCTGCTTGGGGCACAAAGCGGAACAAATCCCGCACTGCTTACAGAACTTTGCGTTGATCTTGATGTCAAATTTTCCTTCCATGGTCATCCCTCCATACCACGCGCCTGCTTCAGACAGGCTGTTAAATGATTATCCTTTTACAGGATGGTTGATAATGTACATCGGTTCCCGACCGTTTAACAGGTCATCAATGGCATGGGCACAGTTCATGGCCACAGCCGTGATGGCTTCCTCGGAAAGTGCGGCCGTATGGGGCGTGCCGATGAAGTTCGGCAGCTCAAAGAGCGGCGTTTCCGGTGTGGGCGGCTCCGTTTCAAAGACATCGGCACCGGCAGCGGCAATCCGATGTTCCTTCAGGGCCTTGTATACGGCCTTTTCGTCCCAGATGGCGCCACGGGATACATTGAGCAGTACACCCGTCGGTTTCATATGGGAAATGGAATCCGCATTGAGGATATGGAACGTTCCTTTATTAAGTGGCAGATGGGGCGATACGACGTCGGCCCGTTCCATCATCTCTTCCAGCGTATCCGTGAATTCGATCCAGTCAGGGAACTTGCTCTGATCGACAAACTTATCATAAACGAGGATCTTCATCTGGAACCCGAAATGGGCAATCTTGACGGCTTCCATGCCGATGGGCCCGATCCCGATACTGCCGAACGTCTTATAGCGGGCTTCATGGGTCTCAATGGTATCGCGGCTCTTCCAATGGCCGGCGCGGACTTCGTTGTTCAGCTGCGGAATCTGCCGGAAGCAGGCCAGCATCAGGGAAATCGCGTGTTCCGCCACGGAATAGGTGTTGCAGCCGCGGGCCAGCGTAACCGTTACGCCCTTGGCGTCGCAGGCCTCCAGGTTGATATTTTCATAACCGATGCCGTAGCGGGCAATGATTTTCAGCTTCCGGGCCGCTTCAATGACGGCAGGCGTATACTTTTCCGTACGGGCAATGGCAGCATCGCAGTCGGCAATGGCCTTTTTCATGGTTTCTTCATCCGTGCCTTCCAGATAGGAAAGTTCATACCCTTTTTCGGTTAGGAAATCACGGGCCGCCGGTTTCAGTGCCTTCGGAACCAGGATTTTATACATCGAGTGACACCTCCTGAATTTCTCATCGTCATGGCAGGATCCTGTGATGGCTGCCAGACATACAGGGACCGCACCGGAACATTCCTGTATCCGGTGCAGTGGTCAATCTGTTAACGTACCAGGCAGGGGCTCTTGGGATCGAACTTCCAGCCCGGGATCAGGTACTGCATGGTAATGGCATCGTTACGGGCGCCGAGGCAGTGCTTTTCGTACAGCTCGTGGGCCTTCATGACCTGGTCGCGGTCAACTTCGATGCCCAGGCCCGGTTTATCCGGAACCCGAATGCCGCCGTCCCTGATCTGCATCGGTTCCTTCGTCAGGCGCTCACGGCCTTCCTGCCAGATCCAATGCGTATCCAGG
>CADBQR010000125.1 GCA_902796945.1 uncultured Acidaminococcus sp.
AAAAAAATGGTGATCCGCCAGAGGATCGAACTCTGGACACCCTGATTAAGAGTCAGGTGCTCTACCAGCTGAGCTAGCGGACCACAACATTGTGTCACCCTTAAAAGTGACTACTCGTATATAATACAGCAACGGAGAAATAATTGCAAGCACTTTTTTTGTTTTTTTGCGGGCGCTTCAAAGCGCCCATTCCCTCGCAGAAAAAGCGCCTGAAAGCCGCTTTAGATCAGGCTCTGGCCCTGTTTTCCAAGGCCTCTCGCCTGTTGATTTCCCAAGGGCCTTTTTCAATCATTCAGCATGGTATGGGCAGCCGCGAGCACCTGACCCACCGTCAGTTCCCGCATGCAGCGCATATCATCGCAGTGGTGCTTCATCCCTTTCCGGCAGCCATCGCAGGGCGGTATGGCGGTCACAATGATGGCATCCTTTGTATAGGGTCCGTATAAATCCGGGTGGCTGGGGCCGTACATCGCTACAATGGGGACTTTCTGGCTGATGGCCACATGCATGGGTCCACTGTCATTCGTAATGATGAGGCAACACCGCCCCATGGCGGCAGCCAGGGCACCGATGCTAAACTGTCCCGTCGCGATGATGGGCTTCGTCTTCATATGGCGCACAGCGTCCTGCACCATTTCAAGATCCATCGGTCCACCGAAGAAGACGGTACGATATCCTTCCCGGCCCAGGGCATCCGCAACCTGGGCAAAGCGTTCCGGCGCCCAGCGTTTGGTTTCCACGGCACTGCCAATATTGAATCCAATCAGTTCGGTATCCGCCGTTACGCCCTCTTTCTTCCAGAACGCATCCGCCTTTTCACGATGTTCCGGCCCTGGAAAGATTTCCAGTCCTTCATGGCTCAGGTCCCGGACGCCCAGCCGTTTCAACACATCCAGGTACATATCGGCGGCATGAAGGGTCCGGTTTAGTTTCAGACAGGGGTGAAAGAACGGCCGGAACAGGAAATGGGATGCCCCCACTTTTACGGGGACATGGGCCATGGCATCAATGAAGGAACAGCGTTCATTGGGATGCAGGTTGATGAGTACGTCAAAATGAGCTTCCGAAATCCGGCGGCTCATCGCCAGCAGGGATTTCAGGTTGTCATCCTTTCCCTTCTTGTCAATGGTCCAGACATGGTCGATATTGGGATTGTAAAGGACCACGTCTTCCAGCTTCTGGTCCACCAGATAGGTGATCTCCGCTCCCGGTGCAGCCTTCCGCAAAGCGTGCAGGAAGGGGGTCGTCAGGACCAGGTCTCCCAGATGCATGAGAAAAGTCACGAGGATTTTCTTATGGGCCAGCTCAATCATGATCGTTCGTTACCTTCTTTCGGAATGTTTCATACACGGCTTCCGGCGTCAGGGCCTTCATACAGGTCCAATGGTTGCATTGTTTCTGCAGGCAGCCCGCACAGGGTTCCGGGCTGACCATCACCACCGCGCCGGGGTCCCCGTAGGGCCCGGTCCGATCCGGCCGGGTCGGTCCGTACATGGCAATCAGGTTCTTGCCATAGGCCGCGGCAATATGAAGCGGCCCCGTATCCCCGCTGATATAGAACAGGGACTGTTTGATCAGGGCTCCCAGCTCCCTGAGGGTGGTGTGCCCGATCCAGTCAATGACGCGGGGATCATAATTGGTAATTTCCTGGATCCGTTCTCCCAGCTTGCAGTCCCCCGGACCGCCGGCAAGGACCACATAATATCCGTCCGCCATGATTTTTTCAGCCAGCTCCGCATAGTGGGCCGCCGGCCACTGCTTGGTTTCCCAACGGGCACCGGGAACCATCACCACATACGGCATCTGCGGCCGATCCGGAACGCCGGCCTTGACCAGCCGTTCCCGGACAGAAGCGGATTCCTCCGGCAGGTCCGGCATCGGATAATGGACGCCCTCCACCCGGGCTCCCAGATACCGGGCAACATCCAGGTAGCGTTCAATCACATGGTCATGGATATGGGGCCCCTTGATGGCACGGGAAACCAGTCCGCTGCCTTCCCGCATTTCCCCGTACCCGATCCGGTCAGGGCAGCCCGTAAGCCAGGCCATGACGGCACTCTTGAACAACCCCTGCATATCAATGACCAAATCAAAATGGCGGG
>CADBQR010000126.1 GCA_902796945.1 uncultured Acidaminococcus sp.
CCGGCTCCCCCGGCGGCTTCTTCCTTGCATCTGGCACTATCTCCTGCGTCTATTTAGAATGGAATTGGAGAATTAAAACCCTTGGTAATAAAGATCCGAAGGCCCGTTCTGCTGCAAATTTCATAACGAACAATTGAAAAAACAAACTGACGGTAAAAAAAGTAACATAAGATGATATAAATACCCGTCGCTCGCGACTCAGGCAGTCCGCCCGTGGACAGGGGACCAAGGCTTTATTTTATTCAGCTTTAACCTCAAAACTCAAAACTCAACGCTCAACGCTCAACCCTGATTATTGCGTTCTGCGATCTGCGGTCTGCGAACCGCGTTCCTGGGCCCGTTCTGCTGCAAATGCCACATCGAACATTAGAATAAAACAGTATAACACAGAAGAGGCTACCAAGCGATCCTCGGTCTGCGATCTGCGGTCTGCGTTCCGCGTTTTACTATAACATCATGAAACCCCCTTCTTACCTGAATTTGATGGTGAGAAGGGGGTTGCTTTATCGGCTGGTTCAGTCGATATATTTATCTTCCAATGCATCCATTGTGCCGTTGGTTTCCATTTCCTGCATAAAGAAATTTACGTAGTTCAGGAAATCCTGATCGCCCTTTGCCATGAGGGCACCGAAACGGCTTTTTGTGAAGGGCTCATCGACCAGGGGCGCGGCCAGCTTTTTGTTCAGCTTGACGTATTTGCGGGCTTCCATGGTTTCCGTGATCATGATGTCCGCTTTTCCATCTGCCACGAGGCCAGGGATTTCGGCGTTTTGCTCGTGGACCAGCAAGTTCGCATGGGGGAGATTGGCCCTGGCAAACTTTTCATTCGTTCCGCCGGGGTTGACCATGACCCGAACGTCGGGTTTGTCCAGATCGGCCAGGGATTTGAATTTACCGGCATCGCCAGTACGGCAGAGAATGGTCTTGCCGAACAGCAGGTAGCCATCGGACATGGCCAGGGTCCGTTCCCGGTCAAAGGTGCGGGTAATTCCGCAGAGTGCCAGATCGAATTTGCCATCCTTGGTATCCTGGGAAAGGGTTTTCCAGGTTGTCGGGACGAATTCCACTTTTACATGCAAGGAAGCAGCCAGCTTTTCTGCCAGCTCGGCATCGAATCCTTCATAGTTGCCGGTTTCCTTGTTTTTATAGGACATGGGGCGATAATCCCCGGTTGTCCCAACCCGGATTGTGCCGCGTGCGGTAATATCCTCCAGGCGTCCGGCAAGTGCCGTTCCCATTGTGCAGACCGTCAGTGCGGCGGCCATAGCGGCTGCCATTCCTCGTTTCATCCATTTGCTATCCATACTGCCATCCTCCTTGTGCGGTCATACCCTCATACGAAATTGTAAGAAATATTACAATTTTAAATATAAAATGGGTATCTGTAATCAATAATGTAAATTTAATGTAACAAATTTGTATGACCTTGTCAAGAAAGAGATTGGAGAAGCCTTTTAATTTATCCTTAATGGTAACCCTGCTGACACTGTTTTCCTCAATTGCTTGTTAAAAAAATACCGCATTACGGAAATGTTCCGTGATGCGGTATTCTTTCAATGACAGTGGTACTCATTCACGCTTTTCGATTTCCTGCTGCAAGGCTTCCAGAAAGGTTTCGGCTTTTTCGTAGGAGCGTTCCGCCTCATTCAGGGTGACGAGTTGAAAGGAAAGGGACTGTCCCGGTTTCATCTGGGCCAGACGGGGCAGATCAGCCAGAATGACCTGGGCGATTTTCGGATAGCCGCCCGTTGTCTGCCGGTCCGCCATGAGGATGATGGGCTGGCCGTCCGGAGGGACCTGAATGGCACCGAGATTAATGGGCTCGGAAATAAGGTCCCGTTTTTCCCTGAATGCAAGCGGGGCTCCCTGCAGTCGGTATCCCATACGGTCAGAATTGGTTGTAATCCTAAAGGGAGTGCTGAAGAATCCGTCCAGGGAACCTTTCGTAAACCAGTCGTACTGGAGCCCTGACGTTACGCGGATGGGGGCTTCCTCAAAAATGAAATCAGTTTTCGCGCCCCAGGGCACCGTGGAAAAGACACCGTTCCGGGAGGGCATGCCTGCGAGCCTGGTGATGATGGCCTGTTGCTTTTTGGATGGTGTTCCCAGGGGAAGCTGGTCGCCGCCTTTGAGGGCCCGGCCTTTCCAACCGCCCATTTGCGCCCGTAAATAGGTACTTTTGCTATTCATGACCGGGGGAACGTCAAAGCCTCCGGCTACGGCCAGATAGGCGCGGGCACCCCGGGAAGCAAACCCAAAGCGGAGAAGGGCGTCGGTCCTTGCATAGACTGGCCGGTTCCGGGGCACGGGAATTCCATTCAGCCGTGCTCCCATGTCAGCACCGGTCAGGGCAAAGACCAGCCCCTTAGGAATCTTTAATGAAGGGCCCGCCATGGTCATTTCCAGGGCGCCTTCCTGCGGGTGGTTCCCAACAAGGATGTTGGCCAGGCGAAGGGAAAAAGAATCCATGGCGCCGCTGACAACGACTCCATATTGCTGATATCCGATGCGGCCCGTATCCTGAAGGGTGGTCAGGGGACCGCCGTTTTGAATCACGATGTCCATGGTCATGACTCCTCCCGGGCCGCCAGCTCATCATATTCCTGGCGGCTGATTGGATAGAACCGTACGTGATCGCCGGCGTGGAGAAGGGTTGGATTTTCACTGTTTCCGGCGTTAAAAAGGGAGAGCGGGGTCCGTCCCAGCAGGTGCCAGCCGCCGGGGGATTCCAGTGGATAGATGCCGGCCTGTGATCCGCCAATGGCAACGGAGCCGCGGGGAATCACCAGACGCGGCGTCTTACGGCGCGGTGTTGCCAGTGCTTCCGGCAGACCGCCCAGATAGGGATAGCCGGGGGCAAAGCCAATCATGTAAACCAGGTATTCGGCCATACTATGGAGCCGAATGACTTCTTCCGGTGTCATGGCATGCAGCCGGGCAACTTCTTCCAGGTCCGGGCCCAGTTCTCCGCCGTAGCAGACGGGAATCCGCACCAGCGGCGCTGCGTCCTGGTCTGAAAGGACGATGTGGCTTACCAGTTCCCGGATGCGCTTTTGGGCTTCCAGATAGCCCTTGCCTTCCGGTGATTCCGGAAAACGGGAGAGCTGACGCAGGACACGGGGGTCATAAAAAATCGTGACGCCCGTATAGGACGCGAGATATTCCCTTATCCCCGGAAAGGGATGGGTTTTCAGTGCCGCCATCAGCGCGGTTGTACAGCGCAGGATTTCCGGTGAAATGGAGTCGCCGAAGCTTACGGAGATGGCGCTTTCCCCGACGGGCCGAAAAACTGCCTGTTTCAGGAATACTTCTGCTGCTGTCATGCAAAGAGCCTCCTTCCGGATGGAATCGATTCATGGAACAGGGACGGATGTCCTTCCCATCGCGCAATGATGCGATGGACTGTCCTTTTTATTGAAGCTCGTCACGAATGAGCTGAATGAATTCTGTCGTTACTGGTGACAGGTAGGAATTTTCCTTGGTCAACAGCAGCAGAGGGAGCGTCATTTCCGGCACTTTTAAATCAAAAACGGCCAGTTCGCTGCAATAATCGTCCTGCAGGCCCGCTTCGATCATGAATCCGAACCCGATATTCCTGGCTACCAGCCGGATGAGGGTGGCGTTATTGGTCGTGGTCAGCATGCGGGGGAAGGTGAGCTTGCGTTTTTGCAGGTAATTTTCCACCAGCCGGCCCACGGTCAGCTGCCGGTCCAGGGTGATGAGGCAATCATTATCAAGGAGATGCATATCCAGGGGACGACCGGCTTCATAATCTTTCTGGAAGGTTTCACAGAGGGGATGCTGCCTGGAAAAAATGAAAAGGACCCGCTCCGTCTTGATGGTTTCTGCTACCAGGTCCGATGGAATCTGCGGCAGGAGGGCGTTCATGATGGCAAAGTCTATTTTATTGTCTTCAAGGAGGGTCATCAGTTCACTGATGGGATATTCGGCCAGGTTCAGCTTGACGTCTGGAAAACGCTGATAAAAATCCCCCAGG
>CADBQR010000127.1 GCA_902796945.1 uncultured Acidaminococcus sp.
CGTATTGGGAACGCGGACAGCCGCCTTGATGGTTCCCACCCGCAGGTCCAGTTTGGCAAAATCGTCAATGGTGATCTGGGAGGGCGTCACGACGCCTTCCACTTTCTTAGCCTTCTTTTCAGCTGCCTTGGGCGCTTCGGCCTTCTTTTCCTCCACTTCGATGCGCGGGAAAATAGGCTGTCCCTTTTCCACCTTCGTGCCGTCCGGCAGGTTGCCCCAGGAAACGGTATCCAGGTCAAACGTTTCCGGCACGGCAAGACCGAGCTGCTGGAAGATCTTCGGAGCGGAGAACGGCATCATCGGGGAAATCAGGATAGCAATGTTCCGGACCGCGTCGGCCAGGTTGTACATGACCGCTTCCAGGCGCCTGGCCTGGGCCGGATCCTTTGCCAAGATCCACGGAGTGGTCACATCGATGTACTTGTTGGCCGCACCGATATAACTCCAGACCGCCTTGATCCCGTCATTGATCTGATACTCGTCCATGGCGGCCCGGTATTCCTTCAGCGTCTTATCGGCCAGGGCACGGAACGCGGCATCGGTTTCATTCTCCACCACGGTCTTGTGAACGACGCCCTGATGATATTTTTCAATCATGGAAACGGTGCGGTACTGCAGGTTCCCCAGGTCATTGGCCAGGTCGGAGTTCCAGCGGCGGATCAGGCCTTCCCGAGAATAGTTGCCATCGCTGCCCAGGGCAATTTCGCTGAGCAGGAAGTAGCGGACCGCGTCGGCCCCGAATTCCTGAATGGGCTGGACCGGGTCGACCACGTTGCCCTTGGACTTGCTCATCTTATCGCCGTTGACGACGAGCCAGCCGTGGCCGTACACCTTCTTGGGCAGCGGCTGACCCATGGCCATCAGCATGGCCGGCCAGATGATGGTATGGAAACGGACGATTTCCTTGCCCACCAGGTGCAGGTCCACCGGCCAGAAGCGCTTGAATTCCTCCGGATCCGTACCGAAGCCGATTCCCGTGAAATAGCACAGCAGGGCGTCAAACCATACATAGGTAATCTGTTTCTTGTCAAAAGGAACGGGAATCCCCCAATTGAAGGAGCTGCGGGAAATGCACAGGTCTTCCAGGCCCTGCTTCAGGAACGCAATCATTTCATTGCGGCGGGAAACGGGCTGAATGAAGTCGGGATGCTCCTCGATATGCTTCAGGATGCGGTCCGCATACTTGGACATACGGAAGAAGTAGTCCTCCTCTTCCATGGTCTCCACGGGGCGGCCGCAGTCAGGGCAAACGCCGCCGGCTTCCTCGATCTGCCGGTCCGTCCAGAACGATTCGCAGGGTACGCAGTACTTGCCGACATATTTTTTCTTGTAAATGTCGCCCTGTTCATAGACTTTTTGCAGGACAGCCTGGACATTCCTGGCGTGCTCCGGGCTGGAAGAACGGACGAAATCCGTATAGCTGATTCCCAGCATCTTCCAGAGTTTCTTGAAGTTGGCCACGATGCCATCCACATACTGGAGCGGCGTCATGCCATTTTCCTCGGCCTTTCTCTGGATCTTGAGGCCGTGTTCGTCACTGCCCGTGACAAAGCGGACATCAAAGCCGTTGGCCCGTTTGTAGCGGGCAATCGTATCGGCAATGGTAGAGCAGTAGGCGTGACCGATGTGCAGGTTGGCACTGGGATAGTAAATCGGTGACGTAATATAAAAAGCTGGTTTACTCATCATCATTCCCCTTTTTCTAAAAGTAATCTATTATATAGCTCCCGTTTGGGAACTTTATAAACTTTGGCAATGCGGGACAGGGCTTCCTTTTTATCCGTTCCCTGTGCCATCAGGGCCTTCACCGCATCAAGCGGGTCCCCTGCCGGTTCTGCCGGACTGGCAACTCCTCCCTCCACGACGAGGACAAATTCGCCGCGGGGCGGATGCTCAGCCAGATGGGCCCGGCAGGTCGAGATGCGGCCCCGGAAAAATTCCTCATGGACCTTCGTCAGTTCCCGGGCCAGGGTCATCCGACGGTCGCCCCAGGCCGCTTCCATATCGGCCAGGACCTCCTCGATCCGGTGCGGTGCCTCATAAAGCACCAGCGTTGCCGGGATATGGCTCCACTCCTCCAGCTTCTCCCTCCGGTTCTTCCGGCTCTTGGGCAGGAAGCCGCCGAAAAAGAAGGGCGTACTGGAAAGGCCGGAAGCCACCAGGGCCGTAAGGGCCGCGTTGGCTCCGGGAACCGGGACCACGGGAATGCCTGCCTCAATGGCCTGCCTGGCCAGGAGTTCCCCGGGATCGGAAATTCCCGGAAACCCGGCATCGGAAACGAGGGCAATGGTCTTTCCCGCCTGAAGCTGTTCCAGGAGGATGGGGCCCTGCTTTTCCTTATTATGCTCATGGTAGCTTACCAGTGTTCCATGGATTTCAAAATGGGTCAGGAGCTGACGCGTGTGACGGGTATCCTCGGCCGCGATCACATCGGCTTCCCGCAGCATTCGGAGGGCCCGGGGAGTCATGTCTTCCAGGTTCCCGATGGGGGTGGCACACAGATAGAGCGTGCCGGCGGTGTCACTCATGGTCCTTCTCCTTTCCTTGAATTGCGATCATCCAGGCCATCGGTTTGGCAAAACCTTACGGCCCGGTCAGTCATGGCTTCCATAATAATAAGCCAGTGTCTCCCGGCTGTAGGAACCGTCCTTCTCATACATGAGGAGGGGCGGCAGGACTTCCAGCCCCGGCTTCCCGCCTTTTACAAATTCGGCAAGAAAGATCCAGGCCGGTCGGTCCGCATAGGAATGGACCCACTGCAGCCGTTTCAGTTCCAGCTGGTACCGGATGCCCAGCCTCACCGCGTCGGTAAACCGGTCAGGCAATTGGACCAGGGCAAAACGGCCCTTTGTCCGGAGGGCATAGGCAGCGACCCTGAAAAAGTCTTCCATGGTCGCCGTCGTCTCATGGCAGGCCGCCGTGGCCTGCTGTCTCCGCCGTCCCCCAATCCGGTAGGGCGGATTGGCCAGGACCAGGTCCATGCTTTCGCTCCTTACAAAGGAACGGTAGTCACGGAGGTCAGCGCACAGGGGTGTGACGGTCTGCTGCATCCCGTTTTCCGCAAGGCTCCTTTTCAGCAGGTCAATCACATGGGCATTGATATCCACGGCAAGGACGCTTTCGGCGCCCCTTTTGGCAATGGTCATGGCCACGGCTCCCGTACCGCAGCCCAGGTCCATGGCACGGGCCTTTGTCACAATATGGGGAAACGCGGCCAAAAAGACCGCGTCCGTAGTAAAACAGAATTCCCGGGAATCCTGCCAGATCAGCAGTTTCCCATCGGGCAGGCTGTCCAGCCGCTCCGTATGATTATTCGTCATCGACATCGGCTTTCGAAGCTTCCACAATCTCGTCCCAGGCCATGGTCAGCCGGTTCCCCGGGGAAATCTCCACCGTCACCGTCTGCTCACGACGGGAAACGTGCATGACCATGCCTTCCCCGCCGGGCGTTACGACCTTCATGCCCGGTTTCGGAATGGTCATATGCTGTTCCTTTTTCTTTTCCTTGTTCTTCTTGCAGTTGCCGCAGTACATGTCGCTTTCGTACTTGAGGCAGCAGAGCAGGCGCCCACAGATCCCGGAAATCTTGGTCGGGTTCAGGGACAGGTTCTGTTCCTTGGCCATCCGAATGGATACCGGCTCGAAATCGCCGAGGAAGGTGGCACAGCAAAGCGGCCGTCCGCAGCACCCGATGCCGCCGAGCATCTTTGCTTCGTCGCGGACACCAATCTGCCGCAGTTCAATGCGGGTCCGGAAGACGGCGGCCAGGTCCTTGACCAGGTTCCGGAAGTCAATGCGGCCATCGGCCGTAAAATAGAAGATGATCCGGCCCCCGTCAAAGGTGTACTCCACATTGACCAGGTTCATTTCCAGCTTCCGGGCCGCGATTTTCTTCTCGCAGATGGCGAAGGCTTCCTTTTCCTTACGGTGGTTTTCCTCCACCTTGCGGGCATCCCGCTCATTGGCCTTGCGAAGCACGTCCTTCAAGGGGGAAACGACGGATTTCTCCTCCACTTCCTGGGGATCCATCACCACTTCCCCGTATTCCACGCCCCGGGCCGTTTCCACAATGGCATGGTCGCCTTTATGGAGGTCAAAGTGCCCCGGTGCAAAATAATAGATCTTACCGGCTCTTTTGAACCGGATTCCAACAATAGTTACCACGCTTGTTTACTCCTTTGCTAAGCAATGAAGCTGCAGGAACAGGGCTTCCAGGATGGTACGTCCGTTCACACTCTGGGCCGTTCCGCGCCAATAATGATCCGTTTCCCTGAGGGCCCGTTCCAGTCCCGGCAGGGACCAGTCCGCAAAGCAGAACGCCACGCGGCCGCGCAGGTCCTCACTGTAAAGCGGCATCTTCCGGTCTTCCTTCAGCATCATGGCATCCCGCAGCAATAACAGGATCATTTCCAGTGCCGTCCGGGTGTCATCCGTGCCGATCCGGTCCAGCCAGTCCAGGGCTGCCAGGTTTCCCATCAGGCAGGGATCGTCGATCCGTTCCAGTACCGTCAGGACCCGTTCCCGCCAGGTCAGTGCATCGGCATCGGATAAAGCCAGCGCCTTGCCCGGCGAACCGTCGGACAACGTCGCCAGCACATCCCCCTGGGCAATGGCAAGGGTCCTCATGACCTTCCGTGTATCTTCCCGGGACAGGGGCTGGAAACGCAGCGCCATGACACGGGACCGGATGGTGGGCAGCATGCGGCTGACCTGGGAGGCCACCAGGATGAAAAGCCAGTACGAGGGCGGTTCCTCCAACAGTTTCAGCAGGCTGTTGGCCGCTTCCACACGCATGAGATCCGCATCATCGATGACACAGACCTTGTAGGAGGAGAGCACCGGCGCAAAAGCAGCCTTGCGCTCCAGCTCCTTGACCTGCTCAATCAGGATATCATGCCGTTTTCCCTGCCCTTCCACATAGATGAAATCCGGGTGGGTTCCGCTGCGCATGGCACGGCAGCTGCGGCAGGTACAGTCGCCCAGGGGATCGTCCAGACAGAGGAAACTCCTGGCAAATTCAAAGGCCAGCCGTTTCTTGCCAATTCCTTCCGGACCATAGAACAGGAGCGACGGTGTTTTCCGTTCCCCCTGCAGCATGTTGGCCAGGAATTTCTTATTGCTTTCATGTCCATAAACGGTATCCCACATGGCTTTATCCTTCATTATATTGTAAAAAATCTGCAATAAATAGACTATACCCCATTTACACAAATTTTTCCACTTTTTTTATGATTTCTTCCGTCACTTCCGCTTCCGGGGCCTCCCCATGGATCAAAAGGATGCGCTCCTTTTCCTGTTCCGCCAGATAGAGGTAGCCCTTGCGGATTTTTTCCTGGAAGGCCAGCCCCTCCTGCTCGAATTTGTCCGTAACGCCCCGGGCGTCGCGCCGCATGGCAAGGACACGGGGATCGCCGTCAATGAGCAGCGTCAGGTCCGGCTGCAATCCCTGGGTGGCAAAAAGGTTCAGGCGGCGCAGCTGGTCAAGATCCATCCCGCCCAGGATGCCCTGGTAGATCAGCGTGGAATCGCCAAAACGGTCGCAAATGACCACGCAGCCTTCCTCCAGGGCCGGACGGATTACCTTGTCCACATGGTCGGCCCGGGCTGCCAGATGGAGCAGGCTCTCCGTCGGTTTGGACACGGGCAGGTCCGGGTCAAGGGCCAGCTTCCGCAGGATTTCGGCCAGTTTCGTCCCTCCCGGCTCGCGGGTAATCAAAACCTTGCGTCCCCGTTCTTCCAGCCAGCGGGCCAAACGGGCGGCCTGAGTGGTCTTTCCGCTTCCGTCCGGACCCTCCAGGGTTATAAAAACACCTTTTTTCATTCTTCAATCACCTCAATCTGCTGCAGCGACACATCGCGGGGACCGCTGACTTTCAGGCCCCGTTCCTGCATGCGGCGGCAAAAATGAAGGAGGGCCCCGTCAATTTCCTCTCCGGGCATGATCAGGGGAATTCCCGGCGGATAAAAACTGATGCTCTCCCCACAAACCCTGCCCTCCGCTTCCTCAAAAGGAACGGGATGGTGCGGGGCAAAAAACGCTTCCCGCGGTGCCATGCGCTGCCGCGGCAGCGTCCGGTACGGCTCGGAAGGCACAAGGACACGTTCCGGCCTGCGATTTCTTTCCAGGACCTGCCGGATGCGTTCCGCCACACGGACAAACGCTTCCCGGTCATCCGCGTACGTCACAAGGAAAAGAACGTGATCCTCATCCACCAGTTCAACGGCAATTCCTTCCGCCCGGAGGGCGTCCGCCGCTTCCGGTCCGGTCAGGCCAAGGGGACCCGTGAGGATGGTCACCTTTCCCCCATCCACCGCCTTGACCCCGCCCTTTCCAATCAGCTGGTCAGAAAGCACCGGCAGCTGGGGAATCTTTTTCAGTTCATTTCTCAGGATCTGCGCAGCGTGCAGGGATTCCTCCGCCATCTCGTGACCCCGCTCAGCCAGCTGGGCCCGGGCCGCGTCAAGGGATCCCATGAGCAGGTAGTTCGGGCTTGTTGTCGTCACCAGGCTCATGGCCTTTTCCATGCTTTCCGGCCGGATCCGGCGGTAGGAAACCTGCAAAAGGGAACACTGGGTCATGGCGCCGGTAATCTTATGGGTACTCTGGGCCGCCGCATCGGCACCACATTCCATGGCGCTTTCAGGCAGCCGGTCAGAAAATCCCAGATGCGGACCGTGGGCCTCATCGACCAGAAGCAGGGCCCCATGCTGATGGGCGACGCGGGCAATGGCTTCCGTGTCGGCCGCCAGGCCAAAATAGTTCGGTGTCGTCAGGAACACGGCCCTGATATCGGGGTCGGCGTCCAGCGCGGTGGCCACCTGTTCCGGTGTCACCTGCAGCAGGAGGCGCCATTCCGGATCCCAGTCCGGCATCAGGTAAACAGGGCGCAGCCCCGCCAGGATAAGGCCCCCCAACACGGATCGATGGCTGTTCCGGGGCACCAGGATCTTATCGCCCGGTAAAAGCGACCCCAGCAGCATGCCATGGATCAGGCCGGTGGTGCCATTGACACCAAGAAAACAGCGGTCCGAGCCATAAAGGGCCGCCGCCATCCGTTCCGCGTCCAGGATGCACCCTTCCGGGTGATGGATATCGTCCAGTTCCTCCATCAGGGAAACATCCGCTTCCAATGCCTTCGTTCCCATCAGGGACCGCAGGTCCGGGTCGGCACCCCGTCCGCCCTTATGCCCCGGCGTGTGCAGGGGATATACATGATCCAGCCGGTATTTTTTCATCGCGGCCAGCAGTGGTTTCTTTGCCATGGTTCAACCTCCTGATTTTTTTATTTTATCATGGAACAGAAGGGAAAGAAAAGGGAGGCTGCCGGGGACCCATTCGGGAGAGCCGGTCCATGGACCCGGAAAGGAACGGTTTTCACCGATTCAATTGTATATTTTGTAGCACTCCCACCGTATTTTTAACATAAAATTAATTTTTCCAATATATTTTTTGCATTTCCGTAACAATTGTAGGATAATGAGTCATATTTCTCCTGGAGGTGACGGTGATGCGGGATCTGGAAATCATCCGGCGTAAACAAGGCTTCATCAGTGATATGGACGGTGTCATCTATCATGGCTCGTCCCTGCTCCCGGGCGTACGGGAATTTGTGGACTGGCTCAAAAAGGAAAAGAAGCAGTTCCTCTTCCTGACCAACTCCAGCGAGCGGACACCGCTGGAACTTCATAAAAAACTGCTGGCCCTGGGGATCGACATCGAGGAAAGCCATTTCTACACCAGCGCCCT
The DNA here is from genome assembly GCA_902796945.1 of uncultured Acidaminococcus sp. Classification (GTDB taxonomy): domain Bacteria; phylum Bacillota; class Negativicutes; order Acidaminococcales; family Acidaminococcaceae; genus Acidaminococcus. The sequence continues at coordinate 7,748 of CADBQR010000127.1, forward strand.
GGCCACGGCCCAGTTTCTCCGTACCCAGGCGCCGGGCTGCAGTGCCTATGTCATCGGGGCCCATGGGCTCCTGAATGCCTTATATGACGTGGGAATTCCTTTCAATGATGTGAATCCCGATTACGTGGTGGTCGGTGAAACGGCGGGATACAACTATGAAATGATCGTGAAGGCAACGGAACTCATCTACAAGGGAGCCCGCCTGATCGGCACCAATTCGGATATGACCTCCCCCAGCGACCGGGGCATCATCCCCGCCTGCCGGGCCTTCATCGCCCCCATTGAACTGGCCACGGGAAAAAGCGCCTATTTTGTGGGCAAGCCAAATCCCCTGATGATGCGGACAGGGCTTAAGAAACTCGGGGTCCACTCCGCCGATGCCGTCATGATTGGCGACCGCATGGACACGGACATCATTGCCGGGGTCGAAACGGGCCTGGAAACGGTCCTGGTCCTTACCGGCGTCAGTACCCGCGAAAGCATCCGCCAGTTCTCCTATCAGCCCCATTATGTGCTGAACGGCGTCGGCGATATCGTGCCGGACAAGGGGAAGAAGGAAAAATGACCGTTTTGTCAAAACCGTAAAATCCCTGTAAATGACTTGCTTTTTCCCTCTTTTTCATCCCATAATGAAAGGGTAGAAATCAAAAGAAGGAGGAACGGTCAATGCGAGACTTGGAAATCATTCGCAGCAAACACGGTTTCATCAGCGATATGGACGGTGTCATCTATAAGGGATCCACGCTGCTGCCGGGGGTCAAGGAATTTGTAGCCTGGCTGCGCAAGGAAAAGAAGCAGTTCCTGTTCCTGACCAACTCCAGCGAACGGACCCCACTGGAACTTCATAAAAAGCTGCTGGCCCTGGGCATTGACATCGAGGAAAGCCATTTTTACACCAGTGCCCTGGCCACGGCCCAGTTCCTGAAGACCCAGGCACCGGGCTGCAGTGCCTACATCATCGGGGCCCACGGCCTGATGAACGCGCTCTATGACGCCGGGATTCCTTTCAATGATGTGAATCCGGATTACGTCGTGGTCGGTGAAACCACGGGATACAATTATGAAATGATCATCAAGGCAACCCAACTCATCCATCAGGGAGCCAAACTGATTGCCACCAATTCGGACCTCACCGGTCCCAGCGATCGCGGCATCATCCCCGCCTGCCGGGCCCTGGTCGCCCCCATCGAGATGGCAACGGGTGTACAGGCCTACTTCATCGGCAAGCCGAATCCCCTGATGATGCGGACGGGCCTGAAAAAACTGGGAGTCCATTCCGGCGATGCCGTCATGGTTGGCGACCGCATGGATACGGACATTGTGGCCGGTGTCGAAACCGGCATGGAAACGGTGCTGGTCCTTTCCGGCGTCACGACCCGGGAAACCATGAAGCAGTTTTCCTACCAGCCCCATTTTGTGTTGGGTGGGGTTGGGGATATTGTTCCGGAGGAGAAGGGGTCAGCGCAGAAATCGCGCTGAATCGACGGAGAAGTCAACCTGCTTCTTTCTATTTATAGAGGACTTGCTTCGGGCCCTGTGTTATCGCGCAAAAGGAATCCGTGAAGCCTGGCTCCACGGATTCCGCATTCGCCCTTGCACGGTTTGGCAAGGGCGTTATTTATTTTGTTTTACCCTCAAGCCTCAAAACTCAACGCTCATCCCTGTTTATTGCGATCTGCGGTCTGCGTTCCGCGGTCCGCGATCCGCGTTCCCCTCGTCGCTCGCGACTCAGGCAGTCCGCCCGGGGACTGGGGACCAAGGCACAATTATTTTGCATAACACAATTAAATTACCGAATCGTTGAAAAGGAATCCGTGAAGCCTGGCTCCACGGATTCCGCATTCGCCCGCAAGGGCGCCTTTTATTTTGTGTCTCCTTCAGGTACTTCCGTCAAAA
>CADBQR010000128.1 GCA_902796945.1 uncultured Acidaminococcus sp.
ATTTCCATGGAAATATTGACAACATTCACCATGCTGCGGCCAATGACCGCGACCTTCCGGTGTGTCATGACCGCCGCATCAATGACCTGCTGAATGCGATGGACATTGGAAGAGAAGGTAGCTACAATGATACGGTTCTTGGCCAGACGGAACTGTTCGTCCAGGGTTTTTCCGACATTCTTTTCACTGGGGGTGAATCCAGGGCGCTCAATATTGGTGGAATCGGACAGAAGGAGCAAAACCCCCTTGTCGCCGATTTCTGCCAGGCGGGCAAAATCCGTCGGCTGGCCATCAACAGGAGTCTGGTCAAACTTGTAGTCGCCCGTATGGACAATCACGCCAACGGGCGTATGAATGGCGAGGGCCACGGCATCCGGAATACTGTGGTTCACATGGATAAATTCCACACGGAATGCGCCAGCCCGAATGGTGGTACCCGGTTTTACGACGCGGCATTTTGCGTCGGACACACCATTTTCTTTCAAACGGCCGGAAAGGATGCCCAGCGTCAGCGGGGAACCGTAAACTGGGCAGGGAATTTCCTTCATCACATATGGCATGGCGCCAATATGGTCTTCGTGGCCATGGGTGAGGAAAATCGCCTTAACCTTATCCTTGTTTTCAACGAGATAGGAAAAATTCGGAATGACCAGGTCAATTCCTAACATTTCATCATCGGGGAATGCCAGACCAGCATCCACCAATATGATTTCATCCCCGTATTTAAAGGCGGTCATATTTTTCCCAATTTCTCCCAAACCACCCAGGGGAATAATACTTAATTTCTTTTGTTGTCCTTTTGCCAAAAAGGGACACCTCCTTCAGATAAATTGCACGTGTGCATATAAAAACACAGGAGTATGACAATGTTCAATACTCCTATAAACGAAGCCAACATTTATTTCGTGTCCGGAGTCGTTTCTCCCCGAACAAAAAAGTCAATTTTAAAGGGAAAGTCCGAGTTATTCCCTATCATTTTATTATACATTTTCATCGATCTATTTGCAATGAGAATCGCTTGTATCAGGACGGGCACCATCAATTAACATTGCTGCGAAGGCAAAATCTCCTGATTCGCCTGGCCACTTCCTGTTCAGGGCAGCCTTAGGACTTTGTTTCGGCCTCCTTTTGGCCATGATGGGATCGTTCGTTCAGGTAACGAATGGTCCCTTCCGAATAGGGTATGCCGGTTTCCAGGAAGAGATCCTGTACTTTCAGGGATGCCAGGGACTCCTCCCCTTTCCTGATCTCTGTCCAATCCGCTGCCAGGTTCTGGCTGATGGCATAGGTATCCTCGACAGTCAGGGCTTCATTGGCCAAAAGCAGCAGCCGGACCCCAAAAGTCAGGCTGGGCTGCGGTTGTTTTGCATAGGTATTGGCAGGAATTTCCACTGGCTCGTAGTAACCATACTGCTGGATCAGGGAATCGATTTGTGGCCCCGCAAGGTCCAGGGGGCGCACTGAATGCTGCAGGAAAAGGCTCCTCAGTTCAATGCTGGGTAGTCCTGAGATGATAAAAGCCGCATCGACAGCACCGTTTTCCAGGGCTTTCAGCTGATCGGCAAAGGAGAGATACTGAAGGCTCACATCCTGACTGTTCAGGCGAAATGCCCTGAGCAACCGACGAATGGTCACTTCGCTGCCGGATCCGGGGGCGCCGACAGCTACTTTCTTTCCCTTCAGGTCTTCTACCCTGCGAATGGGAGAGCTGGCAGGAACCAGGAAATAAACTGGCTGCAGGGGAAAAACAGCGACTTCCCGGATTGCCTGGTAAGGCGCGGAACGATAAGGTCCGGTTCCGGAAAAGATACTTTCTGCCACATCCTGTTGGACCAGCGCCAGTTCCGCTTTATGACGATGCAGCAATTCCACGTTGGCCACGGAGCCCATGGTTTCCACAGTGCTCGTGTCCGTTCCTTCAAAAAGGCGCCCCAGCTGCTTGCTAAGGGTCACACCAATCCGGTAATTGACACTGGGAGATTCTCCCGATGCCAGCCGATAGGTTGGTGCCGGTTTAACTGGCGAACGTCCTGTTTCTGTTTCTTTCTTCCGGCATCCTGTAAATGAAAACAGAACCAGACAGGCCAGCAAAAGGGCCATAAATTTTTTCATGTTCATACACCTTGAAAGCAGGGCCCTGAAAAAGGAAATTCCTGTTGGCACAAGCAATCCGGCAGACACTGGAAAAGCCAAAATGCCCGGTCATGGTTTTCCCTTATCGATTTTGCAGGTCCCGCATGGTTTTTAAGAGGCCCGATTCCAGGGAAGTGAAATCGGATTTGCCCAAATCACGACGAATGGCCGCGTTGGACAGCATGGAGTCATAAATATCCCCTTCCCGGGGGTTCTCATAGGAAACAGAAGGCACCTGACCCGTCACTTTTCCAAATACGTCAATCAGGTGATTCAGGGAAACCTTCGTATTGGTGGATACGTTCCAGGTTGCAATTCCTTCATAGCCGAGGGCACGGACCATGACATCGGCTATATCGCCTACATAAACAAAATCACGGGTCTGTTTGCCGTTTCCAAATACAACAAGGCCCTTACCGGAAATGATCCGGCGGGCAAAGATGCTGATAACCCCGCCTTCCCCATTTTCTCCCTGCCGCTCCCCATAGACATTGGCAAAACGAAGAATAACGCCATTCATGCCATAAAGCCGGCAGGACAAGCGGATATAGGATTCAGCCGTGGCTTTGGAAAGACCGTAGAAGGAAGTCGGACATAGAGGTTCGTTTTCCTGAATGGGGAGATTGCGGTTATCCCCATAGACGGCAGCACTGGAAGAAAACAGGATTTGCGCTACGCCGCTGCAGCGGCAGCCTTCCAGCAAGTTCAGGAGGCCCATGATATTGACATCGGCGTCTTCCCTGGCATGATTCATGGAAAAAGGCACCAGGGTCTGTGCTGCCAGATGGATTACGGCGTCAAAGCGCTCTTTTTTCATGAAGGGAACAAGTTCGCTGTCCCGTACATCCATTTCAATCAAAGGTACATTCGAAGGAATATAGCGCCGGGACCCCGTAGAAAGGTTGTCCAGTACCGTGATATCAAAGGAACCTGCCTTTTCCAGGGCTTCCAGGACATGGGAGCCGATAAAGCCGGCACCGCCGGTAACGAGAATCTTCTTGATCAATCCAGGTTCCTCCTCCGAATTTGCGTCAGAACATCGAGTCCAAAACTACGGATGGTTACGATGGCACCAATCGTAAAGGGAATGTATTCACAGAAAAACCGCCACATAACCGCGATTACACCGCCTACGCCCGCAGGCAGCAGGGAATTGAAGAGAACCAGAAAGCCCCCTTCGGCGACGCCCGTTCCTCCCGGTGTTGGCGTAAAATAAAGGACCAGATTGATCAGGCACATGCGTCCCATGATGATGTGAAGCGGTACGTTCGTAATACCAAACGCATAGATGAAGACTGGTACCACAGAGTAAATAAAGAGAAGGCTCAAGCCAGATTCAATGAAAGCCCGAAGAACCTGTTTTGGATTCTTTCCTAAAAGGAAAATCGCCTGCTGGAAATCACGGTACCACAAAAAAATGGCTTCCTGGACCCTGGGTGAAAAACGCCGGCAAAAGCGGATCAGCCACTTCTCAAAGCGGCCCGTCACAATATAATAAATCAGAAGGGCCGGAGCAAAAATAAAGAAGGCACAGACAATGGCAATGATACTGGGCGGCATCCAACTGACCAGGGAAGGATCGAAATAGAAAACAACAGGGACAATCAAAAAGAGAAACAGGATGGACATGACCGTACGGACAATGATGATCAGTGTCGATTTGGCAACGGATACACCAGCCCGCTTCATGAACATCAGCTGCGCGATGCCGCCGCCTCCCTGCCCCGGTGTCAGAAGGGCCAGGAAATAGTTGCTGAATACGACGTTAAAAACATGCTTATAGTCCATCTTCTCATCGCTGAGCCTGGTCAAGGTAATCAGACGGGAAGCATCAAAGAAAAGACCAATGGAAAGCACTCCCAGCGCCAAAAGGGCATATTGCACCTTAAACGTAGTAAGGTACTCCAGGGCCCTTATGTCAAAGGTGAAATAAATAACGCCGGCTGACACGCACACAACTACAAAAAACAGTACGAGCAGCATGCGGAAAAGAGACTTATTCATGAAAAAGACCTGCCATTAGGAGAGATTGTATAACTTTTTACATTCTGTCAACCTTACTATTATATCATATTCCCGAGAATTATGATATAAAACGACTCTATAACGCACGATAGTTCGCAAAATGGACTTTCACAAAATGAGAAAGAACGTCCCTTCCCTGTTTTTCAGAAATCCGCCGGGCTGCTTCCGTCGCTTCGGAACCCCCTCCAAAGGGAAGCTTTACGCCGGCTTCTTCACTGAGCTGTTCCATGATTTTCAGGAAACCGGCCCGGGCCAGGATGGACGCAGCGGCTACTGCCACATCATCCTCTCCTTTGGGACGTTGAAAAACTGACACTTCCGGGAAGGCCGCTTCCAGGGTTTCAGTAATGCGGTTCCTGCGGGAAAACTGGTCAATCAGGGCACAATGGCATTCCGGGCATTGGGACAGGACATCCTTCATGACCGCAATATGGGCATCGGCCAACAGGGGATTCAAGTTGCCATAGGATGGATAAATAGCATTATATTGATCCGGCGTCCAGGAGCGAACGGATCTGGCCAGCGCTGTTTTCCAGATTTCCGGAGCCAGCTTGCGGATTTGACTGTCCCGTACGGCCTTGCTGTCCCTTACCCCCAAACTGCGCAGGAAAGAGGCTCCTTTTACGTCCAGGACCACCGCCGCCACAACAAGGGGGCCGATGAAATCTCCCTTCCCCGATTCATCACTGCCGGCCCAGGTTCCATTGAATGCGGGCTGATCTGCCAGTAACGATAAAGAACCTTCGCCCCAGCTATCAGGGGCCATTGATTCGTGGAGGGCTGTATTTTCTGCTTTTTCCTGGGAATACGCAATCGTTCCACTGACGGCAGAGAATACAGCGCGACCCAGTGGGCTCTCCTGGTCACTGAAAACAGGCCTCCACCCTTTCTTCCCATTGTAGATGGTAACAACGGCTTTCCGCCCGTTCCGGGTAATCATAAACTGGCTGCCGTAATTGACCGCCTTTTCTTCAACGGAAGCGCCGTCAATCAACTGGAGCCGTGACTTGACTGCATCAAGACGACTGCGGAATTCCTTATCCGATAGCTTCATGAATATAAATTCCTACTTTCACATAAACGTGTCAGCCGCATTTTTTAGATTTTTGCGGGAGCCACGAAAGGCCAGCATCATATCAAACGATAAAAACCGGCAAAGAAGATAAAAAGAGTTTCTCCTCCCAGCACCATTACCGGGCATTGTCATTGCGGACCGTAAGGCTGCGAATGGAAACATTGATATCACGGACAGGCATGGAGGTCATCCCCTCCACCTTCAGTTTGATTTTTGTCTGCAGCTGCTTTACTACGTCAAAAATCTGGCTGCCGAAATAAAGGACCAGATCAAGGTAGATGGTCATACCCCGACTGGCATCAGCAGGCCGGCGGACCTTAATGGAAGTAATGCGGTCCACATTCTTATTTTTACCCACGACAATGCGAACAATATCGCTGACCACATAATCGGTTACGGAAATTTTTCCATAATAGCTGAAAGCAGGCCGGACAATGGATTTTTCGGCCGTGTCATGGTGTTTCTTGTTGCGACCGAAAAGCCGATGGGGCAGATCCACAAGGACGCCTGACAGATGCGGTTTCAGTTCAATGGTGGGCACCGGTACGATATGCTTACCTTCCTTGATGCGCAAATCACGGGCCTTTTTCATTTCCCGAGTCGTGGCAATATCCTGGATATGGACATATGCGGAAGGTTTCGGAAGACCCAGCCGCTTGCAGATGGTAACGGCCATCTTATCGGAAGTCCCAATCACCAGGAGATTCGTAATCGAACTGCCTTCAAGGGCTTTTTTTACCTCGGCGCAATGGTCCTTATCCATGAAAATCGCCCTTTTTACGGCCTGGACTTTATTCTGTTCTGTTTTCGCAGAGGTCCCAGCCAGGATTTTTGTGCCTTCAATCAGGAGACCGTCGTCAATGATTCCGTCACATTGATGGTCATGGGCCACGCCGATGGCGCGAAAGCTTTTTCCTGTACCACTGGGCCCTGTAAAAGCTATCACTTTCATCAGGATCGCCTGCTTTTCTTATGGTTGATAATGGAGAATTCCTGCAACATCGTCATACGGGATGGGAAAATCCCCTAAATGCAGGGGAAAACGTCCCGGATTCCCGTGGAGATCGCTGCCACCGCTCATGAGCAAATGGCGGGATCTGGCAATTTGTGCCCAGTCATGGGGCGGATTTTCTTCCAAGGTGGATGGATGCCAGACTTCCATTCCGTCAAAATGACAGGTGTCAAGGAGCGTTTCAACGACAGCCAGATTGCCGATTTCGGCAGGATGGGCCAGGACGGCAATGCCACCGGCCTGATGCAACAAATCAGCGGCTTCTGCGGGGCCCATCTTGACCTGTCGTAAATAGGCCGGTTTGCCGGCAGCAATCAGTGTATCGAACACAGCATTTACCGTCGGAAACAGGCCTTTTTTTACCAGGACACGGGCGATGTGGGGACGCCCCAGGCTTCGAGCCCCGGCTGCTTCCTCCCTGACCTCGGAAAAGCTCAGGTCATATCCAAAAGATTTGATTTTATCCACGATGCGGGCAACCCGTTCCACTCGTCCGCTACGGTTCCAGGCCAAGGCCTGGCAGAGTGGTTTGTTTTGAGGGTCAAAATAGTACCCCAAAACATGGACATCCCGTCCTTTATAGTCCGTATCAATTTCAACCCCACGCAAGACCAGGATGCCATCCTTCCTGGATTTGGCGTACTCATAAGCCCGTTCAAATCCCTGGATGTTATCATGGTCCGTAATGGCCATGGCAGCAATCCCGGCCTTTTCGGCCTGTTCCACAATGGCTTCCGGGGTGTTGATTCCATCGGAAAAGGTTGTATGGATGTGTAAGTCTGCTAACATAAAGGACACTCCCTTTTTTCCATTGGTCTATTATACCATGAATAGCAGGGGATTTTGAAGGTGTGACACCCTTCAAAGGTCGGTTTCCACAAAAATTCACCTTCCGCCGTGAAAGCATCCCTCTCTTTTCAGGATAAAAATTTTCCCTCCGGAAATCCAGGATCCCGGAGGGAAAAAGAGGTATTTGATTTATTTCATCAGTCCGGAAGCTTTCCAGGCAGCTTGCACCCGCGTCCGTTCCTCGTCCGTCATCGGACACAAAGGCAAACGATAAGGACCGGCATTGAACGGCGTCAGTGTCGTAACTGCTTCCTTGATGGGAATCGGATTGCTGACCAGGAACATGGAATCGGCCTGTGGCACCATGATCTTGTTTAAATCACGGGCACGCTGTACATCGCCCCGTTCATAGCTTTGCATCAAGTCCTGCAGCAGTTCACCACCTAAATTGGACCGAACCGAAATCAATCCACAGGCACCGACGGAAAAGAACGGAAGGGTCATTCCATCGTCGCCACTGTAAATGGAAAAATCTTCGGGAACCAGACGATACAGTTCCGCGACCTGTGCCACACTGCCGGCAGCTTCCTTGATAGCCACAATGTTTTTGCAGTCACGGGCCAAACGGGCAACAGTAGCCGGTTTAATATTGGATCCTGTCCGGCCGGGCACGTTGTAAATGATGACGGGAAGCTTCGTGCGGTCGGCAATGGTCTTGAAATGGCGATAGAAACCTTCCTGGGAAGGCTTATTGTAGAAGGGACCAACCACCAAAACACCATCGGCACCGACTTCTTCCGCCAGTTCATTCATGTGCAGCGTCGCTGCCGTGTCATTGGAACCGGTTCCGACAATGACGGGTACACGGTGATCCAATTTCTTGATAACCGTTTGGAAAAGTTCCTTCTTTTCTTCATAGCTCATTGTCGGCGCTTCACCCGTCGTCCCGGCGACCAGAATCGCGTCGGAACCATGATTGACCAGCCAGGACGCAAATTCCGCGGTGCCTTCTGCATTCAGGGATCCATCTTCATGAAAAAAGGTAAGCATAGCTGTAATGAGGCGTCCAAAATACGGCTTTGTCATTTTGATTCTCCTTCCTCGGAAGCGAAAGCAGCGTGAAGGGCATTGACGGCGACCTTGACATCCTTTTCGGCAACAATCGCTGAAACAAGGTTGTCAGAGTCCGTCGTCTGCAGGATTTCAACTCCTGCATTTGTCAGGGCCCCGACAAAACGGGCCATGATGCCAGGAGTGCCGCCCATATGGCTTCCAACGACTGTGACCTTTGCACAATCCGGTGTCAATTGATACGTAAAGCCCTCGTTTTTGAGGACCGTTTCCGCTTTTTCTGCAGCATAGGAATAAACCGCAAACATCAGGGATTTCGGCTGAAAGCTCAGACTGCCAATGCTGACACCATTGGCTGCCAGGACATCAAAGAGACGGCTCCCATTATGGGAGGGATCGCTGCTCAGGTCGACCTGGAAGAACGACAGACCCTGGAGATTGGCCACGCCGCTGGCATGGTTCTGTTCCACATTGTCCTGGTCTTCCATCGTTTCAATATTGTCATCGGCAGTAATCAGCGTGCCCGGTGCATCGGAGAACGTGCTTTTTACGACCATGGGAATCCCATAGCGCATCACAATCTCAACCGCTCTTGGGTGGATAACTTTTGCACCCTGATGAGCCATTTCCCGGATTTCTTCATAGGAAATCTTTTTGATGATCTTGGCATCGGATACAATCCGCGGATCCGCCGTCATGATGCCATCCACATCCGTATAGATTTCAACCTTATCCGCTCCCACGGCGACGCCAAAAGCAGCAGCAGACGTATCACTGCCACCGCGGCCCAGGGTCGTAATGCTTCCATCGGAATCCGTAATGCCCTGGAACCCGCAGATAACGGGAATGATTCCCTGTTCGACGACTGCTTTCAGTGCTTTGGCTTTCACCGTCTTGATCTTCGCATTCCCATAATTCCCATCCGTGACCATGCCAGCCTGACCGCCGGTCATGGCTTTCGCGGGAATTCCTGCTTTTTGCAGCGTTGCAGCCATGACCGTAGAGGAAATGATTTCCCCGCAGGCCATCATCAGGTCCAGCTCGTGGAGATCCGGCGATTGGTTGACCGATTTGAGCATGTCAATCAGGGTATCCGTCGCATAGGGATCCCCCCGCCTACCCATGGCAGATACCACGAGAATGGGTGAATATCCGTCGGCGATGGCTTCCTTGACTTTTTTCAGGACCAGCTGTCTCGTTTGTGGCGTAGCCACAGAGGTACCGCCAAATTTTTGAACAAGTATCTTCATTTCTTCAGGTGCCCCCTCTTACAGCCAGTTGTTCTTGACCATGGTTTTCGCAATCTGAAGGGTATTCAGGGCGGCTCCCTTACGGATCTGGTCGCCGACACACCAGAAGTTGAAGCTGTTCGGTGCCGATTCGTCCCTTCTCAGACGGCCAACATAGACATCATTGAGACCGGACGTATAAAGCGGCATCGGATAAAGCTGCTGGGAAGGATCATCCTGTACGATGACGCCGGGGAACGCGCTGAGTGCTTTGCGCAGATCCGCCAGTTCCACATCATGTTCCAATTCCACGTTAACCGATTCACTGTGGCTGCGATAAACCGGAACGCGCACCGTAGTCGCCGTGATTCTCATATCATTATCGGAGAAGATTTTTTTGGTCTCATTGACCATCTTCATTTCTTCCTTGGTGTACAGGTTATCTAGGAAGATATCGATCTGGGGAACCAGATTCAGGGCCAGGGGATAATGCTTTTCCGCACTGGCCATCGGGAAGATCCTGGCCGTCATTTCCTGACCGGCTGCGGCCTGCCTGATCTGGTTTTCCAGTTCATCCAGGCCATCCTTCCCGGCACCGGAAGCGGCCTGATAAGTGGAAACAATGACTCTTTTGATCCGGGACAGATCATAGATTGGCTTCAGGGCCATCACCATGATGATGGTAGAGCAGTTCGGATTGGCAATGATGCCCTTATGCTTGGTAATATCCTGCGGATTGACTTCCGGAACAATCAGGGGAACTTCCGGGTCCATACGATAGGTACTGGAATTATCAATGACAACCGCACCGGCCTTGACGGCAATGGGAGCAAAGGTCTTACTGATAGACCCGCCGGCAAACAGGGCCACATCGATTCCATTGAAGGAGTCGGCCTTGGCTTCCTCGACTTTATAGGTCTTGCCGCGGACAACCACTTCTTTTCCTGCACTGCGGGCCGACGCCAACAGTCTCAGGTTCTTGAAAGGAAAATCCCGTTCATTCAACAGGTTGATAAATTCCTGACCAACGGCACCGGTTGCACCTAAAATGGCTAAATTGTACTGCTTCATAATAATACCCCTCTCTTCTTACAGAATCGCATCCGATTATTCCAAAATCGCGTCCAGACCATAGGCCAGGCCTTTCCGTTTGACCATTGTCCGGCAGCCTAACATAACGCCGGGCATATAACACTCACGGTTGATGGAATCATTACGGATGGTCAGGGTCTCCCCCTCGCTTCCGAAAATGATTTCCTGGGAAGCTACAAAACCAGGAAGGCGAACGCTGTGAATCCGCATTCCCTCGTATTCATGACCGCGGACACGGTCCAGTTTCTCAGTTTCTTCCGGATTGCCCTGGGCCACATAGCCACCGCGGGCCTCCGCCAGTTTCTGGGCGGTCAGCACAGCGGTCCCGGAGGGGGCATCCAGTTTTTTATCATGATGCAGTTCGATGATTTCGCATTGGGGAAGGTATTTGGCTACCTCAGCCGCAATTTTCATCATCAGGACTGCACCGATAGCAAAATTTGGGCAAACCAGGACACCGACCTGGTTCTTTTCAGCAAGACCCTTCAATTCTTCCAGGTTTTCCGGGGTAAATCCCGTCGTCCCGACTACCGCATTGATTCCGGCATTCAGGATCAGGCGAAGGCTGTTCATGACCACATCGGGACGCGTAAAATCAACCACCACATCGGGTTTGTGTGCAGCCAGCGCAGCACCAAGGTTCGTATCGACCGGGCAGCCTTCTACTGTTTTGCCGGCACCAAATACATCAACAGCACCGACAAGTTCCATATCTTCCTGTTTCAAGACGGTCTGTACGACCGTATGCCCCATTCTGCCCAGGGCCCCGTTGACCAGCACTTTGATCATACCATTCATCCTTTCTTTCCTCAGCTAAGGAAACCCGCCGGTATCCTTAAAAAAATGAGGCCATTGAGAGCTTCTCAATGACCTTCAGAACAAACCTGCCAAAACAAGTATGATTCCGCTTCCCAGATAGCTCTCCACCGTTGACACGGCGACAGTATGCAAATTATTCACTTGCATCCCAGCCATTTCCTGCACCCAGAAAACAGCTTCGGCGGTTGTCCTTTCATTTCCCTCCCAGGTGTCCCTCAGAAAATTACTCATAGGTTCCGCGCCTCTATCGTTTGTTAAGTTTATGTAAATAGTATAGGCATTTCCATTCACTCTGTCAACAAAAATTCACAAAAAAGAGGATTTTTGTTTATGCCTGCAGTAATTTTCGTAATCCCGATGCCGTTCGAGTGAACAGTTCTGTTAAATCCGGTACAAATTGTTTTGAATATTCCGTTGCACCGATGCCGCTGCGTTCTGCAAAGATCCGGATCTGGGCATTCATTTTCTGCCCTTCATAGGCGTGAAGGGCATCCACCAGCCCGTCATAGGTGGCGTGGCACAGATTGGAAGGATCCATTTCAAAAGCCGTACCCACCTGATCAAAAAAACGGTTCCAGGCTTCCAGCGAGGGTTTAAGACCGACCTGATGGGCACAGTCCTGGATCATATGTGTTTTCAGGTACATATACTCCCGCAATGCCTGTTCCCTTTCTTCCGGAAAAAGTTTGAACCATTCGTAGATCTTATAGCCGCCCCAGTCCCCGATCGTAGCTACGGCAGCAACCAAGTCCTTCATTTCAACCATGAATATGTCCTCCTGTTCAGCGTGAAGTACTGCCGAATCCTCCGCTCCGTTCCTTTTTAGGGGCCACCGCGTCGTCATCCGTGGTCAGGTACTGATAAAAGATTCCCTGGGCAACCCGTTCGCCCTTGGGAAGGGTAATGTCCTCGTCACTGTCATTATACAGGGCCAGCATCAAATGACCTTCGTTATCCGGGTTATTATAGTAATCGGCATCAACAATGCCTTCATTATTGACAAGGCGCAGGTGGCGCTTGACAGCCATACTGGAACGAATGTGGATTCCCAGGTATTCATTGTCCTGCATATATGCCTTCAGTCCCGTTGGAACCATCATCTGGGTATGGGCAGGAAGGGTCACTGCTTCAGGCAGGTAGATGTCATAACCGGCAGAGCGGCTGGTCTGACGCCTGGGCAGAGGGAATTCCCGATCCACATAGGCCGATATTTTTTCAAAACCACGCATTCTTTTCATTTATTTCACCCTTCCTTTGCTTTTCATGATCCGGTCCTGCGTTTCCCGGCCGGAAAGAACCGTGTCATTCTTCTGTCCGGGCTCTCTTTCAGCATGGACCTTGTCCCCAGCCTGCATCACTTCTTTGGCCTTCGCATCCTGACAAAGGGCATCCATGAACGTCTTTGGCGGAATGGGGATAAAGGCTTCTTTCAGGTTCTTTTTTTCCAGGGTTTTTCCTTTTTTGGAAAAGACCGCTACATGATCGACCTTATAGGTGTTATTTTGCAGGTTTAATGATACAATGAGTTCGCAGGAATGAGCCCGGTCGGCATCACCGAGCTTTTGATCATAATGCTCGTTAAGGAGACGGATAAATGAAACATTGCGAAAAAGCGCCTTTGTCCTGACGTTTTTGACAATGCC
>CADBQR010000129.1 GCA_902796945.1 uncultured Acidaminococcus sp.
GAGTTCAAAAAAATAGAAAGAGCGAAAGTACCTTGGTTTTCATAACTCCATCGGTGCCTTTCGCTAGAAAGGCGGATAATATATATGCAAATAAGCAATCGGTCCTGCCGGCTTTGGTCGGCAGGACCGATTGCTTTACATGGTTGTACACAGGATGATTTTGCTGTTACCTAACACCATTTTACCTGTAAAGATAGATTGTCTTTAAAAACATGAAAGGAGTAGATTATGCCTTGTTAATTTGATATAGTAAGATTACGTCACAACTGGAGATGCTTTATGAAAGAGTACAAAATCATAAGTCTGGAAAAAGCGGGAATCGAAAATGCAGGATTGGTAATTCAGGCCGAAATTGCAGGAGAACCCTGCGAAATCTGCTTCGACTGCGGCTTTGATGAAAACGGAAAACCCTTCCGCAAGGAACACGATGATTATTGGGATGCTCCCCCTATTGCACACTTAAGCTGCGAGATTGCTATTTGGGATAAGGCGGGTACTTGGGAAAGTGATGAAGAATCTCTTTCTGATGAATGGAAGGAAACCGTAGAAGAAATCATCAAAAAAGTATTGGATGATTTTGACAGCATTCCTAAAGTAAAAACTTTATAATTCAAAAAACGGTAAAGGACGTTCATCCTATACCGTTTTTATGGATCAGCGCATCCGACTAAAGATGCTAACTTCGTCGACAACCAACCGCGTATGGGGTACTATCAAGAAAGCGGTGCATGGAAAATTCAAACAAGAAGCGGTTGGAAGCAAGTCTATATCGTCACCTATTTTGACCGCAACAGGTACCACCTTGATTTTATGGTAGGGACTAGCAATAATCGGATTATGGCAATCCTTTATCGTACAAACGGAAGTACCACGGTTATCGGAGACAAGTACGATGCCTCAAATTGTATAATAAACATGGACAGAAGCGGCTTGGGATATTATCTCTAAGATAGTCTGAAAAAATCAGAATAAAAAAGGATTAAGTTTTTAAAGGAGCTGGTTCGATGAATTGGAAAAGAATCAAGTTACTGGCGGTTTGTTTTTGGTGCATCAGCACAGCTGCATTTGCCTGGTCTGCACAAAGAGGCGATAATTTCCTAAAAGGGATGCAGGGAACCTGGTATGATTTGAATCGCAATGTGGTTCTGCAGGTTGATGGAGCCAGCTTCAATCAATGTCCAGTTGAAGACATAATTGCTGGAGCACAGGGCCATGTAATCTTTCGAATCAGGGAAGATACAGGGCTTCGGGATATTCATATTCTTCAAGGCGATGCAGGGTATCACAAACATAAAATTCTAAATTACCACACCTGGATTAGAAATACGGTTGAACCGGTATACACGGAGTCTGTTGGCGGTATCTGTATCGGAATGTCTACAAACGACTTGGTGGCACGCTATGGCGAACCAAATTTAAAAGAAAGAATAAAAGATAGTGCCCGGGGAATGAAAAGAGAATTCTGGCTTTATACTTCAGTGGGCTTTTCCGTGAATACGGAGGGCGATATGGTTGAATCGATTACAATTTACAAAGGGAAAAATCGATATTTTGATCAGAGCGGGTTAAACTGTGAAAATCCGATTGCTGATTTTGAAATGAAATATGGCCATGAAATGGACACGCTGAATTATGGCCGATATGGGGAAAGTTACCAAATCCGTATTGATGGACCTGCTTCTGAAGTTTTGAATTTTGATGATTATCCTAAAAGCATTACTTTGAGAGGATGGTGATTGAGGGAATTGAAGTTGCAGTACTGGATAAAATTAGCTGACAGTCTGGAAACCATATACTATATATAACAATACAAATAACAAAAAGCACTATATGCGGCAAATAAAACCGAGAAAAAGCAATAATCATTTCTTCTAAGCCGTGTGTCGAGTGTTCGAATCACTCCAGGGTCACCAGATGAACATTTCGCGAACACCTAACCTCAACGGGGTTGGGTGTTTTTTTGTGCCTTTTTCTGCATTCCTGAATGCGGGAAGGCAGGCCATACATATGAAATACGGTATCCTTTGTTTTCCGGCTATGCTATACTTTAGGGAACGATGCAGGAATCCTGGAATCTTCCTGTACATGAATCGAAGGTGAATCGAATGGAAATCAGACGGCTGACCTCTGCTGATTATGAAAAGGTCTATCGGCTCTGGCTTTCATGTCCTGGTATGAGCCTGAATAATCTGGATGATTCGCGGGAGGGCTTTGAGCGGTTTCTGAAGCGAAATCCGGAAACCTGTTTTGCCGCCTTTGAGGATACCTTGATCGGTGTCCTCCTGGCCGGCAGCGATGGCCGCCGAGGCTATATTTACCATGCCGCCGTAGCGGAGGATTATCGGCACCGTGGCGTGGGAACAGCCCTTGTCGATGCGGCCCTGCAGGCACTGAAGGCCCGTCAGGTCACCAAGGTGGGGCTGCTGGTGTTTCGGAGCAATGCGGACGGGAACCGTTTTTGGGAAAAACAGGGCTTTGCAGCCCGGGAGGAACTCACTTACCGCAGCCATGAGCTTAGAAAAAGCATTCCTGCAAGGACGTAACAAGACAAGGAGGCCTGTGATGAAAAAATTCATATGGTTTATTTCTGCATGGCTCTGTTTTGGCGGTCTGTCCGGCATGATGCCGGTACAGGCCCGGGAGGCCGCGAAATCACCTGCCCTGGTTGCAGCTGCAGGAACGGGAACCCGTTTTACCCTTGACAGCTGCCTGGCCCTTCTCGGGAAAAACGACCAGGAAGCACAGCAATTCTTTGGTGGTGGACGGGAAACCTACGATGCTTCCGGCAGGACCGTGATTGGGCGGGTGTATCCGGTGAGGGTTTTCAGTGAAAACCGGCAGGCCGGGACCCTTTATGATGCGGATGGGCGTGTCATGTCCATCATCATCCGTCCTGAGGAAGCTGCGGCATCCCGTTATTTGCCGGTCCTGAAGCGTCTTTACGGAAGTCCGGCACGGGAGCAAAAGGTTCCTGGTGAAGGCGGCGCAACTTATCAGGAGTGGCGTTTTCCAGGGGCCATACTGCGGCTTTATCAGGAGTATGGCGGAACGGCCATTGAGTTTGACCGGCTCCAGGTCCATCCTTTTTCTGCCGGGGTCCGGCCCCGCAAAAGAACGGATCGGCTGCAGCTGACAGACATCACAAAAAAGCCTTTTCCCGAATTGGAAAAGGCGGCTGCGGCATACTATGGGCTGAGCGAAGAAGCGCTTGCAAAGACGGAAATCCGATACGCCTGGATCGACCTGAATCATGATTCCAATCACGAAGTGATCGCTGTCCTCAGCGGACCCTATACGAGCGGCACCGGTGGGAGCTCCCTGCTCATTGGGCAGATGGAAAACGGACAACTTCGGATCTGGCAGGCACTGACCCTGGTCCGGACGCCCTTTGTGGTGGAACAGGGCCAGTATAAGGTGCTGGGAAAGGCCACTGGCACTGTCAGGGGCCTTGTCGTCGAATAATTCATGGCCAGGGGTGGCTGCTTAGGAGGTCCTTCTTTCTTGATCAAAACCGATTACCTGATGCTGATCATGGCAATCCTTGCCTTTGCCAGGAAGTCGCAGCGAAGCTATGGCGTTTGGGCCTGCTGCCTGGTTTATCTTGCAATCCGGCTTTGGCAGATCCATAAAGCAAAAAGAAAATAAAAATGACGGTACGGGTTCCGGAGAGCTCATTTTCTCCGGAACCCGTACCGTTTTTTATCCATCCAGTCCAGGGAATTCCGTTCCCGTCATTGCGAGAAGGTGGTGAAACAGTTCTGGCGGCAGGGAAACCCCACCGGCATATTGCATATTTCCCCGCACCAGGGGATCCTGCCTGAACAGGGCATCCTTTTGCATCCATCGCAGGGAAACTGTTTTGATCTTTACGGGGTGAGCCACGCAGGCATAGTAATAAGCGGGCGAAAAAGGATCCCTGAAGGGTTCGGACAGGCAGCGCCAGATGGATGTAATGGCCTTGTCAGGAGCCCGCAGGTACAAAATTGCATCGTCGCCGGGGCCTGCTTCGGGGCTGCATGGCCAGAGAGCAGCAGCGTCGGGTTTTTCGCTGTACTGGCAATCGCTGCGGTCAGTCGTAATGAAATAGGCGCTTTTGGGATGGGGCAGGGGCATTTCCGGTTTTGGCAGCCAGGATGCGATTTTTCGGATGGCATAATCATAGAGGAAAGCATCCAGTTCAAAAGGTGTCAGGCCGTTTTCCCTGCGGAAAAGCTGGAAAAGGCGGCACAGTTCCCCATAATAGGAAATCCGCTGGCCATACGATTTCTTTTCCGGAACAGGGGGCAGCGAAATCCCGAAGGTATCCGCTATGCGGGTAAGTACGTTGAAACAGCGGATGAAATAATAAGGAATAAAAACATCCGGTGCCACAAAGGCCAGAACCGTTGAAAGATAGGGGAGGTCTTCCTCAAAAGCTGCAAGGAGAAGCGCGTCACTTTGCAGGGCATCCCGGTCCGGGCGGGTTGCCTGATATATTTGTCGGTATCGGTCAGCCATGGACGGATTATCAATGGCACCCATCTGCCCAAGTTCGGCCAGTCGTGCGGCGTCAACGGCATCATCGGCAAAAGTAAGCAGTGCGTCATGAACCGCGTTGCCTAAGGGCCGGCACGGGCAATAGGCGCGGTGGAGTTCCCTTATCTTGCGGGCAAAGGTGATGCTGCCAGTCCCGGATAAACCTGCCTGGAACAATCTGACCGTTTCTTCTCCGCCGGAGGACAGGTAACCGATCCAGTCATTATGGTCAAACATGGGAAAACGCCTCTTTTCTATGGCTGTAATGGATATTGATTTCAGGCAAAAGAAAATTGCCTGCTGCCGAAGGAGCCCGCTTCCTGTTGGGAAAAAGCATAATGCGCCCCTCATGGGCTGCTTCTTATTCCCTATTGTACATGAATTTGGCAAGGACTGCACGGGAAGCTTATTTCTGCCGATGGGACAGAAGCGGGTTTCATTTGCGCCCCTGTCCCTGGATTCATAGCAATCTGAGATCAAAAAAGGGTGATGGCGCAGACGCTCATTCACCCGCTTCCGGAGCCTGTTCCGGCAGGCAAGGGAATGGCTCCGGCTGAGATTTTTGATTATTCAAAGACGGTCCTGTCCAGACGATATTCTGCCAGTTTTTCCTGGCTGAAGGTGAACCCGCTGCCAATACGGTCGGGAACCATCATGGCACCGTTCCGGATTGTAACGGATTCGCGGAAAAGTGTCTCCAGCCAATCGATGTGCTCGACCCATACTTTGCCGCTGTAGGCTGCCGCCAGGGGAAGATGCATTTCCATGACAAAATGGGGAGCTACCATGAGATGCTTTTCCCTGGCCCGGTCCAGCACTTTTAAAAATGGAGTAATGCCGCCGATGCGTGGCGCGTCAGGCATAATCAGGTTTACCGCTGATGCGTCGATATACCGCAGCAGGTCGGACGGAGCGGAAAGCATTTCACCCGTACCGATGGGAATCTGCAGGGTATGGGTCAGTTCACGATGGCCTTCGATGTCATAGGCATTCAGGGGTTCCTCCAGCCAGGTCGGGTGGCAGTCTTCGATGGCTTTGCCAACTTCCAGGGCCGTCTGCAGGTCCCATTGCTGATTGGCGTCGAGCATGATGGGAACCTTGGGCCCCAGTTCTTTTCGCAGTGTCCGGACACGATAGATATCCGCTTCTGCATCGGGCTGCCCGACCTTTAATTTGATGCCGCCCATGCCGGCGTTCAGGAGTTCCCGGGCTTTTTTGACGACATCTTCAATTGGGAAGGTCAGATAGCCCGCTGTGGTATTGTAGCAGCCAACCCGGTCATGGAAACAGCCCAGGAGATGGGAGAGCGGAAGCCGGGCCCGCTTTGCTTTCAGGTCCCATAGGGCCGTGTCAAAGGCGGAAATGGTCTGGTTGATCAGACCGTTTTCACCGAGCGTGTTCGCTGCCCAGTGCATGCGGTCCCACAGATAACCAATCTGGTTGGGGTCCTCCCCCATCAGGGTGGGGACGAGTTCCTTTGCCAATTCGTACTGGGAACGGCCACCTGCCCGCAGGGCATACGTGTAGCCTTCCCCCGTGCGTCCTTCCGAGGTCCTGATTTCCGTACAGGTCATGAAAACGCCGTCCAGGGCCTTCTGTTTTCCCTGCAGGACTTTTGCGTCACTCAGGGTATGGGGAAGGGGGACAAACAAGTAATGAAGGGTAATCCCGGTGATGCTTTCTTTGGTATAAGCCAGGGTCATGATCATTCCTCCTTTGTGGCTGCCTTGGTCTATTTTCATTGTAGGGCGCCGCTGCAGGGAAGTACACTTAATTCTGTTGCGGGAAAATAGAAGGGAAATGATGAGAAAATAATTGTGCTACAATGAGAAAAAAGAAGCAAGGAGCATGACCATGGACACACGAGTGCTTGCCAATCTGCTGAAAATCGCCGAGGAGAAAAGCATCACCAGAGCGGCAGAAAAACTGTATCTGACCCAGTCCGCCCTGAATCAGCAGCTTCTCCGGGTCGAGAGGGAACTGGGTACGGAATTGTTCACACGGGGAAAATATCGCTGTACGCCCACCCGGGCGGGAGAAATCTTTCTTGAAGGCGCGCGGCGCATACTGGCCATCAAGCAGGAAACCTTCAGCCGGATCAGCGACCTTACGGGAACCTTCAAGGGGGTCCTGGCAGTGGGCGTGACACCGGTGCGGGGTCCTGATATGTTCGTCCATGTATACCCGGCCTTTTATCAGCAGCACCCGAACCTGAGCCTGGTGCCGCATATATTAAGCGTGGCAGAGCAGCAGGAGCGCCTCAGGACAGGACAGCTCGATATGGGCTTCATGGCCCTTTTCAAAAGCCAGCGGGATGAAAACCAGTATCTGGATCTTTATGAGGAGGAAATCGTTCTGGCGATCCCTCAAAACTGGGACCTTTCCAGCCTGGGCATGCATCGGCAGCCTGACACGGGGCGTCTGGCTTTTTCCCTGGAGAAACTGAAGGATCGTCCGATGGTGCTGCTGAACCGGGGGACGACGATGCGACCGGTTCTGGACCGTCTTTTTGCCAAATGTGGAGTGACGCCGAAGGTGCTTTTTGAAGCAGTCAATCCGACGACCATTCTGGATATGGTCCGGACCGGACTCTGCTGCGGGTTTGTTGCGGAGGCTTCGGCAGCCGCCTATGGACAGGGCATTCAGTACCTTTCCCTGGAGAAACCGCTCCGCTGGGATGTAGCGGCTGCCTTTCCGAAAGGGGCGCGGATCAGTAGGGTTGAAAGGGAATTTGTGAAGGCGGCACGGGAGTATTGGAAAGAAAATGCCCTGATGTGAGCGGCTTCCTGCTTTAAAAAGAGAGTGACCAAACACCAAGTTTTTCTAAGAGAAACAATTACTATTTATAAGTTGAATTACTTGTACATAAACGATAAAATTTGGTTGTAAATGAATTAAAAAATTTCACACTTAACAGAAAATTTTTTAAGAGGCTTTTCACCATTCAGGCATTTGGGTAACTACGACGATTGATAGAGGCAGTCTTCGTAATTATCTCAAAAATAAATAAGGGAGAGGATTTGAATGAAAAAAAGGAATTTGATCATCAGTGTACTCTGTGCCCTTTCCATCGCGGTTGCCGGTTGCGGCGGCGGTGCAAAGACTGAAAAGAAGAGTGCCAGCAACGGCGAATGGAAACCAAAAGGTGCCATTTCCCTTATCGTTCCGGCTGGTGCCGGCGGCGATACGGACCTTTCTGCCCGCGTATTTGCTAAATACGCAAAGGAAAAGACCGGTTATGACTTTGTCGTGGTAAACGCCAAGGGTGCTGCCGGATCGGTTGCGTCCAACCAGGTAAGAGCGGCCAAGCCGGATGGTACGACAATCCTGTACGGCCATGAACTGGTCAACGTAGCCAATATTGCCGGCGTGACGGACTTCAACTACACGGCTTTCAAGGTCGGACCGACCTTCGCTATGGAACCGGCCCAGCAGCTGTACGTCATGAGCGAAAAATACAAGAACCTGAAGGAATTCATCGACGCGGCCAAAAAGAATCCTGGCAAGCTGAAGGCCTGCACGGAAGTTGGCGCTTATACCTATTATGAACTGCTTGCCTTCCAGAAGGCTGCTGGCATTCAGCTGGACCTTGTTGATGCGGGATCCACTTCCGATAAGATCACGGCCATGCTGTCCGGTACCATTGACCTGATGCCTGGGCCCTATGTCAATACGAAGGATTATCTGACCTCCGGTAAGTTTGTAATGCTGGGCGCACCTACGGATAAACGGTACGACCTGATCAAGAATTATCCTACCCTGAAGGAACAGGGCATCAACTTCGTATATCCGAACCAGGAATTCAAGCTGTACTTCCCGAAAGATACGCCGGATAACATCGTTGCCTGGTTTGACAAGCTGACCAAGAGCCTGCTGGACGACGAAAATGTCAAGAAATCCCTGGGCAACTTAAGCATCATGCCGTGCTACAAAGATCCGAAAGGTACGGAAAAACACGAAAAAGAAACGTTTGACACCATCAAGAAGATTGCTGATGAACTTGGCAAGAAATAATCGGTGACAGTCGGGCGTGTTTGCAGAAAAGATGCTACTTTGGTGGCATCTTTTTTGCAAGATGCCCATGCAAGCGGAGGCCTGCCTGTCAGCTTGAAAGCATCGAGTTATCAGACTCCGCGTGTCATGATGCAATGGGTTCCATAGACCATGAGGAGGAACGGTCCTATGTCAAATGTTGTTTCGGATTTGGTCAAGGATGTGCCAATTCCCCGCATGTTCAAGGTGCGGCAGTACTTTACCACAACGCGGATAGCCCCTGAGGATATTCCCGGAGTGATTCGTTCCCAGTTGCAGGAAGAAAAATATACTTCCCAATTGAAGCCCGGTATGCGGATTGCCATCACCGTAGGCAGCCGACAGATTGCGAATATCATTCCGATTACGAAAACCCTTGTGGATTTCCTGAAGGAAAAGGGTTGCAAGCCTTTCATCGTGGCTGCCATGGGAAGCCATGGCGGAGCTACGGAAGAAGGCCAGCGCGGTATCCTGGCCAATTTCGGCGTTACGGAAGAAAGTATGGGCTGCCCGATCAAATGTCATATGGACGTTGTGAAGATCGGCGTCAATGAGGAAGGGAAGGATGTCCTCATTGGAAAGGATTCGGCAGAAGCCGACGGAATCATTGTAAACTGCAGGGTAAAACCCCATACTGGTTTTCGCGGACGCTATGAAAGCGGCATCATGAAAATGATGACCATCGGCCTCGGCAAGCAGGCCGGAGCGCAGATCTGCCATGAGGAAGGTTTTGCCAATATGGCGAAGAACATTCCCCTGTTTGGCAAGGCCATCATCAAGAATGCCAATATCCTTTTTGCTGTGGCTACCATTGAAAATGCCTATGATGAGACAAGCCGCATCGTGGTAGTGAACCATGATGAAATCGAAGAGGTGGAACCCCATCTGCTGGAAGATGCCAAAAGGCGCATGGGGAAAATCTATATTCCTGAATGCGATGTGCTTGTGGTTGACGAAATCGGCAAGAACATCAGCGGTAGCGGGTACGATCCCAATGTGACGGGAAACTTTGTGACGCCCTATGCTTCCGGTGGCCTGAAAAGCCAGCGGACCGCCGTTCTCGACCTCAGTGAAGGCAGCCATCATAGCGGCTGCGGCCTGGGAATGGCCCATGCCACGACGAGACGGTGTATGAGCAAGGTGGACCTGGACCAGACCTATCCCAACCTGATTACTTCGAGGATCCTGGAAAATGCCCGGATTCCCATGATCATGAAAAATGACAAGGAAGCCATTCAGGTCTGCATCAAGGCCTGCGTTGGCGTCAATCGGGACCGGATCCGCATCATTCGGATCATCAATACGCTGAAACTCGAACATATTCTGCTTTCAGAAGCCTATTATGATGAATTACGGGCCCATCCGATTGAAAACCTGGAAATCGAATCGGAACCCAGGGCCATGGAATTTGATCAGGATGGCAATCTGATCGACCTGGAAAAAATATACTAAGGGACGGGCCGGAAAACGATCCATAAAAAATCGGGCCGTTTCATGCCGGAAACCGGGTTACTTCTGCTGCAATGGTCGGTTTTCCGGTTGCAGGAACGCACGTTGCCCTTAACGGGGAAACCCGCTGGGACTGTTGGAAACGCATCGTTTCCCCGTTTCCCTGAAATTGATTCATAAGGAGAAAAATAATGTTCTGGAAAAAATACGGAGACTATGTCACCTCATGTTTCTTCATTCTGATTTCCATTGGAATGTACATGATGGCTGTAGCTCTGCCAAAATCGAAAATCATGTCCATTGGACCTGATTTCATGCCCAAACTGGTCAGCACCGTGACGGGTGCCCTGGCTGTCCTGTTGCTGGTCAAGACCATCTACAAGAGCCGGAAGAACGGTTCGGCAACTGCTGAAGAATCACCGGAAGACTGCGATTATAAGAAAATGCTTTCCAGCCTGATTCTGATCCTGATTTATGTATTCATTTTCCAACCTGCCGGTTTTATCCTGGCGACGATGCTTTACCTGATTTGCCAGTTCATCGTCCTGGCACCTCCCCCGGAAAGAACGAAGAAAAAGATCATCGGATTGGTCATTATCGATGTAGTCTTTACGCTCGTTGTATTTTACCTGTTCCGTTATGGCTTTGAAATTGTACTGCCTGCCGGACTTTTGAGTATCTGATAGAAGGGGAGGGAACATCTGATGGATGCGTTAACTCAATTCTTGGGCGCCTTCGTAAATGTGTGCCAACCGGTATCCCTGCTCTTCATGGTGGCCGGCGTTATTATTGGTATTATCTTTGGTTCTATTCCCGGTCTGTCTGCCGCAATGGCGGTTGCACTGATCCTGCCCCTGACTTTCAGCATGAAGGCCGTTATGGGCATGAATATGCTGGTAGCCGTCTATATCGGCGGTATTTCCGGCGGTCTGATTTCTGCTATCCTGCTGAATATGCCTGGTACCGCTTCTTCCATTGCAACCTGCTTTGATGGCCACCCGATGGCCATGAAGGGACAGGCGGGCAAGGCCCTGCACTATGGTATTGTTTTCTCTTTCATTGGTTCCGTTTTTTCATTCATTGTATTGACCTTCTTTGCACCGAAGATGGCGGCCATCGCCTTGAAATTCACACCGGCTGAAAACTTCGGTATCTGTTTCTTTGCCCTCGTCATGGTTGCCGTACTATCCAGCGGTGATCTCCTGAGAGGGCTTCTGAGCGGTCTTTTCGGCCTGATGTTTACGCAGGTCGGTATGGCTCCGATTGATGGTACCATTCGGTTTACCTTCGGCAACACGAACATGATGGCAGGCTTTGATACCCTGTCGACCCTGATTGGTATCTTTGCTATTTCTGAAATCCTGATTACGGCTGAGGAACGCTATACGGGCAAAACGGCCCAGCTCATCCAGATGGAGGAAAAGACCAGCATCATCGGTCTGACCTGGGATGAATTCAAGGTCCAGATCCCGAATGCCATTCGCTCCGCTCTCATCGGACTGGGCATTGGTATCCTTCCCGGTATCGGCGGTTCCACTTCCGGGATGCTGTCCTATGTAATGGCCAAGAAGGCTTCCAAGCATCCGGAGAAGTTTGGTACGGGTATTCCTGATGGCATCGTGGCTACGGAAACGGCCAACAACGCTACCATCGGCGGGGCCCTGATTCCGCTCCTGGTTCTGGGTATCCCCGGCGACGGCGTTACGGCAATGATGCTGGGCGGCTTCCTGATCCATGGTTTGTCCGCCGGTCCGCTCCTGTTTGTCAAGAACGCCGATGTCGTCTATGGTATCTTTGCGGCCTGCGTAGTCTGCATTACCATCATGCTTCTGGTAGAAAGCCTTGGAATCCGCTTCTTCGTAAAACTGCTGAAGATCCCAAAGTACATCCTGATGCCCTGCATCCTGGTCCTTTGCTGCGTCGGTGCTTATGCTGCCAATAGCCGGATCTTTGATGTGCAGTCCACGATCCTGTTTGGTATCATCGGCTACCTGTATCATAAACTGGGCCTGAAGACCACTCCGTTTATCCTGTGCTTCCTGGTTGGTGGCATGGTGGAAACCTATCTGAGACGCGGCATCATGCAGTATAAATCGTTTGCTGCGTTCTTCAACAGACCGATTTTCGACGTCTTTTTCTTCATCGCCGTTGCCATCCTGATCTGGTCGATCTATAAGGAAAGCACGGGCGGAAGAAAGGTCGATGAAGACTGAGCAAACCAGGACCCTGTCCTGACAGGGTCCGTAACAGGTCCTTACGGCATAAGGACGTGATTTTCCTCTCGCATACCACGATCTCCCTTATCATCCAGCGGATTTTGGGTAACCTGCCGGCTGCGAAGGGCATCGGCAATTTCCAAAATCCAAAAAGGCATTGCCCGTTCTCTGAAAAAGAGAGCGGGCAATGCCTTTTTCATGCAGGTATCGATGCTCTTTGGTGGTACTGCCGGAAAAATCCGGGGAATCGATTCTTTTTATTGGGAGAGGCATCCCGTCCCCTTCCCGGTCAGTCATAATGCATCAGGGACTGAATGGATGGCTGGGCAAAATAATTTTCGATTTCACGGCAGAGGTGCTCTTCTGCTTCATGAAGGACCCAGCTCTTTCGTTTTACCAGGGAAAACTGCCGCATCACGCGGGGAGAAAGCCGGTAATAACGGATTTTGTCCTCATCCTGCAGGCAGGACTTGCCAATAAAGGTAACCCCGATTCCCATGGCTACCATGGCGCGCATCGTAACGATGCTGTTGGTTTCAATCATGGTATGGGGCTCAAAGTCATGGATGGTGAAGATGGTCTTTACGGCTTCCCGGAGGGTGGACCCTTTTTTGCTGAGCAGGAAATTTTCCTGGCCCAGTTCGTCAAAGACATCGTTCCAGTTGATGATGTCTTCCTTGTGACGGCGGCAGAATGGGGAACCAACAGGGACTGCCAGCAGGATTTCTTCTTCTCCCAAAGGGGTGATGGGGCCCATCCCTACTGGTAAGGACTCGGTCTGTACAATGACGGCGCAGTCAATCTTTTCCTCCTGCAGCATACGGGTCAGGCCCGGCAGGTTGCCTTCCGTGATTTCGACTGCCGCGTTGGGATAGCGGTTCTTGAAGGCAGGAACAACCGTAGTAAGCATGCGCAGGGCCAGCTGGGACGTAACACCGAGGTTGATATGGCTCATGTTATTGAGGGAACGAATGTCTTCATAGAGGTTCCGTTTGATGGCAAGCACCTTTTCGGCGGCATCGACATACATTTTACCCGCCTGCGTCAGGGTCAGCCGGTTATGCCTCCGTTCAAAAAGGGGAACCCCGATTTCCTGTTCCAGTTTGGTCAGGTATTGGCTCAGTGAGGATTGCGAAACAAAGAGCTCCTCCGCTGCTTTCGTCATATTCTGCTTTCGCGCAATGGTCAGTATGTATTGGAGATAACGCGTATCCACCCTTGTTCCCTCCCTTGCTGAAAAACTCAATCAGTGGGGCCGATATCATGAATTATTATTACATATTGGTGCCGGGAATTCAAATTCCTTACAATAAAAGTACAGGAACAGAAGGTTCCAGTCAGTGATTTCAGGAGGGATGCGTTATGGCAAATGTAGTTTCGGAATTGGTCAGGCCTGTGCCGATTCCCAGAATGTTCCGGGCACGGCAGTATTTTCCGTCAGCCCATATCGAAAAAGAAGCAATACCGGCATATCTTCGCAGCCAATTGGCGAAGAAGGAATTTGCTTCCCAGCTAAAACCGGGCATGAAAATTGCCATTACCGTTGGAAGCCGTCAGATTGCCAATACCGTGACAATTGTCCGGACCATGGTCGACTTTCTCAGGGAAAAAGGGTGCCGGCCTTTCATCGTCGCTGCCATGGGAAGTCATGGCGGGGCTACGGAAGAAGGACAGCGGGCCGTTCTGGCCAATTTTGGAGTCACGGAAGAGACCCTGGGATGTCCTGTCAAATGTCATATGGAAGTCGTAAAAATTGGCGTCAACGATGCGGGGCGGGACGTTTTTATCGGGAAGGATGCGGCAGAAGCGGACGGCATCATTGTAAATTGCAGGGTCAAGCCCCATACCGGATTCCGCGGCCCCTATGAAAGCGGCATCATGAAAATGATGACCATCGGACTGGGCAAACAGGCCGGTGCCCAGGTATGCCATGAAGATGGCTTTGCCAATATGGCAAGGAACATTCCCCTGTTTGGGCGGGCAATCATCAAAAACGCTCCCATCCTTTTTGCCGTGGCTGTCATCGAGAATGCCTGCGATGAAACGAGCCGCATTGCCGTTGTCAATCATTGTGATATCGAGACAGTGGAACCGAAGCTTTTGGAAGAAGCCAAGCGCAGCATGGGGAGAATCTACGTTCCTGAATGCGATGTCCTGGTGGTGGATGAAATCGGCAAGAATATCAGCGGCAGCGGGTTTGACCCCAATGTAACCGGAAATTTCCCGACAAAATATGCAAAGGGCGGATTAAAGTCGCAGCGGCGGGCCATTCTTGATCTCAGTGAAGGAAGCCATCACAGCGGCTGCGGTATGGGGATGGCCCATGCCACGACAAAGCGGTTCATGAGCAAGGTAGACCTGGCATTGACCTACCCCAACCTGATTACCTCAAACGTTCTGGAAAATGCCCGCATTCCCATGATCATGGAAAATGACCGGGAAGCAATCCAGGTCTGTATCAAGACCTGTGTCGGCGTTGATAGGAACCGGATCCGCATGATACGCATCGTCAATACCCTGAAGCTGGAGCATATCCTGCTTTCTGAAGCCTATTATGATGAGCTCCGTGCCCATCCCGTCGAGAACCTGGAAATTGAATCGGAGCCGCGGGAGATGGAATTTGATGAAGCCGGCAATCTGAAGGACCTGAAGCAGATTTACTGACTCCGGAATAATTTGCCATATCCATGCTCCGCCAGTGCGTTTTAATGCTATTAGCAAAAATGATTTTTTTCATCAGGATTGCCTATTGGATTTGTCGCGCTGCATCGAATACAATAGGTGATGGCATGAGTTTCTACTTGAACATGGCTGCTTTTGCAGCAAAGCATAAGGAGGAATTCTCAAATGGCGGCAACTCCCATTGTAACGGAAATGAAGGTTATCCCGGTTGCGGGCTATGACAGCATGGAAATGACATTAAGCGGTGCCCATGCACCCTTTTTTACCAGGAACCTGGTGATTTTGAAGGACAGTGCGGATCATACTGGCATTGGCGAAATCCATGGCGGCGAATATACGAAGGAATGCCTGGAAAGCTATATCCCCCTTGTGGTGGGGCAGGAAGTCGGCAAGTACCGCTCCATTCTGGGACGGATTCACCGCGGTGGCAAATCCGCCGCCGGCGATGACGGGGAAGGAATCCAGACCCTGGATATTTCCAAACTGAAATTTGTTGTCCGCGCGGAATGGGCCCTCGAATGTGCGCTTCTTGACCTGCTTGGACAGCACCTGGGCGTTCCCATGTGCGAACTGCTGGCGGAAGGAAAGCAGCGGGACAAAGTGGAAGTGCTCGGGTACCTGTTCTATGTTTCCGATAAGAACAGGACCGACCTGCCGTATCTGGACGAAAAGGACAGCCAGGATCCCTGGTTCCGCTATCGTCGCGGTGAGATCCTGACCCACGAGCAGGTTGTGGAGGAAGCCCAGATCCTGAAGGAAAAATATGGATTCCGGGCCTTCAAATTAAAAGGCGGTGTCATGGAAGGATCCTATGAAATGGATACCTGCCGCGCCTTGAAAAAAGCCTTCCCCGATGCCCGTATCAATATTGACCCCAATGGCGCATGGAGCCTGGAAGAAGCCATTTCCCTCTGCAAACCCATGGAAGGGGTCCTGAGCTATATTGAGGACCCGGCCGGTCCGGAAGCCGGCTTTTCTGGCCGTGAAGTCATGGCGGAATTCAAGAACGCGGTCCATCTGCCGGTAGCCACGAACATGATTGCTACCAACTGGAGGCAGTTCTATCATGCCGCCGCTTTGAAATCCGTGGATATTGTCCTGGCGGACCCTCATTTCTGGGGCATGGAAGGCAGTCTTCGCATGGCAGCCCTACTGAAGGATTGGGGACTTACCTGGGGCAGCCACTCCAATAACCATTTCGATATTACCCTGGCTACTTTTGCCCAGGTCGGCGCTGCTGCACCGGGAAATCCGACAGCCCTCGATACGCATTGGATCTGGCAGGATGGCCAGAACCTGCTCAAGGATGCACCCCAGATCCGGAATGGTTTCCTGGAAGTGCCTGATAAGCCGGGACTGGGTGTCACCATTGATATGGACAAGGTCATGGCCGCCAATAAACTGTACAATGCAATGCCTTCCCACGACCGTGATGACGCCATGGCGATGCAGTACCTTATTCCGAATTGGAAATATGACTGCAAGAAACCTTGCCTCGTGCGGTAAGAATCGGGTTTTTAAGATCCGAACAAAAAAACAGGACCTGCCAGTCAGGCTCCCTTCAAAGGGGCCTGTCAGCAGGTCCTGTCCGTATTTGGCGGGCTCGGGTCTGAGAAACGGATGGCAGGTAGCGAATTATCCTTCCTGCCTGTCCGGCGTGCTGCCTTCCGCGCTCCAGTAATTCTTCACTTCTTCAATGAAAAGTTTGGCCGCCTTGCCCAGCATGGTTCCCTTTTGGCAACTGACGGTCATTTTCCAGCGCAGCGGCGTTTCGAAAGAAAAGTATTGAATGCCCTTCTGGTATTTCCGGGTCGACGTTTCCGCCACAATGCCGCAGCAGATGCCGGCCTGGACCATTTCCAGGATCGTGGAAGGATTGACCGTATCAAACAGGATCTGCGGATACACCTGATTGTCCCGGAACAGTTTATCGATGATGGGGCGCATGGTGGTTTCCTTGCGCAGCAGGATGAAATGCTGGTTCTTGAGCGCGGAGAGGCGAATGGCCGGTCGCCCAGCCTTGCGGGGAATGACGGCATCGGACACATCAATCGAGGAAGGCACGGCAATGAGGATCTCTTCCTCGAAAAGGTCGATGTACGTATCGTCGGTACGCTGCTTGTCAAATAAGGTCATGAACCCGATATCCAGGTCGCCCCGGGCAATCAGCGTCTGCATATGGGAAACGCTCAGCTCATAGGGAATGATGACCATATGGGGAAAGGCCGCATGGAATTTTGGATATACATGGACGAACATATTGGGACCGCGGACAGGCGTCATGCCCACCGAAAGGGTCGCATTGTAATCATCGGTCAGATCACTGATGCGGGTGTAGGTCTGTTGTTTGATCCGCAGGATTTCCCGGGCTCCTTCCAGATAGATCTCACCCGCCTTTGTCGTCTTGAGTTCTGATTTCGTGCGGCGAAACAGTTCGGTTCCCAGTTCCCGCTCCAGTTTCAGCAGCTGCTGGTTCAGGGCCGACTGGGTGAGATACAGTTTTTCGGCTGCCTTGGTGATGCTTTTTTCCCTGGCAATTTGTAAAACGTGTTCAATCAGTCTGGTATCCATGGGTTTTCCTTTCCCTCAATCTTTCCTTCTCTCCAAAGGCTCTTACGGATGGCACAGACAGAAAACCAGGACAGGGGAGCGAAATGGACCTTTGTTTTACGCTTTCCGGATCCGTCTCCCGTTTTGTTCCCATTGCCTGGTCATTGCTTCCCTAAGAGCAGGTACAGATATAATTAAGTTTACTTGCTTCTATTATAGCAATATAATTCGATTATATGTGGTGTGATAACAGAAAATTTTGCTAAATTGCAGGAAACGCCGGAGCCCCGTCCTGGCCCGCATGATCAAGGTCCATATCAACGCTGTCACGCAGCGGGACAGGAGCTCGGAAGCGGAGCGTCCCTGTCTCTGAGCGTTTCGGATTTACCCTTGGAAACAACGGGAAATTTTTTCTGAAATTCGCCCAACCGGGCAGTAGAGGAGCGATAAGATGGAAGTCTATGATGTAGCGGTAATCGGTGCCGGCGTCGTTGGCTGCGCCGTGGCAAGGGAACTGTCCCGGTATCGCCTGAACGTGCTGGTCCTTGAAAAGGAACTGGATGTGGCCACGGGAAACTCCAGCCGCAATACCGGCATGCTTCATGCCGGCTTTACCTACAAGCTGGGTTCCCGCAGGGCCCGATACTCAGTAGAGGGAAACCAGGAATTTGATGAAGTGGCCGCTGAACTGGGCATTCCCTTCAAACGGACGGGAAAGCTGGTGGTCGGGTTTACGGACCATGACCGGGCCAATATCCTGAAATTCAAGGCCAATGGTGAAGCCAATGGCGTCCGGGGAATCCGTATGATTGACGCGGAAGAGATGCATCGCATCGAACCGAATGCCGGCGGGAACTTTGCCATGTATGTCCCGTCTTCCGGCATCCTGGACCCCATGCAGTATACGATTGCCCTGGGGGAAAATGCCTGTAAAAACGGGGCGCAGTTCCGCTTTGGATCCCGTGTAACCGGGATTGTCCGGGTCGGCCATGAAGCGCTTCCCAAAACCCTTCTGACCGATCGAAAGGTGCAGGCCATGCAGCTTTCTGAAGAGGAAGACCTGTACCGGATCACGACAAACCGTGGCATGATCTATGCCAAATGGGTTGTAAACAGTGCGGGTGCCTACGCGAATGAAATCGGCCGCCTGTTAGGGTACAACCCTGTGCCGCAGGTCGGATACAAAGGCGAATATTATGTGCTGGACAAAAAGGCCGGCGCTTATCTCAGGACACCGGTCTATCCGGCTCCGAAGGATAACGGCGGATTTGTGACCCATGCCACGCCCACGGTGGATGGGAATATCCTGGTCGGTCCCGATTGGTACTATACCCATATCCCCGAAGACTATGCCAATGAAAAACAAAGCCTTGACCGCCTGTTCGAGGATGGGCGCAAGATGTTTACCAAGATGGAGCGGCGCTTCTTTATTCGTAATTTTGCCGGGATCCGCTGGCGGAACATCGATCCTGAAACCCGGGAAATCCTGGACTTTTCCATTCGGGCTGATGAAACCATTCCCAATACGGTCAGCCTTGTCGGAATTGAATCGCCGGGTGTTACGGCCGCGCTGCCCATTGCCCGCCGGATTACGTCCCTTATCTGCGGTCGGGAGGAGGAACACGGACACCTGGTTGCCGCCAATGAAAACTTCGACCCCAAACGAAAGGTTTATAAACGTTTTTCCGAGATGACCCTGGAAGAAAAGGCGGAGGCCATTCGGGAAAATCCCGATTACGGCCAGATTTTCTGCCGCTGTGAAAACGTGACCAGGGCAGAAATCCTTCGGGCCATCCATAACCCGCTGGGGGTGCATACCCTTACGGGTATCAAGAACCGTACCCGGTCCATGATGGGCCGCTGCCAGGGCGGGTATTGCCAGACCCGAATTACGGAACTCCTGGAACAGGAACTGGGCGTAAGACCGGAAGACCTTCGCTACCAGAAGGAAAACGGATGGCTCTTCACGGGCCTTATGCGTTCCGCTGAAAAGGAGGATTGATGGGGATGGGACAGGACAATTTAAATAAAGTAAACCAGGTCATGGAGGCGTCTGTTGTCATCGTCGGCGGCGGTCCTGCCGGACTCGCGGCAGCGGTTCGCCTGTATGACCGGGGCGTGACGGATCTCCTGATCCTGGAAAGGGAAAATAAGCTGGGAGGCATCCTGAAGCAATGTATCCATGACGGATTTGGCCTGACCCGGTTCGGGGAATCCCTGAGCGGGCCGGAATACGCCGATCGCTTCATTCAGGAAGTGAAGCAGCGGAACATCCGCTTTATTACGGATACAACGGTGATTCAGATTACCCCGGACCATGATGTTTATGCGGCGCACCGGGACGGACTTCTTCATGTCCGGGCCCGTGCCGTAATCCTTGCCATGGGTTGTCGCGAGCGGACGAGAGGTGCCCTTGCCATTCCCGGAACCCGCCCGGCCGGCGTTTTGACGGCCGGTGTCGCCCAGGCCTATATGAACCTGCAGAACCGGATGCCAGGGAAAAAGATTGTCATCCTTGGTTCCGGCGATATCGGACTGATTATGGCCCGCCGTCTGACGCTGGAGGGCGCCCATGTCCTTGGCGTCTTTGAAATCAATCCCATTCCCAGCGGGCTGCCCCGCAATATCCAGCAGTGCCTGAATGATTACGGGATTCCCCTTTTCCTGAGCCATACGGTGACGGATATCCGGGGAACGGACCGTTTACAGGAAGTCGTGGTTTCCAAGGTGGATGAAAAACTGCAGCCCCTTGCGGGCACAGAAAAGGTATATGCCTGCGATACGCTGATCCTGTCGGTCGGCCTGATCCCGGAAAACGAACTGACCATTGGTGCCGGTGCGGAACTTTGCCCCCAGACAGGCGGAGCCTACGTGGACGAATGGTATCAGACCACCGTGCCCGGCCTGTTTGCTGCCGGCAACGTCCTGCACGTCCATGACCTGGTGGATTTTGTTTCCCTGGAGGCGGAAACCATGGCGGAAGGCGTTGTACGCTACCTGAACGGGGCACTGCCCAATGCGTCGATTGCGCTTCGCTGCGGGAAAAATATCGGCCATACGGTACCACAGAAGATTTCCGGAACGGAAAACGTGGTAGTAACCCTGCGCGTCCGGGCTCCCCAAAAAGATGCAGAGATTGTCATCCGGCAGGGTAAAGCGATGGTCGCCAGGAAACGGGTCAGGAATGCACTGCCGGCTAATATGATTGAAATCCATCTTCTGAAGGATCAGTTAACAGGAGGACAGGATCTGGAGGTGAGCGTCAATGATTAAGGAAATGACCTGTGTCGTCTGTCCCAACGGCTGTCTCCTCCAGGTTGAATACGAAAAGCAGGGGGACCAGGTGGCCATTCAGCGCATCACAGGGAACCTCTGCAAACGGGGCCTCGAATACGCGCGTCAGGAGATGGTATCACCCCGCAGGACCATTGCCAGCTCCATTTTGGTCGAAGGCGGATCCATGCCGCTGGTAAGCGTCCGGACCAGTGGACCCATTCCCAAGGCCATGATTTTTCCCGTGATGGCCGAAATTCGAAAATGCTCAGTCAAGGCGCCCGTCCAGGCGGGAACTGTCCTGATTCCCAATGTACTGGACCTGGGAGTGGATATCATTGCTACCCGTACCGTAGAATAAAACCAATCGATTTCATGGCGCAGGAAACGCTGTACGGCCGTCCTTTTTTCCGGCTGGAAAGAAGGGCGGCAGCGTATTTTACAGGGATTTTCCTGAATGATGCAGCGCCTTTAGGGCCAATCCTGCCGGGTTGGGAATTGATGTTCTTAAAAGATTTAAGAAGATAACTAACTTATTTCAATTTGATTAATTCCATGGGGCGTCTTACAATTTAACTGATAAAAATCTGTAAATTCATAAAACAATTTTTTATGGATGAATGGATCCTGCAATTACGGAATGGGAGAACCTATGGGGATCTCCGATGATGAATCATGGAGCAGGCGTGAAAAAACGCAACCAATGGGGAATGAAGTTGTCAGATTATTGGAAAACTTCAACTTCTTTCCCGAACATGTGAAAAAGATTCATCAGCAGGCGGAGACCTTTCAGGCGGCGCTTTCTTCCGGAAGATCTTGGAAGGACCATGAAAGGAGCCAGGTATGAA
>CADBQR010000130.1 GCA_902796945.1 uncultured Acidaminococcus sp.
CTACAGGTTTTAATTCCGACCTACGGCATAGTTGCCGCAACACCGATTACCGATTTTGTTTGCAGTATTACCGCAGTTATTCTTTTTATCATATTTCCAATATTGATCAAACCCAAAAAGGTCAAGTTCCGGTGCATATACTGGTCTAGGTTCCTTTGAAAAAATTGTTGGCGAGGAATTTAGGAGTACACCACCTGTTTCCTCATCGTATGTATAAGAATACACACTAACCCCCTCCTATTATCTTAAATCTATTGCGTCTCTGATTAGCAAGTTAATATCATTATATCTTTTTCTTTCCATGTAACCTGCTTCCGTTAAATAATCAAACACGTCGTTTTCTGTCAAATTGACTGTTGCACGTGCAAGAGCATGAGCCATCAATGAATGATAACTCAGCTGACAGTCTTTACTTACAATAGCCCCAGAATTTGACGAATTCGCCCGGCGTGTCTTATACATATAT
The DNA here is from genome assembly GCA_902796945.1 of uncultured Acidaminococcus sp. Classification (GTDB taxonomy): domain Bacteria; phylum Bacillota; class Negativicutes; order Acidaminococcales; family Acidaminococcaceae; genus Acidaminococcus. The sequence goes on from CADBQR010000130.1 coordinate 467, forward strand.
TTCTGGCTAAACCTTCTACAATAGCTTTCAAGCAAAAACAAATTCCAGTTATAGCCACAAAACGGAAAACTGACAAATGTTGTTACCTCTTTAAGCCCAATAAATCCATCTTTTACAATCTGGTCCAGAGTATTGTCAATCGCTACTACATCAAATTCTACGAAATCATCGGCTACAAAACGCTCCTTGTCAATGCGAATCATAGTATCGTTTGCCGCTTCCACAATGGCTGGCTGCCTTATTACCCCAGAAACTTCCTTGGCAATTTCTTCAAGTTTCTCATAAGTGCATTTATCTACACTTTGGCAATACTTAACTACTGCTGCATATGTATTCTGACTTTCTCCTTTTTTTGTGATAACTTTATTATTCCTATCATATCTATCTTCTAACATCGTATATAGAGCATTATCCAAAGCGGTTTCAGACAACTGAGAATTAAGTTCTCTGATATTACTCAATGGTAGCTCATCAAATGAAACTCTATCAATTGTGTTTAATTTTTCTTCTATATAGTTGACAATATGCTTGAATTCATCTTCAGGAATGTAAACGTGTTCTTTACGTACATATGTTTCATTGCAATTCCACAAAAAGTCACTGCTTTGACTGAGCACGTTTTTTATTTTATCGTAAGGTATCAGCGGTAGTTTGACAGATAACTCCGTAAATGTACGGAGCAAATTATCTCCCCAAACTCTTAAAATATCATCATGTACAAGCTTCGTTTCCTTTATATTATTTTTTCTAAATGCAAGATAGTTATTTCTAAAACTGTATTGTGGACATAATTTTTGTATTATTTTTTTTAACATACACGGTGAAATAATTTTTCCCGTGTCATATTCTTCAAAATTCAAATCATAAAGTTCATTGAAATAAACTATATTTATTCCCTGATCTTCATATTTCTTTAATCTATCCTTAATATGACATTTCTCTTCATCTTTTATAAGATATACTTTTTCATCAAACAAAAAGCCTATTCTTTTGATAATATGCCAAAGACAGACATCATCAAGTTCACACTCGATACCGTTTACGTTACTATATGATTCACGAAATCTAGAAATTTCCACACTGTCATTTCTAAATCCATACTCAAACCTAGGCTGAGAAAGAGTCTTCCTAATCCGTGCTATTTCTTCTGGATTTTCTATCTCTAGTTCTGTCTTTATAGTTCTAGGTTTTATTTCATTGTTTCCTTCTACCATTTGTTCTGCCTTTTTCAATAAATCATCAAACTCATTTCTTCTTTCTTTATACAGTCGTACTATCTTAAAAAAAAGCTTTGGTTTATCTGATTTTTCCTGATACACATCTTCCATGCATGACATCTGATACGTAATTCCACTAATGCTACGGTACGACTCATCTATCTCAAATTTTCTGTTCTTTGCTAATTTCCTAAGCTTCGATGAACAGCACTCAATAGCCTGATGGTGTGGCATATTACAGTGTAAAACTTGGATGTAAAAATTAAGAAGGATTGCTGTTTCATACTCATTAAAAGCCACTCTGTTTACAGTCATTCGTAAGTTTAGCCTCCATCCTTCGATTCCATTACTATACTATAGCCTTTCTGACTTTAGCTTTGTACTCATGCCTCAACGATTCAGGGGATATAATTTGCATCTGACCTGAGAACTGAAGCACCCAGCCCCAAAACACAGAGCTCTCCTGTACTTGCGCTGATGCCATTAAATTAAAATTATATCATACAGTGTGCTAGTTTTAAATTTTCCGCTATATATTACAGACTTCGCCCAGATATTCCCGCAGCTCCCCCACCACCAGCAGGTCCGCCGGCAGCCAATCCACAGTATCCAGTTCATCAAAGGAAAGCCACTTTTTCGCCTCGTGCTCCAGCAAGGTCAGGTCGCCCTTTTCCACTTTGCAGATGAAGCATTCCATGGAGAGATGGAAGGTGTGATAGACTATTAATATCCATTTAATGAACCTCCTTTATTTAAGTGTGTGCGGTTTTGCGACCACATCCATTTTAAATAAAGGAGATTTTTTTGTATAGCTAAAAGCTTTCCGGAACCCCACGCATAGCACGGGGTTTTCAATACCAACAAAAAATTGGGGCTGTCGCTTTTGCGGCGGCCCCATTTGCGTGTTTAAAGTCTAAATTTTTTCTGCCAAAATCCAATTCGTCCTATACTTTTTTCGCCCACACTTTCCTTCGGTATTCCGACCCGGAAATAAGAAAATTAGCAAGCCAGCCAAGCGGTACCGCATACCATACAAACTGAATTCCATAACGCGGTGCCAAAATCATAGCCATGGAAACTCGGATGGTTAAATTCACAAGGTTGGCAATCGTAAACATGGTCATGTCCCCAGCGCCTCGAAGTACACCATCAATCGTATGCTTCATGCCAATGAGGCAGAAAAAGAATCCTATAAATCGCAGCAAATGATCACTTGTACTCAGGGCAACAGCAGAACTTTTGTCACTTAAGAAAAAGAGTGAAATCTGGTGGTAACCCATTTCCAGGGATAAACAGCTTATCAATGCAAATAGGAAAACAAGCTTAAAGGCAGCTTTTACGCCGAGCGGAATTCTCTCCGGCCGCTTTGCCCCCAAATTTTGCGCTGTATAAGGACTCATGGCATTGCCAATGCCTGCCATCGGAACCACACAAAGCCCGTCAACCCGCATCGAAGCAGAAAATCCAGCTAAAGCTTCTGACCCGAACCCATTGACTACGGACTGAACAAGCATCATCCCAATAGAAACAGTGGACTGCTGCAGAATGGAAGGCAGGGCAATCCGCGCCATAGGTGCCAGTTCTTCCGAGGCGAAATACCGCGGTGCAGCCGATGGCATATCCGCTAGATGGTGAATCAGGACCCCAAAAGAGCACACTGCGGAAATTCCTTGGGAAATCAACGTAGCCCAGGCAACTCCGGCTACACCATAGGCAAAACGCGTTACCAGAAGCCAGTCGAGCCACACGTTAAAGAGAGATGAGAAAATCAAGAAATACAGGGGAATCCTTGACTTCCCCAAAGCATTGAACATTGCGGACAGCACGGAATACATGAAAAGAAAAGGCAGCCCCAGAAAGTAGATGCTGAGATATAGTTCCGCCATATCCAAAACATCAGCCGGCGTCGACAGCATCACCATGATGTCACGGCTAAACAGCAGGCCAAACCCGCCCAAAAGGGAACTGATCACGAGAAAGGCCCATAATGCGGTGTACAGGGTTTCTTTCATTTTCGTATATTCTCCGGCACCAAAATATCGGCTGACTCTCACCGACGCCCCGATGCCGCCGCCAATAGCAATACAGATAAATACATTCGTAAACGCGTAGGAAGCCCCAACTGCCGCCAGGGCCTGTTCTCCGACAAAGCGCCCGACAATAGCAGAATCGGCCAGGGTATAGGTCTGCTGGAAAAAATTTCCGATAATCATGGGAAGCGAAAACAGGAACAGGGCTTTTAGTGGATTGTCTGTAATCAAATAATCATTTTTCATCACATCTACTTCCTTTTTTACTTCTCCAAAGCAAATTCCCGCTTTATATCCCTACGCTGTAAAAAAACTCAGCTGTCAATAATAGGAAGCCAATGTTCCACTGGTATCCCGGCAAATACATCCTGGCTTCCCTGGTTCATCAGGACGAGCATTTTTATGGTATGCATAGCTTTTTTTACACTCTCATCCAAGTTCCGAGTCTTCAGGTAATGACCCACCGTCAGGGCCGTAAAAATATCACCTGTACCGACCGCTTTAACAGGAATTTCCCGATACGGGTACTTTCGGTAGGCCGCTGCGCTGTCACTTACAATAACGCATTTCTGCCCTTCCACATTGGCGCTTGTCATAATGATGGAAGAAGCGCCTTTCGCATGGAGCCGAGAAATGATCTGCTGAGCCGTTTTATCTCCCATCCTTTCTTGATAGGGAATCCCGGCAAGCAGACAGGCTTCTGTCATATTGGGGAACAGCAGGTCGGCCATGCGGCACAATTTTCCCATATAGAAAACGATATCCTGCGGCATGCCCTGATACAGCGCTCCATCATCAGCCATGATAGGGTCTACAAAAATAGCAGCGCCCTTCGATTTTTGTTCCATGCAGTATTGGATCAGTAAGTCTGCCTGTCTGGACGAGGCAATATAGCCAGTACAGATAGCGGGGAAGGAAAAACCTAGTTGTTTCCACGCGGCTAAAGCCTGTTCCAGATAGTCCGTCGTATCCATCATGCTCACAGTGCCATAATTAAACGTGTTGGATACAAGGGCTGTCGGCAGTGTGAACGTTTCATAACCCATACGGGAGAGAATAGGGAGCATGACCGACAGAGCCACTTTACCATATCCTGGCATGTCGTTCACAAGGAGAACGCGCCGCTCCCCGCTCGTTCCCATTTCGGGAAGATGCCTTCTTCCTGTTATTCCGTAAAGACGAATCCGATACAAATTAATATAGGACATCCTGCGATACAGTGATTGCACATATTCCGGATGCCCGTAACGGCTGGCCAAGAGGTGCAGCCCTTTCATGTTTTCGATAAGGTCAGTCACGCGTTCACAGATGCCGTGGCCCATGACACTTTCAAACCGGCAGCCTACACCTTTAGGGCTTTCCTGCATACCAAAAAACGTATCAGCCGTAATGGAAACCTCACAGGAATCTCCTAACAGATCCAGTTTATGGCCTGTTTTCGCACTGCAAAAGTAAAGCACCGGTCTACCTGCCTGAACCTCGATTCCAAAGGCCAGAGGCACGACATAAGGATAAGGGCTGCCCCCTATCCCCAAGTGAATCGTCCGGCAGCGGGAGAGCATCGAAAGAAGTTCTTTTTTCTCCGTTACTTTCCCGTCTTGTTTTCCCATTTACACCTCTTCCTCCCGCTTGACTTCCCAATCCACATGGTAGTTGCGCTCCCCGAAAATGGCCGTACCGACTCTGACAAGGGTGGCGCCTTCTTCCACGGCTATTTCATAATCCTGCGTCATGCCCATAGAAAGGATATCCATGTCCACATGGGGAAAGTTCTGTGCTGCTATAGCCTGGCCCAACACGCGCATCTTACGGAAATAGATCCGGTTCGTTTCCGCATGATCCGTCACTGGTGCCGAAGTCATGAGCCCCCGTAAGTGCAGATGCGGATAAGTCCCGATAGCTTTCGCTGCCTCCAGTGCTTCTTCTTCCATAAATCCCCATTTCGTCTCTTCCCTGGCCATATTGACTTCCATCAGCACGTCCATGGTCAAACCTCTTTTAGCCGCTTCCTTTTCAATTTTTTCCGCAAGCCGCAGTGTATCCAGGGAATGGATCATCTGAACTTTATCAATGATATATTTGACCTTGTTCCGCTGCAAATGCCCGATGAGATGCCAGCCCACCTGGTCGCCCAGTTCTTCGTATTTTTTTCTCAGTTCCTGGACATAATTCTCACCAAAAAGGTGCTGTCCTTCTCCCATCAGGACCTTGATATCTGCAGCCGGTTTCGTCTTACTGACGGCAAGCAACGTCACTTCCTGCGGATTGCGTCCGGCCCTTTCGCAAGCCTTTTGGATTCGTTCCCTGACATCTTTTATATTCGCTTTTAATTGGTTCTCTGTTAACTGCAAAGTGCCACGCCTCTCCTCCAAATTGATTCACTCTAACTTGCCACACTATGGAACCGCGGTGAGCATCTGATAAGAAAAGGGACTTCTGCTTACAAAATTCCGACTCTCTTTTATAGTAGGGCTGAATTGGATATGAGTAAAGTGCCCCCATTTAAAATTATCTAGGTACCAATTTTTTCGATACGATTCCGCATCGAAATCAATGCAGCTTGTTTGCTTCCTATGCTATCGACCATCGGCAATCTGCTGCAAATAAGGAAATAGCCTTTTTTAGGTTCGCTCAGAGTGTTTATTTTTCATGATGCCGAAGTATTTTTGCAGCACCAGGGGAAATTCTTCGTCAGAAACAATCCGCATCGTATCCTTATCGTCAACCTTGACACGCAGCTTATAGTTCTGCAGATTAGCAAATCCCCCGTTATTCATCTTGATGGCAGCATGCATTTCTTCGTAGGCAGAAGGGCCTTGGGAGCGCAGCATTGTCTGTCCATAGAAATCACAGAGATAGCAGGAAATCGGAGCAATCTGAACCAGGGAAAGATCGGCTTTTAATGGATTGGAGGATTTACGATAGAGTGTCAGCCAGCCTTCCAATTCTGCCGAGTTTTTCAAATAAAAGTATTCTTTCCCTATGCTTTGGATTACATCTGTTTTCAGCACCATACTGCCGCGCGGAACAGGCCCGCCATAACCAACATCACAGAAAAGCTGCTGCCCTTCCAAATTGACGAGAATGCCGCAATGGGTAGCCGGTACAGGACAGGGTTCATGGTGCCGGAGCTGGCGGCACGGACACATATGGGCATCAAATCCGAGCGACTGCAGGAGGAGCGAGAAGATGCCGTTCAGTTCAAAGCAGAATCCGCCCCTGTTTTCCAGCAATATTTTGTGAACAAGTGCAGTGGGCTCGATGCTGACCGGTTCGCTCCAAAGAGTGGTATCCAAATTTTCAAAAGGAATTTTTATCTGATTCAGATAGACCAATTCATCGAGATAAGCACGGGTCGGTTCTTTCTTTTTCGTTCCCAATCGTCTCAGATAGAGCGAGCAAAGATTTTCCGGAATCTCATAATACGAAGTCCAACTCATATTCCTTGACCATGCCATGCTTGTTCCCCCTCAATCAAATTGCTCATCTGTAAGTTGCAAGATATTATGCCTCTCCCCTGTATTGAAATCCTCTAACTGCCGCACTGCAAAACCACAGTCAGAAATATACAAAAAAGAGGAGAACCCTGCATAAGAAAATCCATTTCTCTTTTATAGTAAGGTACAGCTGGATGTGAGTAAAGTGCCACTATTTAAAATTATCTAGGTACCAATTTTTGATACCTGCCCTTATCCCAGCGAATTCTTTCCCTGAACAGAAAATTTTTCGCTTCTAAAAGATTTCTTGCAGTGCAATCATAAAAAAAGAAAATCGCTTTTAGCTTTTTGGTGTGCTCCCCGTCAAGTGGACACTAAAAAATAATGATGTCGTCAGCTGGATTTGTTCCAGCTGGCGATTTTTTTGTTATGCAGCCAGTCTAAAATGCTCATGGTACTCAATCGGCATCATGAGCTTCAGCCGGCGCTCAATACGCTTTGTATTGTAGTATGTGATATAACCCTCGATGGTTTTGACCAGGGTTGCTCTTTCGGTAAATCGCTTCCCGTAGTACATTTCACGCTTCAGGATCCCCCAGAATCCCTCCATCGGGCCGTTATCGATGCAATGCCCTACTCTGGACATGCTCTGCACCATATGGTGATTTACTAATCTCTGATGGAACGCTCTGCTGGTGTATTGAAATCCACGGTCGGAATGGAAAAGAGGGGAAGCATTCGACTCCGCGGCAACCGCTGCACCAAATGTATTCATAACCAGTGGATTGTTGTTATGGTCGCCGATTTGATAAGCTACGATCCTGCGGTCATACAGGTCCAGAATCGCACTCAGATAAACCGTATGGACCTCTATCCCTGTGTAGTACTTAAACTCAGATACGTCCGTTACCCACTTCTCGTTGGGATGATCCTCTGTAAAATCACGGTTCAGAACATTCTCTGCAGTGTACATTGGATCTTTTGCTCCTCAGGTGCATCCCTTCGGTCTCCACCTGATTGTCGACTGTATATGCTCCTTCCTGCAGATCCTATGAGCCCTCTTGTCGGTGATGTGAATACCGTCTTCGCGTTCAAGATCATCGCGTAAGCGGCGATAACCTTTATCCGGGTGTTTCTCATGGTACTTCCGCAAGTGATCTGCAACCTCGTTATTTCGAAGCTCACGCTCGGAATGCGGATTCTTCAGCCAGCGATCGTAGGCTGCTTTTGCTACATGAGCGTATCCACAAAGCCTGCTCGCAGGATAGTGGCAGTTATCCACAAGTGCCTTGATCGCACAATATTGAATTAGATGGCGAACTAAAGATTGCGACCTTTCATCTTTAGTTCTCTGAGTTTTTTTAGAGCGCATTCTCCATCTTCAGGTCTTCGTTTTCGCGTTTTATACGCGCCAGCTCGTCCCGAAGCGCTTCCTCCTTAGTCCTGCTGGGCTGAGTGCCGACACGTCGTCCGCGTCGGTCCTGGAGACCTTCTTCACCCATCTCCTTATACTTCAGGACCCAGTTTCTAATCTGCTGATAGGAGCACTGGTATTTCATGGCCGTCGCGCAGGTCGACGCCTCCCCCTTCCACCGTCACACCCTTCATGACGTGGAGGTCGCTGCCCGACACGGTATCCGTATTCGGGTTGCTGCTCTCGTCATAGCCGTAGCCGCCTTCATAAGTAATTTCGGCTGTGGAGAAAAGGGTGAGGGCGTTCTCCCCGTCGCCAATCTGGATAGGCTCCCCCGGGGCGCCGGTGATTGTTCCCATGTCATCATGGGCGTATACACACCAGGTCTTGCCGTCCCTTTGAACCGTTTTGTCCGGATTAGGCGTTGCAGCCATCGCCGTGCCCCCCAGGAACATCGTACCTGCGCAGAGCAGGCTGGTCAGGATTTTCCGAGCCAATCGTCTTTCCATGGTTTTTTTCATTTTTTCCCCTCCCCATAACAGAACACGCCGAAGACAGTACTCTGCATTCTTGTTTTATTAATTAAATATACTACAGGAAAAAGAGGATTTTGCGGTGTTACCATGAATAGGACGTTCTTTGACATGAAAAGACATTTTCCCCCTGCAGGCACAAAAACTGTTAAAAATTACTTTCCCAAAAACATGGAACCTGAAATTCCAGCTTTTATACAGTGTACTGACTGTTTTGGACCTGCAAAAAGCGGTTTTCCCATCTTACTGATAAGAAAACCGCTTACAAGGGTTGCTTCTGTTGACTTTTTGTTTCAGCGAGTGAATTATTCAGCCGAATAATTTCTGGCTGTGTCCTTCGCCTTACTTTGAGGTAAAGTACGAACGCACAATGCGATTGATTTCCTGCAATCGTTCATCCGAAATTTTTAGCTTTTTATCAAAAGGTTTATCTGTCAACGCCAGAATACTCAAGACATCCGGCTGTAGATCAGCAGTGAGCTGTGCAAGCCAGAAGGCGGCTTCATCGCTATCGTTATAACCTTTGACAATGGTTGCCTCAAAAATAAATTTTCCCGGATACTGATGGCGAAAGGCAAGGAGATTGTCCCGATACTGTGCCAACGTATATCCTGAAACAGGCCGCTGAGTCAATTGGAAATCTTTTTCCTGCCAATTCTTGATTTCACCGATCACTTCTTCACAGGTATTGGCAATTGACTTGTAAGGCTCTAAAGCCAGAGGGTACCCATTGGACAATAAGCGCACCGGTAGCTTCCGCTCATGGATAAAGGAGATGATCTGCGGCAATGCATCATTAAGCACGGCTTCTCCCAGGGAATTGATGAATACCAAATCAGGGTGGACTGTATCAATCTGCCTGTTTAATTCCGCCAGGGAGTCTTCCAGTCCTTCAAAATGAACCAACCTGTCTGTTTTGATATGTTTATACTGAGTTCGGCTGACAGGACAATAGATGCAGTTGAATGTGCAATATTTGTCAGGCAGAATGTTCATTTCCAAGATTGTTCTGTCCTGTTCCTTATAAGGTTCCTTAAAAGTGAAATAGTTCATGTACGTTTCTCCTAAATAAGTTTCTGCCTGCCCCTTCAAAAATCTTTGAAGCAGACAGAACATGCCCAATGGTCTGATATCGCGGTTTGCCTTTTATCCCTTTTATCCTACGTCAATATTCTGGATTTGACAAGCTTGGAAATGAAATCCAGATTACAGAGCTCCGCCCGCAACCATTACCTGTTCCAAGGCGGCAATAATATCATTTTCATCTTCCAAACCGATGCTGAAACGGAAGAATCCTTTGTGATAAATTGCCGGATAATGGGGGAGTTTGTCACTTGTTCGTTATGGAATTTGCAGCAGGACGGATCCAGGAACGCAGTTTGCAGATCGCAGATCGCGGATCGCAATAAACAGAGTTGAATGTTGAGCGTTGAGTTTTGAGGTTTGAGGTTAAAGCTGAATAAAATAAAGCCTTGGTTCCCTGTCCCCGCGCGGACTGCCTGAGTCGCGAGTGGCGAAGGGGATCGCAGACCGCAGATCGCGGATCGCAGACCGCAATAATCAGGGTTGAGCGTTGAGTTTTGAGGTTTGAGGTTAAAACAAAATAAAAAGCGCCCGTGCAAATTCTGCAAGGGCGAATGCGGAATCC